>JBQCHN010000143.1:0-15344 GCA_051954615.1 Mesorhizobium sp. | reverse complement strand
CTGCGAGCCCTCGTCCTGCACCTCGAACCAGCCTTTCTGGAAAGCCGGCTCGGCCTGCACGTTGGGATGGCGGCCGCTGCCCTCGATCGGCGGGATGCGGATGCCGTCGGGCGCCAGCGCGGTCGGCCCCGCCTCGGCAAGTCCCAGTTCGGCCAGCACCTTGTCTCGGCCGACCTTCAGCGTGTTGGCGCGCAGGTCGAGCGGCGGGCGCGCGGCAAGGGCGCCCGCTTCCGCTACCCAGTCGGCTCCGAAAGCGCCTTCCAGCAGCGGCGCGCACCAGTCCGGGCAATCGGCGCGCACGGCATCCGGCGCGTCGAGCAGGGAGCGGGACGCCGCCGCGAGTTCCATTTGCGAAAGCGGTTCGGGTGCGAACTTGTCGCCCTCGAGCGCTGCGTTGAGGCTCTGCGGCGTCTGGCCCCATTCCAGAAGCAGGGCGCCGAAGCCGAGGGCGCGAGGCGCATCGCCATCCAGGAGCCAGCCGGCGGAGCGCCGCCGCCGCAGTGCGTCATAGACGATGTTGCCGATTGCGGCGCGGTCGCCGCCGCCGGCGAAGCGGTGCGACAGGCCCCAGTCCCGCAACGCATCCGCCGCCGGGCGGTGCCTGCGGCCGATGTCCTCCAGCACTTCGATGGCTGCCGCCAGCCTTCCGCCCAGTCGCATCGTTCCTGCCGTTCGCGGTTGATCCGGCCCCGCTGTAGCGGCAGCGGCCCGACTTCACAAGCGCACCATCCATGCCGCCGGGGTGCATCGCACCCGCTTTGCAACCTGCAAGGGCCGACATATCCTTCCGCCTGTGATTCGCGGGCCGAGACGGCGTGGCGACATCCATACGAGGAGAGGGAAAAATGAAACTGTTTCTCGCGGAAGTGCTGGGCACGTTCCTGCTTGTGTTCATCGGCTGCGCGGCCATCGTGACGGGCGATCTCGGCACCGCGCTGCCGCTCGGCCAGATCGGCATCGGCCTGGCGTTCGGCCTGGGCCTGGTTGCGGCGGCCTACGCCATCGGCCCGATCTCGGGCGCGCATCTCAACCCGGCGGTGACGCTGGGCTTCTTCCTCGCCGGCCGCCTGCCGGCGAAGGACGTCATCACCTACTGGATCGCCCAGATCGTCGGCGCCATCCTGGCGACCGTCGCTCTGTGGATCATGGTCTCCGGCAAGGCCGGCGATCCGATCTCCAACTTCGGGGCGACGACGTGGGACCCGGCGAAGTGGGGTACCTCCTCGGTCTTCCTGACCGAGATGATCGCCACCTTCACCTTCGTGCTCGTCATCCTGGCCTCGACCAGCGCCAAGCACATGAACATGCTGGCCGGCCTGATCATCGGCCTGACGCTGGCGGCGCTGCATCTGGGCTTCATCCCGGTTTCCGGCAACTCGCTGAACCCGGCGCGCTCGATCGGCCCGAACCTGTTCTCGGGCAGCGTGGCGATCGGCCAGCTGTGGCTCTACATCGTTGCCCCGCTGGTCGGCGGCGCGATCGCCGGCATCGTCGCCAAAACCGGCGTGTTCGAGAAGGACTGAGCCGGTATCTCACGGCAAACGGAAAAGGCCCCGCGAGGGGCCTTTTTCATGCCGTCCTTTCTTCCGCCAGGCCAAGCTCCTCGCTCATCTCGTCACGCATGACGAATTTCTGCGCCTTGCCGGTGACGGTCATCGGCAGGCTGTCCTTGAAGCGGACGTAGCGCGGAATCTTGTAGTGGGCGATCTGGCCCTGGCAGAACGCCCTGATCTCGTCTTCGGTGCTCGTCTCGCCGGGTTTCAGCACGATCCAGGCCGCAAGCTCCTCGCCGTACTTCTTGTCCGGCACGCCGAACACCTGCACCTCGCGCACCTTGGGGTTGCGGTAGAGGAATTCCTCCACCTCGCGCGGATAGACGTTCTCGCCGCCACGGATCACCATGTCCTTGACCCGGCCGACGATGTTGCCGAAGCCTTCGGCGTCGATGGTGGCGAGATCGCCGGTGTGCATCCAGCCGTCCGGGTCGATGGCCTCGGCGGTCTTGTCCGCGTCCTCCCAATAGCCCTTCATCACCGAATAGCCGCGCGTACACAACTCGCCCGCCTCGCCGACCGCGGCGGTGCGGCCCTCGGCATCGACCACCTTGCATTCGACATGCGGCTGGATGCGGCCGACGGTGGAGACGCGCTTCTCCAGCGGATCGTCGGTGCTCGACTGGAAGGAGACGGGGCTGGTCTCGGTCATGCCGTAGGCGATGGTGACCTCGCGCATGTTCATCAGCGAGATGACCTTCTTCATCACCTCGATGGGGCACGGCGAGCCGGCCATGATGCCGGTGCGCAGGCTGGTGAGGTCGAAAGCCTTGAAATCCGGATGATCGAGCATGGCCACGAACATGGTCGGCACGCCGTAGACGCCGGTGCAGCGCTCGGCCTCGATCGCCTTCAAGGTGGCGCCCGGCTCGAACCCTTCGCCCGGAAAGATCATCGCCGCGCCCTTGGTGACGCAGCCCATCGAACCCATCGACATGCCGAAGCAGTGGTAGAACGGCACCGGGATGCAAAGCCGGTCCTCGGCGGTCAGCTTGATGGCGGAGGTGACGAAGTTGCCGTTGTTGACGATGTTGTCGTGGGTCAGCGTGGCGCCCTTCGGCGCGCCGGTGGTGCCGGAGGTGAACTGGATGTTGATGGCGTCGTCGGGCTCCAGCGTCTCGGAGATGGCATCCAGCCTCTCGTGCTCGTCGCGGCCGCCCATCGCCAGCACGTCGCCGAAATTGAGCATGCCGGGCGAATTCTCCTCGCCCATGCGGATGACAATCCGAAGCGACGGCAGCTTCTTCGCGTGGAGCTTGCCCGGCGTGGCCTTCGCCAGTTCCGGCGCCAGCGTGGTCAACATGCCGAGATAGTCCGAACTCTTGAAGCTGACGGCGGTGACCAGCGCCCGGCAAGCGACCTTGTTCAGCGCATAGTCCAGTTCCGACAGGCGGTAGGCCGGGTTGATGTTGACCAGGATCAGGCCGATGCGGGCGGTGGCGAACTGCGTGACCAGCCATTCCCAGCGGTTCGGCGACCAGATGCCGATGCGATCGCCCTTTTCGAGCCCCAGCGCCAGCAGGCCGGCGGCGAAGGCATCGACCGTCTCGGCAAGCTCAGCCCAGGTGAAGCGCCGGTCCTGGCCGAGGAAGACGGCGGCGTCGCGGTCGGCATAACGCTGCGCCGTCTCGGCGAACTGCCGGGGAATCGTCTTGTGCAGCAGCGACACGGAGCGGTCGCCCGACACGTGCGCGATGCCACCCCTCGGCGCGATGAAGGTTTCGGCCGCCTTCCCAGCGGTCCTTGCAATGGACTGCGTTGCGGTTCCGGTTGCCATGGGCTCCTCCTTCGCATGCGGGGAATGAAACGTAACACCGGAAGGCAAAGGCGCAATGGCGCTATGGTAGGAGGCGGCGCCCTGCTTCAGCCCACCGCCTTCGCCACTTTCTCAGCGATCTCGACCATCAGCGCCTCATCGGCCGCCGTGCGGGCCTTGCGCGATGCCACCAGGCAAGCTTGCGAACGAAGGATAACGCCGTCCGACAAAACCTTGAGATGGTTGGCGCGCAGGGTCGAGCCGGACGAGGTGATGTCGACGACGATGTCGGCCGAACCCGCCGCCGGCGCGCCCTCGGTGGCGCCGAGGCTTTCGACGATGCGGTAGACCTGGATGCCGTGCTTGGCGGTGAAGAACTGCTGGGTCAATCGCCAGTATTTGGTGGCGATGCGCAGGCGGCGGCCGTGGCGCTGGCGGAAGTCGGCGGCGACGTCATCGAGGTCGGCCATGGTGTCGACGTCCAGCCAGATCTCGGGCACGGCCACCACCACGTCAGCATGGCCGAAGCCCAGCCGCGCGGCGATCTCGGCACGCGCTTCCCACTCGGCAAGGGTCTCGCGCACCAGATCCTCGCCTGTGACGCCGAGGTCGACGGCGCCGGCGCCGATTTCGCCGGCGATCTCGGAGGCTGACAGGAACACCACCTCGACGCCGGGGCAGGCCTCGACGCGGGCATGGTACTTGCGCTCGTCCTGAGGCAGGCCGACGGCCAGCCCAGCCTTGGCCAGCGCTTCCAGCGCCTGCTCCTTCAGCCGGCCTTTCGAAGGGAGGGCGAGAGTGACGGTCATCGTGCACCCTCCCGCGCCGCCGCGATGCGGTCCAGCCAGACGGAAAAGCCGACGCCGGGAATGGACGTCCTGGCACCAAGCAGCGTCAACAGCCTGTCGTAGCGGCCGCCGCCGACCAGCGGGCGGTCGGCCCCTGCGAGGCCGATCTCGAAGACGAGGCCGGTGTAGTAGTCCAGCGGCCGGCCGAAGGCGGCGTCGTAGCGGATCGTCTCGACCGGCAGGCCATGGCCGGCAAGCGCCTCGGCGCGGCGGCTGAACGTCTCCAGCGCCGGGCCGAGCAGCAGGCCGGCGTCGGCGGCGAAGGCTTCGAGGGAAGCTGCGGCGTCGGCCAGCGGCGCCTCGATGACCAGAAAGCCCTTGAGGGCTGCGAAAGCTTCGCCGGATAGGCGGATCGAGCGCAGTTGCGCCTTCTCGATCAGGCGGCGGGCAATGTCTGCCGGCGTGCGGCCGGCCGTCGCCGGCAGGCCGGCCAGCTCCATGCCCTCGGCGACGTGGGCGGCGAGCGCCTCAGTGTCGCCGTCCAGCGCCAGCAGCGCCACCGGCGCCGGCAGCGCGCCGTTGCGCGGCGGATCGGCGAGGTCGGCCAGCGCCGCCTCCAGCAGCGGCTTGGAGCCGAAGGCGCGGGCAAGGCGCATGCGCCAGCCGCGCGGCAGGCCGAGGGCTGCCAGCACCGCCTCGAACAGCGTCTGGTCGCCCAGCGTGACGGCCAGCGGCGTGTCGGGCAACACGCGCGACAGCAGCGCATGGGCGTCGGCCACCGAGCGGGCGTCGGCGACAGCCGTATCGCGTTCGCCAAGATCCTCGATGCCGGCCTGGAAGAATTCGGACGGGCCGTCGCGGCGCTGGCGGAAAACCTCGCCGATATAGCCGTAGCGGCGCGGCGTACCGGCCTGCGAGGCGATGTGGTCGCGGCAGACGGGGATGGTGAATTCGGGGCGCAGGCACAGCGTCTCGCCCGTCTCGCTCTCGGTGAGGAAGATGCGGCGGCGCAAATCCTCGCCGGCCATGTCGAGGAACGGGTTGGCCGGCTGCAGGATCGGCACGTCGGCGATGCCGGCACCGCGCTCGGCCAGCAGCGCAGCGATGTCGGCGGCGAAGGACGGCAGGGCGGTCATGGTGCGGTCCGCCCGTTGGCAGGGCCGCCCTCACCCACGGCCGCGCTCCGCAGCCTGTGCGTCGAGGATCTTGCGGACTTCGGCGACCAGATCGGCTTCGGCGACCGTCGCCTGGCCCGGCCGGGCCTCCTTGTATTCGGCGTGGTCGGCGATGGCGGCTGCCTGTCTGGCACCCTCGATCAGGTCCTTCAGCTGCACCTGGCCGGCCTCACGCTCGTTGCCGCCCTGGATGACCGCGACCGGCGAGCCGCGCCGGTCGGCATATTTCAACTGCGCCTTCATGCCGGCGCCGCCGAGATACATTTCGGCCCGGATGCCGGCCTTGCGCAGGTCCGACACCATCTTCTGGTAGCGGCCGAGGCTTGTCGTGTCGCGGTCCATCACCAACACCACCACCGGCGCGATAACGTCGGAGGTATCGAGCTTGCCGAGGTTCTTCAGCGCGGTCATCAGCCGCGAAACGCCGATGGAAAAGCCGGTCGCGGGCACCGGTTCGCCACGGAAGCGCGACACCAGCCCGTCATAGCGCCCGCCGCCGCCGACCGAACCGAAGCGCACGATTTTTCCCTCGTCGTTGGGGATTTCAGCCAGCAACTCGGCCTCGTAGACCGGGCCGGTGTAGTATTCGAGGCCGCGCACGACGGAGGGATCGATCTTCACACGGCCATCTTCGTAACCGGCTGCAACAATCATGGCGCCGATATCGGCCAGTTCCTGTACGCCCTCCTCACCGCGCGCGCTGCCGGAAACGGCCGCCCGCATCGCCTGCAGTTTCACCGCCGGATCGCTGTCGGACGCCGTCGTCAGCAAAAGCACCTTGTCGGCCTGCTCCGCCGTCAGCCCCGCGCCCTTGGTAAAATCGCCGCTGTCGTCCAGCCGGCCCTTGCCGAGCAGGTCTCGCACGCCTTCCGGCCCCACCTTGTCCAGCTTGTCGATGGCGCGCAGCACCGTCAGCCGGCGGCCGGCGTTGTCCTCGCCGCCCAGCCCGATCGCCTCCAACACGCCGTCCAGCACCTTGCGGTTGTTGACGCGGATGACGTAGTCGCCGCGCTTGATGCCCAGCGCCTCCATGACGTCGGCCATCATCATCGCCATTTCGGCGTCCGCCGCGACGCCCGGCGTGCCGACGGTGTCGGCGTCGAACTGCATGAACTGGCGGAAGCGTCCCGGCCCCGGCTTCTCGTTGCGGAACACCCAGCCGGCGCGGTAGCTGCGGAAGGGTTTCGGCAGGCGATCGTAGTTTTCCGCCACGAAGCGCGCCATCGGGGCGGTCAGGTCGTAGCGCAGCGACAGCCATTGCTCGTCGTCGTCCTGGAAGGAGAAGACGCCCTCGTTCGGCCGGTCCTGATCGGGCAGGAATTTTCCGAGCGCGTCGGTGTATTCGATCAGCGGCTGGTCGGCCGGCTCGAAGCCGTAGAGCTCGTAAACGGCCTTGATCCTGCTCATCATCAGTTCGACGGCGCGGATGTCGTCGGCATGGCGATCGACGAAGCCGCGCGGCAGGCGTGCCAGCATCTTCTGCGATTTGTCGGCCATGGTCGGTCCCCGCTGTCTCAGCTTGATCGCCGCGCCCCGGTGACAGGTTCGGGCGGGCGAGAGCGTCCTAGCCGATGGCGTTTGCAGCGGCAAGCTTGCGGTGCGCGCTTTGGCGCGCCCGGCACGGAAACAAAAATGCACCCGGTTTGAAACAATTTCGCCGTTTTCGCGGCATGGTGGCGACATATTCGCCCCTCATAAGCCCAGCCAAGGCAAAGGGGACCAGGCCATGGCGGCAAGGGGCGACATCGAAATCATCGAGAGGGGTGCAGCGCGGCTGAAGCCGGCCGCCGCGAGCATGCGGGCGCCCTCGGCAAGTGCCGCCGGCCCGTTCGAACCGGTGGCGCCGCCCCGCAAGGGCGCGGGACTCGGCGATGCGCTGGTCACCGGCCTTCTGGTCGTCTACCCGGCCTTCGCCACGGTCGCCGCCGTGGTCGTCGGTTTCGCGCTTTCGGGCGGCGGCGCCTGACCAGCGAAGACGCTGGCCCTCATCATCGTTCATGCCATACCGGGCGATAGCCCTGCCGGAGCACGGCGAGCGTCGTGACGGGCGTCAGCACTTTCAGCGTGTTTCCCAGCGAACCGAAGCCCATCGGCTTGCCGTAGCCGGCGAAGCTCCACGGCAGCGCCGTGCCGCCGCGCAGGGCGTAGGCGCGCGATCCGTCCGCCACCACGACACCGTCGGGCAAGGTGGCAAGCTCTCCAGTTGCGATGATGTGCGGCGTGCCGCCGGAGGCAAGGCGCTCGCGATGCAGGCGCTTGTCCAGCATCGGCGCGCGCGGTTCCTCGATGCCGAAGGCCGTACCGAACCGTGCCAGGAAATCGGCCGCCCGTTCGCGCCGGCAGTAGAAGCAGGGGCGATGCCCCGCCGCCAGTGCCGTCACCTCGTCGAGGAAGAACAGCTCGGTCCAGCCGGCCTTGTCCGGCTCGCCAGGCCGGCCCTTGCGGTTACGGCCCATCGGCTCGCGGCGCACGTCGCGAAAGGTGCGCTCGCAAACGATCCAGGCCTGAAGCGCCCAGCGCTTGCGAAGCAGCGTCTTCGTTTCGGGATCGTGGATGATGCCGCGATTGCCGGTGAACAGGCCGCGTTCGGGCACGGCGTGGATCGCCCCGAACGGATCGACGCGGTTTTGCAGTGGCATAGCGTTTTCTCCGCTTGTCGGGCGCGCCTTGCTGGCCCGCCTACAGCCGGCATGATAGTGCTCGCGCGTTCCAACGCTGTCAGGATGGTCATGCGGGTACTGATTGTCGAGAATTATGACGGGACCGGCCTCGGCCAGGTCGGCGCCGCCCTTGCCGAGGCGAATGCCGAGATCGATCTGCGCCGGCCCTATCTCGGCGACGCGCTGCCCACGGACACGACGGGCCATGACGCGCTGGTGATGTTCGGCGGCGGCCAGAACGCGCTGGCGGACGACGCCTATCCCTACTTTCCCGACCTGATGAAGCTCATCCGCAGCTTCACCGACCGGCAGCAGGCGGTGCTGGGAATCTGCCTCGGCAGCCAGCTCATCGCCCGCGCCTTCGGCGGCGAAAACCACATCGGCACCGCCCGCGAGTTCGGCTGGCAGAAGGTGTCGCTGGCGCCGGAGGCGAAGGCGGACGCCGTGCTCGGCGGCCTGCCGGCCACCTTCCCGACCTTCCAGTGGCACGACGACACGTTTTCGCTGCCCGGCGGCGCCGTACGCCTGGCCGGCAACGCGGTGGCCGAGAACCAGGCTTTCTGCGTCGGCCGCGCCACCTACGGCTTCCAGTTCCATTTCGAAGCCGACCGGGCGCTGGTGCGGCAATGGAGCGCCAAGTTCGGCGACCTCATCGCGCAGAAGCGTCCCGACTGGACTGAGACGATGGAAGCGGACGCCGCCAGCTTCGGCGCGGACGCCGACGAACGCGGCATCGCCATCGCGCGTGCCTGGGTGGCGGCGATCTGAGCCGCGCACGGCCTGCGTGGCATATCCGCCACGCCGCCAGGAATCCGCTGTGGACGACGTCTTTCGCGCTTGGCCTGTGGCCGGCCGATAGCCTATCAGCGCGACCGCTCTGCAACGGCATCGCAACCGGCACCGCCTCTCGGTGTTGCCGGCGCGACACACCGCCGAAACAGAGCGACCCTAGAAGCGCGCAATTGCCGAAACCTTGAAGCAAAAGCCGCGTTTTCAACACATTGGTAACCGCGTCCGTGCAGCCATGCGAACGGCTTCAAAACCTGGAATCACAACCGTGAAAGCAGCCCTCCTGTCCTTCGCCATGCTGGCCGCCATCGTCGTGTGCGGCGTCGGCATCTACGCGGCCGACGCGGCCAACAACCACCTCGCCGTGGACGGCTACGGCGTCGTCGCGGCGCGCTGAGAGACGGCCTCGACCGTCGCTTCCAGGATACGCTTGGCGCCGCCTTCCACCGCCAGCGCGCTCAGCCTTCCCGACCCGCAGGCAAAACTGTCGAGATTGACCCGGTTCGGCCGGATATCGGCGGCCGTGCCCGGCGTGTGGCCATGGACGACCACCTTCTCGTAGAGACCGGCGTGCAGCAGGAACTCGTCGCGAATCCAGACGAGATCGTGCGGATCCTGACGGGCGAGCGGCGTGCCCGGCCTGATGCCGGCATGGCAGAAGAAGAAATCGCCGAAGCTGGCCGAGGTCGGCAGGGAGCGCAGGAATTCCCTGTGGTCGGCGGGAATGGCTGCCGCCAGCGCGCGATGTCCCGCCTCGATCGATCCGGCCGTCAGCTCGACGCCGTAGGAACGCGCCGTCTCCACGCCGCCGAAGCGGACGAACAGGCCGGTGACGCTCGGTGCGTCGAGGAAATCGAGCAGTCCCTGCTCGTGGTTGCCCGACAGGCACAGGAAGCGGGCGTCCCGCGTCCGCTTGTCGATCAGGAAATCGAGGACACCCTTCGAATCGGGGCCGCGGTCGACATAGTCGCCGAGATGGACGACGCGCCAGTCCGCCACGCGCTCGCGCGCGATCTCGGCGGCAATCGCATCGTGCATGGCGGCAAGCAGGTCCAACCGGCCATGCACGTCGCCGATGGCATAGAGCTGCATGCCTTCCGGCGCGCGGGCGTCGCGAAAATGAAGTCCCGGCATCAAGGCTCCGCCGATTCGATACCTGCCGGCGTATCCTACCGGTAGAGCATGTCCTTGCCGACCGTGTTGATGTCGCGTCGGCCGCACAGCGCCAGCGTCATGTCGAGTTCCTTACGGATGATCTCCAGCGCCCTGGTGACGCCGCGCTTGCCGTCGGCGCCGAGCCCATAGAGGAACGGCCGGCCGATATAGGTGCCCTTGGCGCCGAGGCACAGCGCCTTGAGCACGTCCTGGCCGGAGCGGATGCCGCTGTCCATATGCACCTCGATACGGTCGCCGACCGTGTCGACGATCTCCTCCAGCACCGAAATGGTGGAAGGGGCGCCGTCGAGCTGACGGCCGCCGTGGTTGGAGACGATGATGGCGTCGGCGCCGGTCTTCGTCGCCATTTCCGCATCCTCCTTGTCGAGGATGCCTTTCAGGATCAGCTTGCCGCCCCAACGGTCGCGGATCCATTCGACATCCTTCCATGACAGCGAGGGATCGAACGCCTCGTTGGTCCAGGCAGACAGCGAGGACAGGTCGGTGACGCCCTTGGCATGACCGACGATGTTGCCAAAGGTGCGACGCTTGGTGCCCAGCATGCCGAGGCACCAGCGCGGACGGATCGCCATGTCGAGAATGGTGGCCGGCGTCATCTTCGGCGGCGCGGAAAGACCGTTGCGCAGGTCCTTGTGGCGCTGCGCCAGGATCTGCAGGTCCAGCGTCAGCACCAGCGCCGAGCACTTCGCGGCCTTGGCGCGATCGATCAGGTTATAGGCGAAATCCTTGTCGCGCATGACGTAGAGCTGGAACCAGAAGGGCTTTTTCGTCACCGAGGCGACGTCCTCGATGGAACAGATGCTCATCGTCGACAGCGTGAAGGGCACGCCGAACTCCTCGGCCGCCTGCGCCGCCAGCATCTCGCCGTCGGCATGCTGCATGCCGGTCGAGCCGGTCGGCGCCAGCGCCACCGGCATCGACACCTTCTGGCCGATCATGGTCGTTTCCAGCGTGCGGTTGTCCATGTCGACCAGCACGCGCTGGCGGAACTTTATCTTCTGGAAATCCTCTTCGTTGGCGCGATAGGTGCTCTCCGTCCAGCCGCCTGAATCGGCGTAGTCGAAGAACATGGTCGGCACGCGCCGGCGCGCCTGCTGCTTGAGGTCGTCGATGGTGAGATGAAGGCTCATCGGAAGGTTTCCAGGTCAGGATCGTTTGCGTTGCAATTCGTGTTCGCCGGCGCGCTGGCGCAGCCTCAGCCGCGACACGCGCTGCCAATCGCCGGTGCGTTCGGCCTCGGCCATCGAGCGCTCGACATAGGCGATGTGGTCCATCGCCGCCTTGCGCGCGGCGGCAGGATCGCCCGCCTTGACGGCCATGTAGATGGCGCGGTGCTGCGCCAGCAGTTCCTCGCGCGCGCCGGGCAAGGTGAAGACCAGCAGCCGGTGGCGGAAGACGCCTTCCGACAGCAGCCGGTAGCACGAGCGCAGTGTGTGCAGGAGGATGATGTTGTGGGCGCATTCGCCGACGGCATGGTGAAACTCGACGTCGATCTCGGCCTCGTCCTCGAAGTCGCCGCTGTCGTAGGCCTCGCCCATGCGCGCCATGATGGCGTCGAGCAGCGCGATGTCGTCGGGCGTGGCGCGCCGGGCGGCGTATTCGGCCGCGATTCCCTCGATCTCGCGGCGGTATTCGAGATAGTCGCCGGCCGCCTTGCGATGGGTGGAGATCAGGTCCATCACCGGCTTGGAGAAGACTTGGCCGATGACGTCGGCGACATAGGTGCCGCCGCCGTGGCGGGTGACGAGCAGGCCGCGCAGTTCCAGCGTCTTCAGCGCATCGCGCAGGATCGGCCGCGACACCTCGAAGCGCTGGGCGAGGTCACGCTCGCCGGGCAGCCGGTCGCCGGTGCGCAGCACGCCTTCGAGGATCAGCGTCTCGATCTGGCCGATCACCTCGTCGGCCGTGCGCGAATGCTCGATGCGGGAAAAGATGTCGCTCAACGGAAATGCCCGCGAATGAAGCCCTGCCGCTTAGAATACAGGCAGGGCCGGCAACTGGTCAAATAATTTATCCAATTTCAAGTCAACTGTCCGGCGCGCCTTCGAGCCCCCTGCGCTGGCCCGGCCGGATTCGGCATTTGCCTCCCGTCGCGATTGACCTTAGAGGCGAACGTCGCACGCAAGGACCTGTTGCGGCCTTGCGGCAAACCGGGGGACCGGCCGTGTCGGACGAGGCATCGAATCTGGAATTCAGGCCGCGCGCCGCCGGCGCGGTGCTGGGCTTTCCCACCCATGAAGGCCGGCCGGGCGCGCTCGGCGAAGTGCATGCGCGGCCCTATCCGCTGGTCGAAGGGCCACGGGTGCTGGTGCAGCTTTCCTTCATGACCGAGGCGGGATCGAGCGTCGACCATGCGGTGCTGTCGGAACTGTCGCGGCGGCTCGGCATCGCCGCACCCGACCGGCAGGCGCGCCATCACGCGATGAAGTGGGGCACCGGCACGCTGCGCTGGGAGCGGCACACGGAATTTTCCACCTATCTGTGGGAAGGCATGCTCGGCAAGGGCGGCCCCCGACAGGAAGACTCTCCCTTCGGCAACGGCTTTTCGCCGCCAGGCACCGTGATCTCCGGCATCAGGCTGGAGATCCGCAAATGGACGCCGGCGGCCGAGAAGCTGATCGCCAATTTCGACCCGACCAGCCTGTGCCACTCGCTGGTCGAGCACGGCAAGGCCGCCATCGTCACCGATTTCCGCCAGGACGGCGACGGACTGACCCGCATGCTGGTGCTCGACCGCGGGCTGACGCCGGCCTCGACCGGCGCGCTGTCGCAGCGGCTGATCGACATCGAGACATACCGGACGCTGGCCGTGCTCGGACTGCCGCTGGCCCTGTCGCTGTCGGCGCGCGTGCGGCGCATCGAGGACCGGCTGGCAACGATCACGCGCGAGATGAAAGACACCGACGCGCGCGACAGCCACGCGCTGCTGGCGGACCTGACCGAGCTTGCGGCCGAACTCGAAGCCGACGCCGCCGCCAGCCTCTACCGCTTCGGCGCCAGCCGCGCCTATGACGGCATCGTGCGCGAGCGGCTGGAGGCGCTGGACGAGGAACCGGTGCCCGGCCACGACACCTGGGCGGGCTTCCTGCAGCGCCGCGTCGCGCCGGCCATGCGCACCTGCCGCTCGGTCGAGGAGCGGCAGGCGAACCTGTCCCGAAAACTCACCCGCGCCACGACGCTGCTGCGCACCTGGGTGGACGTCGAGGTGGAAAAGCAGAACCGCGACCTGCTCGCCTCCATGAACAACCGCGCCCGCCTGCAATTGCGCCTGCAGCAGACGGTGGAGGGCCTGTCGGTGGCCGCCGTCTCCTACTACGTCGTCGGCCTGATCGGTTATCTCGCCAAGGGCGGCGCCTCGGCCTTCGGCCACACCTTCTCGCCGGAAGCGGTGACGGCGGCGGCGGTCCCGGTCGCGGTGCTTGCGGTGTGGTGGGCAGTACGGCGCATCCGCCACTCTCATGCCGAGCACGATCGGTCGGCGGGAGAGTAGCGCTCCGTCTTCCTCCCCCCTGAGGGGAGGGGCCAGCGGCCAATTGCCGCTGCGGAATGCGACGCGCTCCGCCGCTTCCGAATTCGCCGAAAGCAGCATTTGCATGCAGCTGCGCGGATTGGTAAAAGCTTTTTACCAGTTCGACGGAAGGATATCCCATGTCCGGCCTTGCCATGCCGAAGGCAGACAGCGAGACGCTGGCCCGTCGCGCCACCATCGTCGCCGATCTGCGCGCCATGGTGCCGGGCGAAGGCGTGGTCGACACAGTCAACGAGATGCGCGCCTTCGAGAGCGACGGGCTGACCGCCTATCGCCAGCTTCCGCTGGTGGTGGTGCTGCCGGAAACGGTCGCTGAGGTGTCGCGCGTGCTGAAATACTGCAACGAACGCGACATCCGCGTCGTGCCGCGCGGTTCCGGCACCTCGCTGTCCGGCGGCGCGCTGCCGCTGGAAGATGCGGTGCTTCTGGTGATGAGCCGCTTCAACCGCATTCTGTCGATAGACTACCCCAACCGCGTCGTCGTCGCCCAGCCCGGCGTCACCAATCTCGGCATCACGCGCGCGGTGGAGGAAGAGGGCTTTTACTACGCCCCCGACCCCTCTTCGCAGATCGCCTGTTCCATCGGCGGCAACGTGGCGGAGAATTCCGGCGGCGTGCACTGCCTGAAATACGGGCTCACCGCCAACAACGTCCTTGGCATAGAGATGGCGCTGATGGACGGCGAGGTGATCCGACTCGGCGGTCGGCATCTTGATGCCGAGGGCTACGACCTGCTCGGCATCATGACCGGCTCGGAGGGGCTGCTCGGCGTTGTCACCGAGGTGACGGTGCGCATCCTGAAGAAGCCGGACACGGCGCGCGCGCTGCTGATCGGCTTCCCGACCAGCGAGCAGGGGGGGCAATGCGTCGCCGACATCATCGGCGCCGGCATCATTCCAGGCGGCATGGAGATGATGGACGCTCCGGCCATCCGCGCGGCGGAGGATTTCGTCCAGGTCGGCTATCCGCTCGATTGCGAGGCGCTGCTGATCGTCGAACTCGACGGCCCGGCTGTGGAGGTCGACCACCTGATCGGCGAGGTCGAGGCCATCGCCATCCGGAACGGTTCGACCACCTGCCGCATTTCGGCAAGCGAGGACGAGCGTCTGGCCTTCTGGGCCGGGCGCAAGGCGGCCTTCCCGGCGGTGGGGCGCATCTCGCCGGACTATTACTGCATGGACGGCACCATCCCGCGCAAGGAACTGCCACGCGTGCTGCACGGCATGAAGCAGCTTTCGGAAAAATACGGTCTCGGCGTCGCCAACGTCTTCCACGCGGGCGACGGCAATTTGCATCCGCTGATCCTCTATGACGCCAACAAGCCCGGCGAGTTGGAAAGCGCCGAGGCCTTCGGCGCCGACATATTGCGCCTGTGCGTGGCGGTCGGCGGTGTGCTGACCGGCGAGCACGGCGTCGGCGTCGAAAAGCGCGACCTGATGCCGGAAATGTTCAACGAAACCGACCTCGACCAGCAGATGCGGGTCAAATGCGCCTTCGACCCCGGCCACCTGCTCAACCCCGGCAAGGTGTTCCCGCAATTGAGGCGATGCGCCGAGCTGGGGCGGATGCACGTGCACAAGGGACAGATCGCGTTCCCGGATATTCCGAGGTTTTGAGCCTGAAATGACGGCATTTCTTCCCACCACCGCCGCCGAAACGCTCTCCGCCGTGCAATGGGCGCTGGCGGAGGAGGCGCCGCTGGAAATCATCGGCCATGGCTCCAAGCGCGGCATCGGCCGGCCGGTACAGGCCGAGCACACGCTGGACCTGTCGAGGCTGACCGGCGTCACGCTCTACGAACCCGCCGAACTGGTGCTGTCGGCGAAAGCCGGCACGCCGCTTGCCGAAATCGAGGCCCTGCTCACCGAAAACGGCCAGCAATTCGCCTTCGAGCCGATGGATTACGGGCCACTGCTCG
>JBQCHN010000142.1:0-14002 GCA_051954615.1 Mesorhizobium sp. | reverse complement strand
AGGCAGCCGGCGCCGTAGATGCCGGTCGGGTGGAACTGCACGAATTCCATGTCCTGGAGCGGCAGTCCAGCTCTAGCGGCCATGCCGCCGCCGTCGCCGGTGCAGGTATGCGCCGAGGTGGCGGAGAAATAGGCGCGGCCGTAGCCGCCGGTCGCCAGCACCACCATTTTCGCCGAGAAGCGGTGGATGGTGCCGTCGTCGAGGTTCCAGGCGACGACGCCGGTGCAGGTGCCATCCTCGTCCATGATGAGGTCGAGGGCGAAATACTCGATGAAGAACTGCGCGTGGTTCTTCAACGACTGGCCGTAGAGCGTGTGCAGGATGGCGTGGCCGGTGCGGTCGGCGGCCGCGCAGGTGCGCTGCACGGGCGGACCGTCGCCGTAGTTCATCATGTGGCCGCCGAACGGCCGCTGGTAGATCTTGCCTTCCTCCGTGCGGGAGAAGGGTACGCCGTAGTGTTCCAGCTCGTAGACGGCTGCCGGGGCCTGCCGCACCATGTATTCCATGGCGTCGACGTCGCCCAGCCAGTCGGAGCCCTTGACGGTGTCGTAGAGGTGCCACTGCCAGCTGTCCGCGCCCATGTTCTGGAGCGAGGCAGCGATGCCGCCCTGCGCCGCGACCGTGTGGGAGCGGGTCGGGAAGACCTTGGTGATGCAGGCGGTCTTCAGGCCCTGCTCGGCCATGCCCAGCGTGGCGCGCAGGCCGGCGCCGCCGGCGCCGACGATCACCACGTCGAACTTGTGATCCACATAGGTGTAGGCCGAGCCCTTGGTATTTTGTGTCTGGGCCACGGCTCAGCCTCCGAATGCAAGCTTGGCGAGGGCGAACAGGCAAATGCCGCCGACCGCCACGGTGAAAAACGTGTTGAGGATGGAGAGGCCCAGCCGGTTGCCCTGGCTGTGGGCGTAGTCCTCGATGATTTCCTTCATGCCAAGCCGCATGTGATCGAGGCTGATGACGATGAACAGCGCCATGGCGATGGCGACCAGCGGATGCGCCAGCGAAGCGCGGACCTGGGCAAAGCCGGCGCCCTTGAGCGACCAGATCCAGCCGACGACGAACAGCGTCAGCACCGCGAGTGCAAGGCCGGAGACGCGCTGGCGCCAGAAGCCGCCGGTGCCTTCGCGCGCCGCACCGAGGCCACGCACCTTCTTGAGAGGGGTTTCCATGTCGCGCATGTCAGGTCATCCGATAGCGAAATACACCGCCCACACGGCAAGCGTGAGCAGGACGGAGCCGATGATCGTCGCCCAGCCGAGCTTCGAGGCGGTGTGCTTTTCAAGCCCGGCGCCGGTATCCCAGATGAAATGCCGGATGCCGCCGAGCAGGTGGTGGAACATCGCCCAGGTGAAGCCGAACAGCACCAGCAGGCCGAACCACGAATGCACGATGCCGTCGACGAAGGCGAAGTAGCTCTCCGATGTCGCGGCGGCGGTCAGCCACCAGGCGACCAGCAGCGTGCCGACATAGAGCGCGCCGCCGGTGATGCGGTGCAGGATCGACATCGTCATGGTGATCGGCCATCGATAGACCGTCAGATGCGGCGAAAGCGGCCTCTCTCGCAAAACAGGGCCTTGGGTGGCTGGTGATCGGCTCATGGCTCCCCCAGTTCGGCGCCCTTCCGCGCCATGCGGAAAACGGCATCGCCGTTCCGGACGCGACATTGGACAGCGGCTTTCTAGAACTCTTTTTGCACCGCGTCAAAGTCGGAAAATCGTTCCGGAATGCTCATTTAGTCTGATTTAACGGCGCTGCCCGCTTTCAAACGGTTGAAGCGGAAACCGCCGCGGGCGCGGGCGTTGCCGGCGCTCCTGGCATATCCGAATCGGTTCGCTGTCAGCGCGTGCAGGGCATCGGCGGATGACCGCCCGTCATCACCAGCGCCTCGTTGCCGTCGATGACGATGGCGTCGTGCGACTGGCCGTAGCGGCTGGTCTGGCCGGCGGGCGAGGCCGGCAGTTCCTCGGTCACCCCGTCGGGGCCGAGCAGCCTCAGCGAGGTGCCGAGGTTCTGGATCGTCATCATGCCGCCGTCGGCGCAGCTATAGGTGGCGGTGCGCGGCTGCGAGGCATTGTCCTGCAGCACGGTGGCGGGAGGCCGGCCGGGTCCGGATACGACGGCGCCGGTCGAGGCGGGCGCGCCGGATCCCAATACGCAGCCCGAAAGCGCGCCGATAAGCGAAAGGGCGAGCGTCACCCGGACTGTGCGGCGCATCGCCATATCCTGTCTCCCAAGGCGAGATTGCCGGGCGCCCGTCGCAAGATCAAGGCGGCCGCACGGCTTTTCCTCAAGCGATTGCCGGGCGCTTGGCGGACCATCGTCAGGACGAAAAAGGCGCCGGCAAGGCCGCGACCGGGGCCGGTGGCCGGCGTTAACCATATTCGGCGAAGCCGCTCCGGCTCGGCGGCCGGGCCCTTAACAAAGGTTAAGAAAAGGTTAACGTATCGATTCGAGGAGGCTTTTCCCCTGCGCCCCTTGGGCCGAAGGGGCTGCCTGTACCCGAAAGGATGACGCGCCATGCGTTCGAAAACCTGCCTGCGCCTCGCCATGCCCCTGCTTGCCGCCGCCGTCGCCGGCTTTGTCCTGCCGGCCTCGGCCCACGAGCGCGACCATGTCTATGCCGATTCGTTCGGAAACCTGGTGATCGAAAGCGCCGCCGGCTACAAGCGCATCATCGTCGGCGAGGGCAAGCTGGCCAAGGAGCTTTCGGCCTATGTCGATGCCGGCCGGCCGAAGGTGGAATATCTGGATCGTTCGGCGGCTTTCTACGGCGGGGATTGCTACCGGCCGCCGGTCTTCGTCAAGGGCCGCAGCTATATGTACGGCCTTTCCGACGGCGAGATGCCCGAACTCAGCCCGTGCCGCTGACGCTTCGCGGCGCGCCGTTGCCGTTTGGAAAGGCGCTCGCTTCGCCGGCGATCCTGACCTGATCGCGGCCGGCCTTCTTGGCTTCGTAGAGCGCGGCGTCGGCGCGCCGCATCATATCGCGGAAGCTCTCCAGCGGCTGCAACTCGGCGACGCCGAAGCTCGCGGTGCAGCGATGGCTCAGCGGCAATGGATCGATCGGCAGGGCGCCGAAGGAACTGCGCGTGCCTTCGGCGAACAGGCGCGCGGCGGCGAGATTGGTGCCGGGCAGAAGGACGGCGAATTCCTCGCCGCCGATACGCCCGGCGATATGGCCGGGCACCCCGGTCTCGCGCAGGAAGGCCGCGAAGCTTTCGATGACGCGGTCGCCGCTGGCGTGGCCGTAGGTGTCGTTGACCGCCTTGAAATGATCGAGATCGGTGAGCACCAGCGAGATCGGCATGCCCTGGCGCGCGGCGCGGAGCAGGACGGACTCGGCCTGCCGTTCGAAGCCACCGCGGTTGAGCAGGCCCGACAGCGCGTCGATTTCCGAACGCGCCGACGCTTCGCCCAGCGCATCGCGCACCAGGATGACGAGGATCAGCAGCGCGATCGCCACGGCGAACACCGTTCCGAGCGACTGCGAGACCATCGCATAGACGGTGCCGTTGTAGGATTGCGGATTGGCGCCCCAGCCGCCGAGTTCGGCGGCGAGGAAAGGCTTGCCGACGAACTGCGCCGCGCTCAGCGCCAGCACCGTCATCAGCAGACGGGCGAGCGGATCGTGCTTCCTGTTTCCAACCCACACGATGGCCAGGCCGATCAGCTGCATGACGGCATAGGGAAACTGATAGGCCATCATCCGCGCCGGGGACTGGCGTGGCAGGTCCTGCACGGTGGCGACGGTCACGGTGGCGGCGGCAACGAAGGCGAGCATGATCAGCCAGGGCGCCCTGATCGCGTACTTGGCCGCCAGCCCGGCGTTGAAGACGGCGGTGGCGACGAGCAGCACCGCGAACGCCACCACCACCGCGGGGATGGCGTCGTGCAGCGTCGGGATCGCCAGTTCGACGACATAGTAACCCATGCCGATCAGATAGGCGGCGGCCATCCAGCGCGCCGCCAGACGGCGCCCGTCATAGGCGGCGACCGCCATGAAGGCTGCCGCCAGCAAGCCGGCGACGGCAATGTTGATGCTGAGGATGAAGCTGGCGCCGCTCATGTTTGTCCCGTCGAGACGGTACCAAACCATCGAGCGGCGAAGATCAGGTTAACGCGACGGAAGTTCGCGCGCGATCAGCCGGCCAGCTTCAGTTCGGGCGCGGTATGCGGCCGCTCGTAGGACATGCGCACGCTGTCGCGGCCGTTCTGCTTGGCCTTGTAGAGGGCCTCGTCGGCGCGCCGCATCATCGGTTCGAGCGGTTCGTTGCCCGAACGCGAGGCGACGCCGAAGCTGGCGGTGATCCTGACGCCGGGCGGCAGGCCGCCGACCATGCCCGACGAGAAGGCGACGCGGACGGCTTCGGCCAGCATGCGCGCGGCCGCGAGATCGACGCCTGGCAGGAACAGCGCGAATTCCTCGCCGCCCAGCCGCCCGGCGATGCCGCGGGTGCCCGCCGCCTGCTGCAGGCGCCCGGCGAAGTCGGCGATCACCCGGTCGCCGGCCTGGTGCCCGTAGATGTCGTTGATCGCCTTGAAGTGATCGAGATCTGCCAGCACCAGCGCCACCGGCAGGCCGTCCTGGCCGCAGCGGTCGAGCAGCAAAGTGGCCCGCTCCTCGAAGCCGCGCCGGTTGAGCAGCCTGGACAGGGGATCGGTGCGCGCGTCGCTCGACAGCGTCGTCACCACGTCGAGCGCCGCGGCGCTCAGCAGCGTGAGCGCGAGCAGCAGCGACAGCACCGCGTGCGACAGCAGCGCCGTCGTCCAGTAGGTCGAGCGGTAGAAGTCCTCATAGTTGGCGAAGGCGCCATGCAGGCCGATGACCAGCACCGTGCGGACGAGGAAGTTGGCGCTGGCCAGCAGTGAAAAGACCAGCAGGGCCGTTTCGATCGGCCCGTTGCGGCGTACATGCCGCAGCTCGGCCGCCGCCACCAGGCTGATGCCGCCGAGGGCGAAATTGATGACAAAGATGCGCCAGGTGATGTCGGAGACGACGAACATGAAGAAGCAAAGACCGGCCAGCCCACCGAGGACCAGAACGCCGATGGCTGCGAAGGGCACGCGCCGGCCGCTGCGGGCGATGATGGCCCCGGCGATGCAGCTGCCCGCGGCGAGGAAACCGATGTTGGAGATGAGCTTGGTGACCGTGAAGCCGAACGGCAGGATGAAATACTGCAGCAGGAAGCCGCACGCCACGCAGACATAGCCTGTCGCCAGGACGGCGAGGTAGCGCCGTTGCCGCTGATAGAACCAGAGCACGAAGAAGGCCGTCGCCAGCACCAGCGCGATGGACGGGTTGAGCAGCGCGATGAGGAGTCTTGAGTCCAATGGAACGCCCTGGCCGGTTGCCGTCGCGGCAAGGACCCTAGACCTCAAGCCCAAACAACGCGTTAAGGCAGGAGCGCCGGAACCGGCGGACGTGACCAGCGTTTCCCATGGCAAGCCGGAGGGAAGAAGAGACCATGGCCGAAACCATCACCTTGACCGACCACCAGACCATCCGCGACTGGGCCGCCGCGCGCGCTGGCGCGCCGGCCATCGTCGACGTTTCGCCGGAAGCCGGAACCCAGCCGATGCTGCGCATCGTCTTCGGCCAGCATGCCTATGAGGATACCGACCGCCCCGAGCGTCCGGCCAATGCCGGCGGCTACGAGCTGGTCGAGTGGGACGAATGGTTCAGAGTGTTCGACGAGGCGCGGCTGGCGATGGTCGTCGCCGCCGACCGGCCCGGGCAGCGTGAGGAGTTTCACGAATTCCTGCGGCGTGAGGATTGACCGACCCCGCAAAAAACAAACCCGCCGGACAGGGTCCAGCGGGCTCGGAGCCAGCGGCGCCGCCTTTCGGCGCGCCAGGCGTCGGCTCTACTTTCCGGCGTTACCGGCTCAGATCGAGGCGCGGGCGACGCGCTCGATGTCGGCACGGGCGATGCCCAGGTCGTTGAGCTCGCGGTTGTCGAGACGGCTCAGCTCGCGGACGGTCTGGTTGAAACGGCGCCAGTTCTTGTAGCTGCGGATCAGGTTCATGGTTCTCTCCATCGGGTTAGGATCAATTCGATGCCGCTCAGATAGGCGGTCCCGATCGAGAGATGAAGAGATGCTTTTGCATAGCGGCAATGCGTTTGTGCATTGCAACATTAAAGGATCGTAAACAGCCAAAAGCGGGCGCTCGATGCCTTATGACGTACGGGAAGGGGCGCCGGCTCCATTCCATGGTGCGGCGCACAACGAGCCGGCCGCGCGGTTTCGCGCGGCCGGTCGCAGGAGGCTCAGGCGCTCGGCTGCTTGGCCTTGCGGATATAGGGCAGGATGGTCTCGAAGGCGCCGAAGCGCTTGACCGCGTCCTCGTCGGACACCGAGCCGGCGATGACGATATCTTCGCCCGGCTTCCAGTCGGCCGGGGTGGAGACCGGGAACTTGGCGGTGAGCTGGATGGAATCGATGGCGCGCAGGATTTCCTGGAAGTTGCGGCCGGTCGACATCGGGTAGGTGAGGATCAGCTTGATCTTCTTGTCGGGGCCGATGACGAAGACCGAGCGCACGGTCTGGTTGTCGGCCGGCGTGCGGCCTTCGGAGCTGTCGCCGGCATTGGCCGGCAGCATGTCGTAGAGCTTGGCGACCTTGAGTTCCTTGTCGCCGATCATCGGGTAGTTGACGGCGTGGCCGGTCGCCTTCTGGATGTCGCCCTTCCATTTGACGTGGCTTTCAACCGGGTCGACCGAGATGCCGACGATCTTGGCGTTGCGCTTGTCGAACTCGCCCTTGAGGCCAGCCATGGTGCCGAGCTCGGTCGTGCAGATCGGCGTGAAATCCTTGGGATGCGAGAACAGCACGGCCCAGCCGTCGCCGATCCAGTCGTGGAAATGGATCGGGCCGTCGGTGGTGTCGGCCGTGAAATCCGGTGCGATGTCGTTGATACGAAGGCTCATGGGACTTCCCCGCTGCTGGATGTGAAGAGGACGCGGATGCCGGCGGCATCGCTCGACCCTGATCATAAGACTAGCGCAAAAGCCGACGGAAGGAAATTTCCCACAGCGGCGAAGGCCGTTTCCGGTATGGATTTCCGGGAAAGTGACGATCCGTGAAAATTTATCGCGGTCGAGACGCTACTGGGCGGCCTTACGTACCGCCAGCGTGCCAGCAAGGTCCTCCATGCGCTGGGCGAGTGCGCCCAGCGCACCGGTCAGCGCGGCGTCGTTCTTGTCGGCCTTGGTCAGCGCGTCGTCGCGCGTCTTGCGCAGCGTCTGGACCTCGCTCTCCATGCCCTTGATGCGCTTTTGCAGTTCCGACAGTTCGTCCATGACCATGATGCCGGCCATGACGGTGAGCCGCTGGTCGCCGATCTCGCCGAACGAATCCTTGAGGTGCGAGACATAGCGGTCGAAGCGCTGGGCGAGGTCGATCAGGTGTTCTTCCTGGCCCTCGTCGCAGGCCATGCGGTACTGCTTGCCGTCGATGGAAACGGTAACCTGCGCCATGACCTCACCTGTCCAAAACGGCGCGGATGGTTTCCATGGCGGTCACCAGCCGGCGCGACACTTCCTTGTTGGCGTCTTCCAGCCGCTCGGCGCGCGCTTCGGAATTGTCGAGTTCCTGCGCCAGCCGCGAGCGGTCGGCGTTCATGCGCTGCACTTCCGCCTCGGCCTCGGAATAGTCGCGTTCGTGCTCCAGCCGCTCCGCCACGACGTTTTCCAGGCCTTCCATGGCCTTGCCGAGCCTTGCGATGACTTCCTTGAGCGTGGTTTCGCCGGTCATGGTTCCGTCGGGGCCTCTGCCCATCACCGAATCGCGCGTGTTCAGAACGCGTTAAGTGCGAAACATTAGGCGGCGGATGAAACAAACGTCAATCAAGCCGCGTCCACTATCCCCCGCAAAGGCCGAATTGAGCGGGGAATGCGACAAGTTTACCGGCGCGATCCTTCTTTAAATCGATTTAGGTTTTATTGACTCAGGCCGCCGGCCTGCTATGTGTCGCGCCAGCCTTCCCTATCGTCTGCCCCGACCCGTCTACATGGAGGAAACCATGGTTTCGCGCGAACAACACGACCGGATGGCAAACGCCATTCGCTTTCTGTCCATGGATGCGGTCGAGAAGGCGAATTCCGGCCATCCGGGCCTGCCGATGGGCTGCGCCGACATCGCCACCGTTTTGTTCACGCGCTTCCTGAAATTCGATCCCAAGGCGCCGCACTGGGCCGATCGCGACCGCTTCATCCTGTCGGCCGGCCATGGCTCGATGCTGCTCTACTCGCTGCTCTACCTGACGGGCTACGAGGACATGACGATCGACGATATCAAGAATTTCCGCCAACTCGGCGCGCGCACCGCCGGCCACCCGGAATACGGCCATGCCGCCGGCATCGAGACGACCACCGGGCCGCTCGGCCAGGGCATCGCCAATTCGGTCGGCTTCGCGCTTGGCGAGCGCATCATGAACGCCGCCTTCGGCAACGACCTCGTCGACCACTATACCTACGTGCTTTGCGGCGACGGCTGCCTGATGGAAGGCGTCTCGCAGGAAGCGATCTCGCTGGCCGGGCATCTGAAGCTCAACAAGCTGATCGTCTTCTGGGACAACAACAACATCTCCATCGACGGCCCGGTCTCGCTCGCCGACAACACCGACCAGGTCGCCCGCTTCCAGGCGTCGGGCTGGAACGCCATGCATATCGACGGCATGGACCCGGAAGCCATCGCCTACGCCATCGAGGCGGCCCGCCATTCCGACAAGCCGACGATGATCGCCTGCAAGACGACCATCGGCTTCGGCGCGCCGACCAAGGCCGGCACCAACAAGGCGCACGGCTCGCCGCTGGGGGCGGAGGAAATCGCCGGCGCGCGCAAATTCTTCAACTGGACCGACGCTCCCTTCGAGATCCCGGCCGACGTGCTTGCCGCCTGGCGCGAGGCTGGCAAGGCCGGCACCAAGCCGCGCGCCGAGTGGGAAGGCCGCCTCGCCAAGTCGGACAAGAAGGCGGAGTTCGAGCGCCGCATGGACGGCAAGCTGCTTCCCGGCCTCGACCAGGTGATCGCCGACTACAAGAAGAAGCTCAGCGAGGACAAGCCGAAGGTCGCCACCCGAAAGTCGTCGGAAATGGCGCTGGAGGTGATCAACGGCTTCCTGCCCGAGACGATCGGCGGCTCGGCCGACCTGACCGGCTCCAACAACACCAAGACCAGCCAGACCAAGAACATCACGCCGGACGACTACGGCCAGCGCTATATCCACTACGGCATCCGCGAGCACGGCATGGCGGCGGCCATGAGCGGGTTGACGCTGCATGGCGGCATCATCCCCTACGGCGGCACCTTCATGTGCTTCACCGACTATGCGCGACCCTCGATGCGGCTTGCCTCGCTGATGGGCATCCGCTCCATCTACGTCATGACGCACGATTCCATCGGCCTCGGCGAAGACGGGCCGACGCACCAGCCGGTCGAGCATCTGGCCGCACTTCGCGCCATCCCCAACCACAACGTCTTCCGCCCGGCCGACGCCACCGAGACGGCCGAGTGCTGGCAACTTGCGCTGGAGAACCGGAAGACGCCGTCGACGCTGGCGTTGACGCGGCAGAACCTGCCGGCGCTGCGCACCGACTTCGTGGCGGAAAACCTGTGCGCGAAGGGCGCCTACGAACTGGCGGCGGCCGAGGGCGGCGAGGCCGAGGTCTCGATCTTCGCCACCGGTTCGGAGGTCGAGATCGCGCTCGGCGCCCGCAAGCTCTTGCAGGAGAAGGGCCACCCGACCCGCGTCGTCTCCGTGCCTTGCTTCGAGCTGTTCTTCGCGCAGGACAAGGCCTACCGGGAAAAGATCCTCGGCAAGGCGCGCGTCAAGGTCGGCATTGAGGCGGCCATCCGCCAGGGCTGGGACGAAATCATCGGCACCGAAGGCGTCTTCGTCGGCATGACCGGCTTCGGCGCCTCGGGCACCATCGAGCAGCTCTACCCGCATTTCGGCATCACCGCTGAAGCGGCCGCCAAGGCGGCGCAAGCGCGGCTCGCCGGAAAGTGATATCCGGCGCCGTGGGGCCTCGGCCCGCGGCGCCGCAGGGTTGAAACCCGCGCCGGCCTGGCCGGTGCACAGAACCGGCGGTTACCGCCGCCCAGGAGAAGCACATGACTGTCAGAGTTGCCATCAACGGTTTCGGTCGCATCGGCCGCAACATCCTGCGCGCCGTCTATGAATCCGGCCGCAAGGACATCGACATCGTCGCCGTCAACGATCTCGGCCCGGTCGAGACCAACGCGCACCTGTTGCGCTACGACAGCGTGCACGGCCGCTTCCCGCATGAGGTGAAGGTGGACGGCGACACGATCTCCATCGGCTCGGGCAAGATCAAGGTCACCGCCGTGCGCGATCCCGCGCAGCTTCCGTGGAAGGACCTCGGCGTCGACATCGCGCTGGAATGCACCGGCATCTTCACGTCCAAGGAAAAGGCCTCCGCGCACCTGACCGCCGGCGCCAAGCGCGTCATCGTCTCGGCTCCCGCTGACGGCGCCGACCTGACCGTCGTCTACGGCATCAACCAGGACAAGCTGACCAAGGACCACATCGTCATCTCCAACGGCTCGTGCACCACCAACTGCCTGGCACCGATGGCCAAGGTGATGAACGACCTCGTCGGCCTCGAGAAGGGCATGATGACGACGGTGCACTCCTACACCGGCGACCAGCCGACGCTGGACACCATGCACAAGGACCTCTACCGCGGCCGCGCCGCAGCCCTTTCGCAGATCCCGACCTCAACGGGCGCCGCCAAGGCGATCGGCCTCGTCCTGCCGGAACTGAAAGGCAAGCTGGACGGCATCTCCATCCGCGTGCCGACCCCGAACGTCTCGCTGGTCGACCTGAAGTTCCTCGCCGGCCGCAACACGACGGTGCAGGAGGTCAACGACGCGCTGATCGCCGCTTCCGACGGCAAGCTCAAGGGCGTCATGACCTACACCCGCGCCCCGCTGGTTTCGAGCGACCTCAACCACGATCCGCATTCGGCGACGATCCTGCTCGACCAGACCAAGGTGATCGACGGCAACTTCGTCAACATCCTCGGCTGGTACGACAACGAGTGGGGCTTCTCCAACCGCATGGCCGACGTGACGGCGCTGTTCGGCAAGACCATCGCCTGATCGGACTGAAGTTTTCGAGAATGGGAGACGCCCGGCAATTTGCCGGGCGTTTTCGTTTGTGTTCCCTGCAAAAAATCCGACGTTCGGAAACAAAAAACATAACGTCGCCTTGCACTGGCCACGCCTTCGCCCCACTCTGACGTAAATCCACAAGCGCAGATTTCGGAGGGGGCCCATAGCGCATGGAACATGCGATCTATCTCGTCACGCTGGTTGGCACCGGTCTGGTCGTCGCCGCCGCGTTTTCGAGCCTGATCGCCTTCCGTTTCGGCGCCCCGCTGCTGCTTCTGTTCCTCTGCATCGGTCTGGCGTCGGGCAGCGACGGCCTCGGCATCCAGTTCGACAACGCCCGTTTCGCCTATTTTGCCGGCTCACTGGCGCTGGCAGTCATCCTGTTCGATTCGGGCTTCGGCACGCCGCTCAAGGTGATGAAGCAGGCGGCCGGGCCGGCGCTGTCGCTGGCGACCGTCGGCGTCGTGCTCACCACCGGAATTTTCGGCGTCGCCGCCTTCTACCTGCTCCATCTCGGCTGGCTGGAATCCTTCCTGCTCGGCGCCTCGGTCGCCTCCACCGACGCTGCCGCCGTGTTCTTCCTTTTGCGCGCCGGCGAGATCAATCTGCGCGAGCGCGTCCGTTCCATCCTCGAGGTCGAATCCGGCACCAACGACCCGATCGCCATCTTCCTCACCATCACGCTCGTCGAAGTGATCGCCGC
Organism: Mesorhizobium sp.; assembly: GCA_051954615.1. Classification (GTDB taxonomy): domain Bacteria; phylum Pseudomonadota; class Alphaproteobacteria; order Rhizobiales; family Rhizobiaceae; genus Mesorhizobium. The sequence goes on along the minus strand of JBQCHN010000142.1, from coordinate 2,161 downwards.
CGGCGCCAATCCGGAAGCCAAGGTGCTGGTCACCGACCTCATCCTCGGTTTCTTCGTCAGCATGGGGCTCGGCGCCGTCGTCGGCCTGCTGGGCGGCATGGGAATCGTCAGGCTGGTCGAGCGGCTGCAGCTCGATTCCGGCCTGTTGCCGATCTTCGTCATCACCCTGTCGCTGATGGTGTTCGCCGCAGCCGGCGCCATCGGCGGTTCCGGCTTCCTCGCCGTCTACCTCGCCGGCATGGTCGCCGGCAATTCCGACATCCGCGCCGTCACCGTGCTGAAGCGCTTCCAGGACGGCATATCGTGGCTGGCGCAGATCATCATGTTCCTGATCCTCGGCCTGTTCGCGACACCCTCGCAGTTTCCGGAACTGCTTTTGCCGGCGGTGGCGCTCGGCCTCATCCTGATGTTCGTCGCCCGTCCACTCGCCGTCTGGCTCTGCCTCATGCCTTTCCGCCTGCCGCGGCCGGAAGTTGCCTTCGTCTCGTGGGTGGGCCTGCGCGGTGCCGTCTCCATCCTGCTTGCGATCACGCCATTGCTCGGCGGGCTGGAACACGGACGGCTGATCTTCAATTCCGCCTTCGTCATCGTGCTCGTATCGCTGGTGGTGCAGGGCTGGACGGTCGGGCCGCTGGCGCGGCGCCTCGGCCTCATCGTGCCGGCCCGCATCGGGCCGCTCGACAAGGTCCAGCTCGAACTGCCGGGCGCGGCGCGCCATGAGCTGCTCGCCTACAGGATCGTGCCGGGCAGCCCGGTGGCGCGCGGTGAGCGCATTCCGCGCTGGGCGCGGCCCTCGCTGGTAGTGCGCGAGGGGCGCGCCATGCGCTTCCAGGACGTCGGCCGGGTGACGGCCGGCGATTATGTCTACATCTTCGTGCCCGACCGCTATCCGCAACTGCTCGACAAACTGTTCGCCAGCCGGGCGGCGGTCGATCCGGAGGACGCCGATTTCTTCGGCGCCTTCGCCGTCGATCCGGCACGGCCTGCGGCGGAGCTGGACAGCGCCTATTCCGTCGGCCTCGGCGAAGAGGACCGCAAGCTGACGGTCGCGGCACTGGTGCTCGACCGGCTGGGCGGCAAGGCCGAATATGCCGACCGCGTCTCCATCGGCCCGGTCGAGCTGATCGTGCGCGATGTCGACGACAAGGGCCGTATCTCCGCCCTCGGCCTCTCCTTCGAGCCGACGGCACCGGTGGCGCGCGTTCCGGTCTTCCTCAGTGCCGGCGAGATCCGGGACCGGCTGAAAGCCTGGTTCGCTGCGCGCAGGCAGATGAAGGCGGCTGCGTCTGACAAGGCGCCGCCCGGCCCGGCGCGCGAGGCGGCAGCGGAGCGTCCCCAGCCGTCCAACGACGATGCGCCGGAAGACCCGTCCGACACGCCGCTGGGCACCGCCGCCTGAGCGATTTTCGTCAACCGCCGGGCGCGATCTTGCATCGTGCGTGCGGCCTTGTATGGTCCGGCGGCTTCAGAAGAGGGATTGAGACATGGCCGGCTTCAAGACACTGGACGACATCGGCGCCATTGCCGGCAAGCGCGTTCTGGTGCGCGTCGATCTGAACGTGCCCGTCGCCGACGGCAAGGTCAGCGACACCACCCGCATCGAGCGCATCGTGCCGACCCTCGACGAGTTGTCCAAGAAGGGCGCCAAGGTCATCCTGCTGGCGCATTTCGGCCGCCCCAAGGGCGGGCCGGCGCCGGAATTCTCGCTCGACCCCATCGCCAATGCCGTCGAGACGATCATCGGCAGGCCCGTCGGCTTCGCCGCCGACTGCATCGGCAAGGAGGCCGCCGATGCCGTGGCGAAGATGAAGAACGGCGACATCCTGCTTCTGGAGAACACCCGCTTCCACAAGGGCGAGGAAAAGAACGATCCCGATTTCAGCAAGGCGCTGGCCGCCAACGGCGACCTCTACGTCAACGACGCCTTCTCGGCCGCGCACCGCGCGCACTGCTCCACCGAGGGGCTGGCGCGCCTTTTGCCGGCTTTTGCCGGCCGCACCATGCAGGCCGAACTGGAGGCGCTGGAAAAGGGCCTCGGCAATCCGGTCAAGCCGGTCATCGCCATCGTCGGAGGCGCCAAGGTGTCGACCAAGATCGACCTGTTGATGAACCTCGTGAGACAAGTCGACGCGCTGGTCATCGGCGGCGGCATGGCCAACAC
>JBQCHN010000141.1:0-2991 GCA_051954615.1 Mesorhizobium sp. | reverse complement strand
GTCGCCTTCGAATTCCGCTTCCGCGACGCCGCCCACAAGACCTTCTGGGACCACGGCTTCGCCTGGGGCTCGACCATCGCCACCTTCGCGCAAGGGCTGGTGCTGGGCGCCTTCATCCAGGGCTTCGAGGTGGACGGCCGCCATTTCGCCGGCTCGTCATGGGATTTCCTCACCCCCTTCTCCATCCTGACCGGACTGGCGCTGATCGCCGGCTACGGCCTGCTCGGCGCCGGCTGGCTGATCCTCAAGACCGAAGGCGCGTTGCAGGACTGGGCAAGGCGGCTGGGCAAGCGCTGCTTCGTCGGCGTGCTGGCCGCCGTCGCCATCGTCAGCATCTGGACGCCGGTGATGGACGCCGACATCGCCGCGCGCTGGTTCACCTGGCCGAACATCCTTTATCTCGCGCCGGTCCCGATCGTGACGGCGCTGCTGGCACTGGTGGAATGGCGCGCGCTGAACGGCAAGGCGGAGGCCCTGCCCTTCGTCGCCGCCATCGGCCTGTTCCTGCTCTCCTATCTCGGCATCGCCATCAGCCTGTGGCCGATGATCGTGCCGCACCGCTACACGCTGTGGGAAGCGGCCTCGGCCGACAACACGCAGGCCTTCCTGGCCGTCGGCACGCTGTTCCTCCTGCCCGTGATCCTCATGTATACGGGCTGGTCCTACTGGGTGTTCCGCGGCAAGGTGCGCGCCGACATCGGCTATCACTGAGGCATGTCTCCCGAAAGTGGAAACCGGTTTCGGGACAAAGACATGCGTAAGCAAAAAGCCTAAGGCTGAGGGCCGAAGCCTCCTGTGCGGATGGCAGCGACGGTGCCGGCCTTGTCGCGGGCGAAGGCGAGCCATTGCCCCAGCAGGCCGCTGTCCTCCTTTGAGAACGTCGCGCGATGCTTCAGCGCCTCGAACGTATCGTCCGGATGGCAGCGGTCGTAGGCCTTCTGCGCGATTGCCTCGATGTGGTTCTCGACAGGCTGGTGCGAGGTCATCGTTCCCATCTCCACGATTTGAGCCATTCACGCCGGGGCGCGGTTCGGCTGGCGGGCCTTCAGCCTCGGGCTGACCAGCATGCCGCCGTAAAGCGCAGCGTAGCCGAGGAAGGCCACCGCCCAAAGCCCCGCCGAGGCATGGATGAGCATGTCTCGTCCGGGATCGAAGGCGGCAAGGATGCGCAGCAACGCGGCAAGCACGACACAGGCATAGATCGCCACTGTGCCGGCGCTCGCCTTGAGGTCGCGGCCAGTGTGGCCGAGCGTGGCGCGCGTCATCACCGCCAGCGTCATCGAACCGATGGCGCCGACACCGAAGGCATGGACGGCGGCCGCCGCCGGCACACTATCCGGCGCCAGCGCAGCGCAGCCGGCCAGAACCAAGCCGAGCGGCACGAAGGCATAGACGACATGCAGCACCAGAACCAGCGGATCGCGCGCTGTGCGGTATCCGGCCCAGCGGGCGAGCCGGGCGATGTTGAACAGCGCCGCCGCCACCAGCACGACACCGGTACCGGTCCGCTCCGGTAAGAAGGCCCACGCCGCCAGCGCCAGCGCCGACACGCTGATCGCCACCGCGTCGAAACGGCCGAAGGGTGACGGCAGACGGCCCGGATTCTCGCGCGCCAGCCAGTTGCGCGTGAAGCTCGGGATGATGCGCCCGCCGATCACCATGATGAGCACGATGGCGGCACCGATGCCGAGGCGGCGACTGAGATCGGAAGCCCCGAGGGCATGCGCCTCGACATGAAAGACGACATTGGCGGCAAACAGAACGCTCACCGGCGCCAGCACCTTGAGGTTGCGCCAATTGCGCCCGGCGACGATTTCGATGGCGGCGGCTGCGGCTACCGCCAGCAGGAACGCGCAGTCGATAGCGGCGGCCGGCAGCCAGCCGAGGGAACCGGAGAAGAACACGGCCAGCCGTCCGGCCAGCCACAACAGCACCAAGAAAAGCAGCGGCGTGCCCTGCACCGGCAGGCGGCCGGTCCAGTTGGGAATGGCGGTGAGCAGGAAGCCGGTGACGACCGCCGTCAGATAGCCGAACAGCATTTCGTGGATATGCCAGTCGACCGGCGCGAAGGCGCTTTGCGTGTCGAGGTCACCGTAGAACAGCGGCAGCCAGAACAGGATGGCGCCGCCGGCCTGCAACGCGGCGAGCAGGAAGAACGGCCTGAAACCATAGGAAAGGACCGCCGGATAGTTGCCCGGCCGGGTGCGCGATACGGCCATGTCACGGCGCCGCCTGTTCGAGGTGCTGCGGCGGCACGCGCGAACCGAAATCGCGCGGCATCAGCGCGATATCCGCCAGCGTGTAGCGGTCGAGCGTGGCATGGAAGGAAGCCATGGCGTCGTTCAGCATGCGCGGCAGCTTGCAGCGCTGGGTGATGACGCACTGGTTGCCGGTGGCGAAGCATTCGACCAGCGCGAAGTCCGGCTCCGTCAGGCGGATGACATCGCCGATGCAGATGTCCTGCGGTGCCCGCCCGAGCGTCAACCCGCCGGAGCGGCCGCGCACCGACTTCAGGAATCCGGCGCGCGTCAGCGTGTTCGCCACCTTGTTGAGATGCGTCTTCGACACGCCGAAGACGCGCGCCGCCTCCTCGATGGTGATGAGCCGGTCACCCGCCGAGGCGGCGTACATTAGCATGCGCAGCGCATAGTCGGAAAAGTTGGTCAGCCGCATCGAACCGGGTTCCGCTTCACAGGGACTCGGCCAGGATCGGCCGCACGTCCATCGTATCCTCGCCCCGATTGAAGGCGATGGCGAGCCGGAAACTGTGGGCGATACGCAGTGCCCGTTCGAAGAACAGCGCCGCCACCGGCGGCGGGCAAAGCTGTTCGACGGACGCCCTGAACAGCATCAGCCAGCGCCGGAAATGCTCCTCGCCGATGCCCGGCAGGGCAAGGTGCGGCGGCAGCGGCCGGCCCTGGTAGCGCGAGGTGCGCAAGAGCGTCGCCGACCAGAAATCGCACATCTTGGCCAGGTGATGCGGCCATTCCT
>JBQCHN010000140.1:0-2966 GCA_051954615.1 Mesorhizobium sp. | reverse complement strand
GCTCGCCATGATCATCCTCCGACAGCGCGATGGCCTGCGTGTACGCGAGGCTGCCGGTGCGTCAAGAGGTTCGGAGCTTTTCCGGCCAGATCGGCGTCGGTTCCACGCCGCCCCTGACCTTGCTGCTGACGGAAAGCTGTCGGCAAGCCTGTGCCATTGTCTTCGGCATTCGCTGCACGCCAAGGAGTTCGCACCATGAAATTCGCCTCGGTCCGGTTGATCACCGTCGACATCGCACGGCTCGTCCGCTTCTACGAGCAGGTCACGGCCATTACGCCGACCTGGTATACCGACGATTTCGCCGAATTCGTCACGCCAGGCTGCACGCTGGCGATCGGCAGCACGCGCACGCTGATGCTGTTCGGCGGCGACATCGCCCGGCCGGCGGCCAACCAGTCGGCCGTCATCGAATTCCGGGTGAACGATGTGGACGAAACGTTCGGCGTCATCGAGGACATCGTCAAATCCACGTTGGTTCAGGAGCCGACCACCATGCCGTGGGGCAACCGCTCGCTGCTGTTTCGCGACCCCGACGGCAATCTCGTCAATTTCTTCGCCCCTGTCACTGCGGAAGCGACCAGGAAGCTCGGCGGCTGATCGTCGCCGTCCTGTCAGACAGCCGCCATGTCGCTCTTGGCCGGCCGGCCCGAAACATAGACTTCGCGCACGGTGCGGTCGTCGCCAAGCGTCTGCAGGAGGAACAGTTCCTCGGCCAGCGTCGCCACCGTCTCCATTCTGAGCCGCATCGCCGGGATGGCGCCGGCGTCGAGCACGACGATGTCGGCTTCGGTGCCCTCCTCCAGCGTGCCGATGCGGTCTACCAGCGACAGCGCCTCGGCGTTGCCGCGTGTGATCTGCCAGAAGGACTGGAACGGGTTCAGCTTCTCGCCTTGCAGGGCGATGACCTTGTAGGCCTCGTCCATGGTGCGCAGCATGGAATAGTTGGTGCCGCCGCCGACATCGGTGGCGGCGGCGATGCGCAGCGGCTTTTCCCGGCCGCGATAGCGCTGGTAGTCGAACAGGCCGGAGCCGAGGAACAGGTTCGAGGTCGGGCAGAAGACGGCGACCGAGCCGCTGTCGGACAGGGCGTCGGCTTCCCGCTCCGACAGATGGATCGAATGGCCGAACAGGCTCTTCTTCCCCAGCAGGCCGTAGCGGGCGTAGACGTCGGTGTAGTCCTTGGCCTCGGGGTAGAGTTCGCAGGTATAGGCGATCTCGGCGTGGTTCTCCGACAGGTGCGTCTGCATGTGCAGGTCGGGGAATTCCTTCACCAGCGTGCCGGCCATATCCATCTGCTCGGGCGACGAGGTGATGGCGAAGCGCGGGGTGATGGCGACATGCTGGCGCCCCTTGCCGTGCCATTCCGAAATCAGCGCCTTCGTGTCGTCATAACCGGACTGCGGCGTGTCGAGCACGCCTTCGGGTGCATTGCGGTCCATCATCACCTTGCCGGCAATGTTGAGCATGTCGCGGGCGTGGCTTTCCTCGAAGAAGGCTTCGGCAGATGCCTTGTGCACCGAACAATAGGCGACGGTGGAGGTGGTGCCGTGGCGGACCATCTCGTCGAGGAACAGGCGGGCGATGCGGCGGCCGTGCTGGGCGTCGCGGAATTTTTTCTCCTCGGGGAATGTGTAGGTGTTGAGCCAGTCGAGCAGTTCGGCGCCATAGCTGGCGATGACCTGCATCTGCGGGAAGTGCACATGCGTGTCGATGAAGCCCGGCAGGATGAGATGCGGGCGATGATCGACCGTCCTGACACCGTCGCCGGCCTTCTTCGCAACCTCAGTGTAGGTGCCGGCGGCGGCGATCCTGCCGTCGCGGATCAAAAGCGCGCCGTCTTCCTCATAGGCGTAGGCGGCATGGTCGTCGATGGTTTCGGGCCAGCGGCGGAAGGAGAGCGTGCGGCCGCGCAGGAGAAGTTCGGTCATTTCGCTGTCGTCTCTTTTCCTGCCCCTTCGAACCACATCACCAACAGGGCGCGCTCCTTGTCCGAAATCTGCGTGACGTTGGCCGGCGGCATGGCGTGGCTGCGGCCGGCCTGGAGGTAGATTTCGCGGGCGTTGTTGGCGATGCCGGCGTCGGTGTCGAGCATGACGCCCTTCGGCGCATGGTAGATGCCCTCGTAGGACGGCTCGGCCGCATGGCACATGGCGCAGCGGCCCAGCACCGTATCGCGCACCTTGGAGAACTCGGCCGAGGCGATCAGCGGCTGGGCGGATGCCGTCACCTTCGGCTCGCCGGTTAACACCTTCGGCGCGGTCGACAGCCAGATGATGATGACGAACAGGATTGCGGTGGCGAGCCAGGTCCAGGTCGGGTTGCCCTTCCGGGCGTGCATCGAGTTGAAATAGTGGCGGATCAGCACGCCCATCATGAACACCAGCGAGGCGATGATCCAGTTGAACTCGGTGCCGAACGCCAGCGGGTAGTGGTTCGACAGCATCAGGAACAGGACGGGCAGCGTCAGGTAGTTGTTGTGCAGCGAGCGCTGCTTGGCGATCTTGCCGTATTTCGGGTCCGGCTTGCGGCCGGCGATCAGGTCGGCGACGACGATCTTCTGGTTCGGGATGATGACCATGAAGACGTTGGCCGACATGATGGTGGCGGTGATGGCGCCCAGATGCAGGAAGGCGGCGCGGCCGGTGAACAGGTGCGTCATGCCCCAGGCCATGAAGACGAGGATGCCATAGAGCAGGATCATCAGGCCGGTGTCGGCCTTGCCGATCAGCCAGCGGCACAGGAGATCGTAGACGATCCAGCCGCCGGCCAGGCAGCAGAGCGAGATGAGGATGCCGACCGGCACCGAGACGTCGAGCACGTTGGGATCGATGAGGAAGAGGTCGGCGCCGGCATAATAGACGATCGCCAGCATGGCGAAGCCGGAAAGCCAGGTCATGTAGCTTTCCCACTTGAACCAGGTCAGGTGCTCCGGCATCTCGGCCGGCGCCACCAGGTATTTCTGGATG
>JBQCHN010000139.1:0-2710 GCA_051954615.1 Mesorhizobium sp. | reverse complement strand
GCACGAACTTCGCCGGCGGCTTCAGTTCGGCATAGGTCCAGATCGGCCAGTCGCGGTCATAGAGATCGAGTTCGGGCGTCACGTCCGTCAGGTCGATATTGGCCTCCCAATAGGCGTCGACCGTGCCGACGTCACGCCAGTATGGCAGCGCTTCCTGGCTGGAGCGCACGCAGGACTTGGCGAAGCGGTGCGCGATCGCCTTGCCCCCCTTGACGATCTTCGGGATAATGTCCTTGCCGAAGTCGCGGCTGGAATTCGGATCGGCGGCATCCTCGCGCAACAGCTGCATGAGGTATTTCGTGCGGAAGACGTAGATGCCCATCGAGGCCAGCGCGAAATCCGGCTTGTCGGGGATGCCGGGCGGGTCGGTCGGCTTCTCGACGAAGGCGATGATGTTGTCCTTGCCGTCGACATGCATGACGCCGAAGCCCGTTGCCTCCATGCGCGGCACTTCCAGGCATCCTACGGTGACGTCGGCGTTGGCGTCGACGTGCTGGCGCAGCATCAGTTCGTAGTCCATCTTGTAGATGTGGTCGCCGGCCAGGATGACCATGAATTCCGGGTTGTAGCTCTCGATGATGTCGATGTTCTGGTAGACGGCGTCTGCCGTGCCTTCGTACCACTGGGTTTCCGAAACGCGCTGGCTGGCCGGCAGAATGTCGAAGCTTTCGTTGCGTTCCGGCCGCAGGAAATTCCAGCCGCGCTGCAGGTGGCGAATCAGGGAATGGGCCTTGTACTGCGTTGCCACGCCGAGGCGGCGGATGCCGGAGTTCAGCGCGTTGGAGAGGGCGAAATCGATGATGCGGGTCTTGCCGCCGAAATAGACGGCCGGCTTGGCGCGCCGGTCGGTCAATTCCTTCAGCCGGCTGCCCCGCCCGCCGGCCAGCACGTAGGCCATCGCATCGCGGGCCAGCGGCTGGGTTCGTTTCATATCTGCCATGTTACCCTCCCAAGACCCTCATTCTGGAACGAATTCCAGCATCAATGTGGCAAGCGGCGGCACGGTGAGCAGAGCCGCCGCCCCCTCGCTTTCGGCCATGGCCTTCACGGCCTCGCCGTTGCCCATACCGGAGCCGCCATATTGGGCGGCATGGGTTTTGACTTTTTCGCGCCACGTTCCGGCGTGCGCCCGCGGCTGGCGATATTTCTCGCGCGCCACCGGCTTGAAATTGGAAACGACCGCGACGGGGTTTGCGCCCGGCGCCTTGCGCAACCAGGCGAAGACGGAGCGCTGCTTGTCGTCCACCACCAGCCAGCTAAATCCTTCCGGTTCGCAGTCTCGTGCATGGAGCGCCGGATGGCCGCGGTAGAGGCGGTTCAGATCCTTCACCACCTTCTGCATGCCCCTGTGCGAGGCGTATTGCAGCAGATCCCAGTCGAGCCCCCTCGCTTCGCTCCATTCCCGGCGCTGGGCGAATTCCTGCCCCATGAACAACAGCTTCTTGCCGGGATAACCCCACATGAAGGCATAGAAGGCGCGCAACGTGGCGAACTTCTGCCAGTCGTCGCCCGCCATTTTCGAGATCAGCGTGCCCTTGCCGTGCACCACCTCGTCATGGCTGAGCGGCAGGACGAAATTCTCGCTGAAGGCGTACATCAGCCCGAAGGTGAGTTCGTCATGATGATGCTGGCGATGGATGGGCTCACGCGCGAAATATTGCAGCGTATCGTGCATGAAGCCCATGTTCCACTTGAAGCCGAAGCCAAGCCCGCCTTCGTGGACAGGTTTCGACACCTTCGGCCATGATGTCGATTCCTCGGCAATGGTGACGACGCCGGGATGGTGGCCGTAGAGCTCCTTGTTCATCCGCCGGAGGAAGGCAACGGCCTCGAGGTTCTCGCGGCCGCCCTTCTCGTTGGGAATCCATTCGCCCGCTTTCCTTGAATAATCGAGGTAGAGCATGGAGGCGACGGCATCCACGCGCAGGCCGTCGACATGGTATTTCTCGGCCCAGTAGAGGGCATTGTTGACGAGGAATTCAATAACCTCGCGGCGGCCGAAATTGTAGATCAGCGTGTTCCAGTCGGGGTGGAACCCCTTGCGCGGGTCCTCGTGCTCGTAGAGCGCGGTGCCGTCGAAGCGCACCAGCCCGAACTGGTCTACGGGGAAATGCGCAGGCACCCAGTCGAGGATGACGCCGACGCCGGCGCGGTGGGCGCCGTCGACGAAGCGGGCGAAGCCATCGGGATCGCCGAAGCGCGCCGACGGCGCGTAGAGGCCGGTCGTCTGGTAGCCCCAGGACGGATCGTAAGGGTGCTCGGAGATCGGCAGGAACTCGATGTGGGTGAAGCCCATCTCGACCACATAGGGGATCAGCCGGTCTGCCAGTTCGTCCCAGGTCAGGAACGTGCCATCCTCGTTGCGTTGCCAGGACCCGGCATGGACTTCGTAGATCGCCATCGGCTGGCGCCGCGGATCGGCGCCGCGCCAGAACGTGCGGTGCGCCTCGTCGCCCCACTGGTGCTGCGACAGCTCGGCCGTCACCGAAGCTGTGGCCGGCCTCAGCTCCGACTGGAAAGCGAAGGGGTCGGCCTTGAGCGGCAGCCGGACGCCCTGCGCGCCGACGATCTCGAACTTGTAGGGCCGGCCAGCGCCGATATCGGGAATGAAGATTTCCCAGATGCCGGTGTCGCGGCGCAGGCGCATGGGGTGGCGGCGGCCGTCCCAATCGTTGAAGTCGCCGACCACCGAAACGCGCTTGGCATTCGG
>JBQCHN010000138.1:0-9398 GCA_051954615.1 Mesorhizobium sp. | reverse complement strand
CCGGTGGCGTGGCGGGCGATCTTGATGGCGTTCTCCACGGCTTCCGCGCCGGTGGTGACGAAAAGGGTCTTCTTCTCGAAATTACCCGGCAGCATGCCATTCAGCCGCTCGGCCAGATGCACGTAGTTTTCGTAAGGCACGACCTGGTGGCAGGTGTGGGTGAAGCGATCGAGCTGCGCCTTCACCGCCTCGATCACCTTGGGATGGCGGTGGCCGGTGTTGACCACGGCGATGCCGCCGGCGAAATCGATGAAGCGCCGACCCTCGACGTCCCAGATCTCGGAATTCTCCGCCTTGTCGGCATAGATCTGCGTCGTCATGCCGACGCCGCGAGCGATCGAGGCGTTCTTGCGCTGGGACAGGTCGGAATTCTTCATGGGTTCTCTCCGGGACGGTCGATGGCACACATATGCCGGCTTACCTGCCTTTCTGGCCTCTTTCCGCGGTTTCCTCAAGCCGGCACCATGCGCCGTCCGTTGGGCCTGCCGGCGGCCTTGCAACTCCGGTCTCCTCGACAAGACCGGTTTCAATCGCACGTAGAACGGGTATTGTTCCGGCAACGCCGCAGCAATCCTTTGCCCAAGCGCGACCGAGCGGAGACCGCCATGAGGGGAAGCGTGCCATCGTCTGCCACGTCATCGCTACCCTTCCGTCGTCGCGTCCCCCGTTCCCTCGTCCTCGCGCTTGCCGGCGCGGCCGCCTTGCTCGTCGCCGGTTGCCAGAAGAAGGAAACCGCTGAAGCAAAGCTGCCGGTGATGGTGCAGGTCGCCACGGCCGAAGTGACCGACTACGCGCCGAAGACCTCTCTGACCGGCATCATTGCGGCACGTACGTTGAACAATCTCGCCTTCCGCGTCGGCGGCCGTGTCGCCGAACGGCTGGTCGAGGTCGGCCAACATGTCGACAAGGACACGGTGCTGGCCCGGCTCGATCCGCAGGAACAGGAATCGGACCTGCGTTCCGCGCAAGCAGACCTCGATGCCGCCAATGCCAGCCTGACGCAGGCCAAGGCCGCCTTCGAGCGGCAGAAGACGCTGCTGGCGCAGGGCTTTACCACGCGGCGTGACTACGATGCCGCCGAACAGGCGGCGAAGGTGGCGCAGGGCAGCGTCGACGCGGCCCAAAGCGCGCTCGCCAATGCCAAGGAGAACCTGACCTTCACCGAGTTGCGCGCCGGCGCGCCCGGCGTCGTCACCGCCCGCGCCGTCGAGGCGGGCCAGGTGGTGCAGGCCGCGCAGACCGTCTTCACCGTCGCCGAGGACGGTGACCGCGACGCCGTCTTCAACGTCCAGGAAACGCTGGTGGTCAGCACCGTGCCCGATCCGGCCGTGACGATCGCACTGGTTTCCGATCCGAAGGTGACGGCGACGGGCAGGGTGCGTGAAATTTCGCCGGCCGTCGATCCGGCCTCCGGCTCCATCCGCGTCAAGGTGGCGATCCCCGAGACACCGGCCGCGCTGCCATTGGGCGCTGCCGTCGTCGGCACAGTTTCGGCCAAGGCACAGAAGGGCATCGTCCTGCCGTGGCAGGCGCTGACCTCGCAGAACGGCAAGCCGGCGGTCTGGCTTTTCGATCCCGCCTCGAAAGCGGTGACGGTCACGCCGATCGGCATTCTTGCCTACGAGTCCGGCATCATCGTCGTCGACAAGGGGTTGGAGGCCGGCCAGCAGGTCGTCACCGCCGGCGGACAGTTGCTCAGCCCCGGCGAGGTGGTCGAGGTGGCGGAGGCCAAGCCATGATGCGCCGCGCGCTGCTGCTCACGCTCTGTGCCCTTGCGCCGCTCGCCGCCTGCTCGCAGGAAAAGGAAACGCCGCCGCCCGAAGTCGTGCGGCCGGTGCTGTCGATGGTGGTGGCGCCGACGGCCAGCCGCGCCATGGGTTTTGTCGGCACGGTCGAGCCGGAATTCAGCGCCAACCTCGCCTTCCGCCTGCTCGGCCGCGTGGTAGCGCGCGACGTCGAGGTCGGCGACCTGGTGAAGAAAGGCGAGACGCTGGCGGCGCTCGACCCGACCGCGCTCGATCTCGGCGTGCAGGCGGCCAAGGCGGAGCTTTCCAACGCCGAGGCGCAGTTCGCCAACGCATCCGCCAGCGAGGAACGCCAGCGCCAACTGCTGGAATCGAAGAACACGTCGCAGGCGGTTTATGATGCGGCCAGGCAGGCCATGCAGGCAGCGCAGGCCAATGTCGAGCGAGCGCGAGCCGCACTCGCGAAGTCGCAGGAACAGCTCGGCTATGCGCGTCTGTTCTCGGATTTCGACGGCGTGGTTACTGCCGTCGGCGCCGAGGTGGGGCAGACCGTCTCTCCTGGGCAGATGATCGTCACCGTGGCGCGCGCCGACGTGCGCGAGGCCGTGGTGGACATTCCCGACCAGTTGACCGGCGATCTTACCACCGGCACGCCATTCGAGGTGACGCTGCAATCGCTGCCGACGATCAAGGCGCAGGCGAAGTTGCGCGAGATCGCGCCGCAGGCCGAAGGGGCGACGCGCACGCGCCGCGTGCGCCTCACGCTTGCCGATCCGCCGGCATCCTTCCGGCTCGGCTCGACCGTCACCGCCACCCGCGTCACGGCCGCCACGCCTGCCATCGAGCTGCCGCTGTCGGCGCTACTCGAAGCCGACGGCAAGGCGAAGGTGTGGATCGTCGACCCGCAGGCTTCGACCGTGGCGACGCGCGAGGTCAAGGTTTCAGCCAAGACGGCCGGTTCCTTCACCGTCCCTACCGGGCCGGAAGGGGGCGGGTCGCAAGGGGGCGGACTTGAGGAAGGCATGCGCGTGGTCACCGCCGGCGTGCACAGCCTGAAGGAAGGCCAGAAGGTCAGGATCGAAGGGGGTACGCCATGAAAGGCTTCAACCTTTCCGACTGGGCGCTCTCGCACCGCTCGCTGGTCTGGTATTTCATGCTGGTGTTCGTCGTCGCTGGCGTCGCCTCCTACCTGAACCTCGGCCGAGAGGAAGACCCCTCCTTCACCATCAAGACGATGATCATCCAGGCCAACTGGCCGGGCGCTTCGGTGAACGAGCAGGCGAGGCAGGTCACCGACCGCATCGAGAAGAAGCTGGAGGAACTCGACAGCCTCGACTTCACCCGCTCGCTCACCACCGCCGGGCGCACCATCGTCTTCGTCAACCTGAAGGACAGCACCAAGGCCAAGGATGTCGTGCCCACCTGGCTGCAGGTGCGCAACATGATCAACGACATCTGGTACCAGTTTCCGCAAGGGGTGCAGGGGCCCTTCTTCAACGATCGCTTCGGCGACGTCTATGGCAACATCTACGCCTTCACTTCCGACGGGCTGACCGGGCGGCAGCTACGCGACTACGTGGAAAAGGTGCGCAGCGAGGTGCTGACCGTGCCGACCGCCGGCAAGGTCGACCTGATCGGCGCGCAGGACGAGGTGATCTACCTCGAATTCTCCACCCGCCAGATTGCCGCGCTCGGCATCAACGAACAGGCGATCGTGCAGAGCCTGCAGGCGCAGAACGCCATCGCGCCGTCCGGCGTGATCGAGGCCGGGCCGGAGCGTGTCGCCGTGCGCGTGACGGGGCAATTCACCTCGGAAGAAAGCCTGCGCGCCATCAATCTGCGCATCGACAACCGCTTCTTCCGCCTGAGCGACGTGGCGACGATCAGGCGCGGTTACACCGACCCGCCGGCCGGCCTTTTCCGCTACAACGGGCAGGATGCCATCGGGCTGGCCATCGGCATGAAGCCGAACGCCAACCTGCTTGACTTCGGCAAGGCGCTGGACGCCAAGATGGACGCGGTGCTTGCCGAACTGCCGGTCGGCGTCGGCGTGCACAAGGTGGCCGACCAGCCGGTGATCGTCGAGGAGGCGGTGTCGGGCTTCACCCGCGCACTGTTCGAGGCCGTCGCCATCGTTCTGGCCGTCTCCTTCGTCAGCCTCGGCCTGCGCGCCGGCTTCGTCGTGTCGTTGTCGATCCCGCTGGTGCTCGCCATCACTTTCGTGGCGATGGAATATCTCGGCATATCACTGCAGCGCGTCTCGCTCGGCGCCCTCATCATCGCGCTCGGCCTGCTGGTGGACGACGCGATGATCGCGGTGGAGATGATGGTCGCCCGGCTGGAGGCCGGCGACCCGCTGCGCAAGGCGGCGACCTATGTCTACACCTCCACCGCCTTCCCGATGCTGACCGGTACGCTGGTGACGGTGGCCGGCTTCATCCCGATCGGCCTCAATTCCTCCAATGCGGGCGAATACACCTATACGCTGTTCGTCGTCATCGCCGTGTCGCTGGTTGTGTCGTGGATCGTCGCGGTGCTGTTCGCTCCGTTGCTCGGCATGACATTCCTGCCGGCATCGATGAAGGCGCATCATGAAAATCCCGGCCGCTTCACCAGCGCCTTCCGGCGCCTGCTGATGGTTTCGGTGCGCCACCGCTGGCTGACCATCATCGCCACGGTCCTGCTGTTCCTCGTCTCGCTGGGCGGCATGACGCTGGTGCAGCAGCAGTTCTTCCCGCCGTCCGACCGGCCGGAACTGATCGTCGATTTCACGTTGCCGCAGAACAGCTCCATCGCCGAGACGCGCGAACAGGTCGAGCGTTTCGAAAAGATAGCGCTGGCCGACAATGACGACATCGACCACTGGTCGTCCTATATCGGCCAGGGCGCGGTGCGCTTCGTGCTGACGCTCGACGTGCAGCCGGCCAATCCCTATTTCGGCCAGGTCGTCATCGTCACCAAGAGCATCGAAGCACGCAACCGGGTGAAGCCGGCGCTGGAGAAGATCCTGCGCGAACAGTTCGTCGGTACCGACACCTTCGTCAAGACACTCGAGCTCGGCCCGCCGGTCGGCCGACCGATCCAGTATCGCGTCGGCGGACCCGACATCCAGAAGGTGCGCGACCTCGCCCGGCAGTTCGCCGGCATAATCGCCGCCAATCCCAAGGTCGCAGCCCCCACCTTCGACTGGAACGAGCCGGAGCGCGTTTTGAAGGTCGACGTGCTGCAGGACAAGGCGCGCCAGCTCGGCATCACCTCGCAGGACATCGCCAGCGCGCTGAACACCACGGTCGGCGGTGCGGCCATCACCCAGGTGCGCGACTCCACCTATCTCATCAACGTCGTCGTGCGCTCGCGCGAGGCGGACCGCGCCTCGCTGGACACGCTCAGGAACATGCAGATTCCGACGCCGACCGGCGAGGCCATCCCGCTGGCGGCGCTGGCCAATTTCGACTACGCGCTGGAGCAGCCGGCGATATGGCGACGCGGCCGCGTGCCGACGATCACCGTGCGCGCCGGCCTTGTCGGCGATGCGCTGCCCGACACGGTGGTGAAGGAACTGAAACCCTCGGTCGACGCCTTCGCTGCCAAGCTGCCGGAGGGCTATACGCTCGCCACCGCCGGTTCCGTCGAGGAGAGCGGCAAGAGCCAGGGGCCGATCGCTGCGGTCGTGCCGCTGATGCTGTTCATCATGGCGACCATCCTGATGATCCAGCTGCAGAGCTTCCAGCGGCTGTTCCTCGTCGTCGCCGTGGCGCCGCTCGGGCTGGTCGGCGTCGTCATCGGCCTGCTGTTGAGCAATTCGGCGATGGGCTTCGTCGCCATCCTCGGCATCCTGGCGCTGATCGGCATCCTGATCCGTAATTCGGTGATCCTGGTCATGCAGATCGAGGACCTTGTGCGCGAAGGCATGGACCGCTGGAAGGCTGTCGTGGAGGCCTCCGAACACCGCATGCGGCCAATCGCGCTGACGGCGGCGGCGGCCTCGCTGGCGCTGATCCCGATCGCGCGCGAATCCTTCTGGGGGCCGATGGCCTATGCCATGATGGGCGGCATCCTCGCCGGCACGGCGATCACGCTGCTTTTCCTGCCGTCGCTTTACGTCGCCTGGTTTAGGCTGAAAGAGCCGGAGCCAGCCGATGAGTCCGAACCGGACGAGACGGGCGGAGAGCCTTCGCCGGCGAGCTGAGGCGGCGGGCCGTCAGGCCTTCAACAGCCATTCGTGCTCTGGTGCGTTGTGGAACTTCCACGTCCGCTTCGGCCCGGCCATGACGTTGAGGTAATAGAGGTCGTAGCCGTGGCAGGCGGCGCAGGGGTGATACCCCTTCGGCACCAGAACGACGTCGCCGTCCTCGATCGCCATCGTCTCGTCCAGCTCGCGAACGCCGTCGGCGTCCGCGTCCGTGTAGACGCGCTGGAAGGCGAAGCCCTGGGGCGGGTTGATACGGTGATAGTAGGTTTCTTCCAGATAGGATTCGGCCGGCAGGGCGTCGCGGTCGTGCTTGTGCGGCGGATAGCTGGAGGTGTGACCGCCCGGCGTAATGACCTCGACGACAAGCAGCGAATCCGCCGGCTCGCCCTCGGGCAGGATGTTGGTGACATAGCGCGTATTGGTGCCTTTGCCGCGCACCTCCTGGCCGAGATCGTCAGGCGCTATGACCCGCGCGGCTAGGCCGCCGCCGAGGCCGGGCGCCGAGCAGACCGCCAGTTCCAGTTCGGTTTCGGCCGTCACCGACCAGTCGGAGCCCTGTGGGATATAGACCGACCACGGCTTGCCTTCGAAGACCGACATGCGCTGGCCGAGGATGCCGAAATCCTTGCCGCCGGCGCTGGCTTTGCCCTTGCCGGTGACGAAGACGAGGCAGACTTCGCCCGCTCCGGTTTCAGCCGACACCGTCTCGCCTGGCTTTAGCCGGTGGAGGTCGAAGCCGACATAGGTCCAGCCGGCACTTTGCGGCGTGACGTGGGCGACGCGGCCATGGCCATGGTTCGCCTTGACGATCAGGTTCGGCATGATGTCCTCGATCATTCCTTCGGAAGCGACGGGTCTGATGGCTGATCGCCGGGCGGCTTGTAGAGCCACAGATATTGCCAGGCGCCGTAGGCGGCGAAAGCCAGCGCAATCAGGCCCCAGGTCTGCGAGCCGTTGTAGAATTCCAGCCCCGCCCACGAAAGGCAGACGACCACCAGGGCGACGCGCCGCCACAGCGGCCGGAAAAACGGATGATCGGCGTCTTTCATGTGCGGCTCCCGAAAATCCCATCCCTATGCCACGCCCGGCCGTCGCTCAACCCTTCGGAAAACCTTGAGTCTCGACCGTATAGCCGGCAGCAAGCATGACCCGCATCAGTTCCGCATGGCCCACCTGCGCCATCCTGAGCGGCGGGTTCTTCTTCGGGTCCTGCTCGGCCTCGACGACGAACCACCCCTCGTAGCCGTGGTCGGCGAACTTCTGCACGATGGCGCCGAAATCGAGCGAACCGTCACCGGGCACGGTGAAGGCGCCGAGCGCAACCGCATCGAGGAAGGATTGCTTCTTCCAGTCCAGCGCGTCGATCACCGGCCGGCGGATGTCCTTCACGTGGACGTGGCTGATGCGCTTGTGGTGCCTGTCGATGGCGCGCAGCACGTCGCCGCCGGCAAAGGCGAGGTGGCCGGTATCGAGCAGCAGCGGAATGCCTTCGCCCGACTGGTTCATGAAGGCGTCCAACTCGTGCTCGAACTGCACGACGGCGGCCATGTGGTGATGATAGGCGAGCGGCATGCCCTGGCCGGCGCACCATTCGCCGAACTCGGTCACCTTGCGGGCATAGGCCTTCATCTCGGCGTCGGAGAGTACGACCTTTTCCGCCAGCGGTTTTGTCCGGTCGCCCTGGATCGAGTGGCCGATCTCGCCGTAGACGATGCAGGGCGCGCCGACCGCCTTGAACAGGGCGATCATCGGCGCGATGCGGTCCTTGTTGGCGGCCAGGTCCTCGACCGTCAGCGTGCCGGAGAACCAGCCGCCGCACAACGTCACGTCCGCCGCCTTCAGGATCGGAAGCATGGCAGCGGGATCGTCCGGAAAACGGCGGCCTTTCTCCATGCCGGTGAAGCCGGCCGAGCGGGACTGGCGCAGACACTCCTCCAGCGACACGTCGTCGGAGAGTTCGACAAGGTCGTCGTTCCACCACGCGATGGGCGACATGCCCAGTTTTGCCTTCAAGATGATCTCCAGTTTTCGCTTGTGGCCCGGGTGCGGCTTAATCGCCGATATGCTGCGCCTTGCGCTTTTCCTCATACTCTTTGCGCGCGGCAACGACTTGCGGGCGCGAAGACACTTGCGGCACGGCGACGTCCCACCAGTGGCCACCCGCCTCGGTGGAAACCAGCGGATCGGTGTCGATGACGAGGACGGTGGTGCGTTCATTGGTCTTCGCCGCCGCCAGCGCGGTTTCCAGTTCCGAGATGGACGATACTTTTTGCGCGATCGCGCCGAGGCTGGCGGCATGGGCGGTGAAGTCGATATCGGGCAATGCCTCGTGGCGAGCATCCTTCAACAGGTTGTTGAAGTTGGCGCCGCCGGTTGCCATCTGCAGGCGGTTGATGCAGCCGAAGCCGCGATTATCGAGCAGCACGATCGTGAGTTTCAGGCCCAGCATCACCGACGTGGCGATCTCGGAATTGAGCATCAGGTAGGAGCCGTCGCCGACCATGACGACGACCTCCTTGTCCGGCCGCGCCATCTTGGCGCCGAGCGCGCCGGCAATCTCGTAGCCCATGGTCGAGAAGCCGTATTCGGCATGGTAGGAGCCCGGTGCGCCAGCCTGCCAAAGCTTGTGCATCTCGCCCGGCAGGCCGCCGGCCGCGTGCAGCGCGATGACGTCGGCGCCCATCGCGCGTTGCACGGCGCCGATCACTTGCGCGTCGGACGGCAGGGCGGCGTTGGTCGAGGCCGTGACCTTGCCGGCCTCGGCCTGCCATTCCGCCTTGCCCTTGACCGCATTGTCGGTCCAGGCGGCAGGCGCTTTCCAGCCTTTCAGGGCAGAGGCCAGTTCCTCCAGCCCCTCCTTGGCGTCCGCCACCAGCGGCAGCGCCCGGTGCTTGCCGGCGTCAAAGGGTTGCATGTTGAGGCCGACGAGGGTCTTGCCCTCGCCCTTGAACAAGGCCCAGGAGCCGGTGGTGAAATCCTGCAGCCGCGTGCCCACCGCCAGCACCACGTCCGCCTCCTCGGCCAGCCGATTCGCCGCCGAGGTACCGGTGACGCCGACGGCGGCCATGTTGAGGCGATGGTTGTCGGGCAGCGAGGATTTGCCGCCCTGCGTCTCGCAGACGGGAATGCCCGTCGCCTCGGCGAAATCGGCCAGCGTCTCGGAAGCGCCGGAATAGAGAACGCCGCCGCCGGCGACGATCAGCGGCTTCTTCGCCGCCTTCAGTGCGGTGGCCGCCGCCGCCAGCTCGCCGCGATCCGGGCGCTGTTGGCGCGGCGTCCAGAGGCGCTCGGCGAAGAAGCTTTCGGGATAGTCGTAGGCTTCGGCCTGCACGTCCTGGCACAGCGCCAGCGTCACCGGCCCGCATTCGGCCGGATCGGTCAGCACCTGCATGGCGCGGTTGAGCGCCGGCACGATCTGCTCGGGCCGGCTGATGCGGTCGAAATAGCGCGATACCGGGCGA
>JBQCHN010000137.1:0-5604 GCA_051954615.1 Mesorhizobium sp. | reverse complement strand
GCCGTCGCCGTTCTCGTCGTAGAGCGGCGTGTCGTCGAAATCCGGATGGGCGGTGATGGCGAGCGCCAGGATGCCGGATTTCTCGGCGAAACCGACGACGGATGGGTCGAAGCCGGTCGGCCAGACATAGGCCGCGACCTTTGCGCCTGGCAGCTTGCCTGTCGCTTCCGGTTTCACCGACCCGGCCTCGCCGGCGACCTCCATCATGAAGGTGGCAAGCCGACCGTCGGTGGTGGCGGAAGCCGAAGTGATGTCGAAGGCGGTCGGCTTGGCTGGATCGACGGCGCTGGCGATGTCGTGCGCCGTGGCGGTTGCGGCCAGCGCGAAAAAGCCGGCGGCGGCGAGGGGAATGGGTCTCATGATTTCCTCCATTAGTATCGAGTCGATACATTGATGGATTAGCAAGGTCGGCCAGCCGTTGCAAGAGTGGTATAGTTACGATACTAAATTGCCATGAACGCTTCCGACGGACCCATCGAGCTTGTCGAGCGGCTGGCGCGGCTGATCACCAACGAGGGTCATTCCCACGGGCTGAAGCCGGCGCAATGGGAAGCGTTGCGCTATCTGGCGCGCGCCAACCGTTTCTCGCGCACGCCGGGCGGGCTGACCGCCTATCTCGGCGTCACCAAGGGCACGGTCTCGCAGACGCTGATGGCGCTGGAACGCGCCGGGCTGGTCGAAAAGACCGCCAATCCCGGTGACGGGCGCTCCGTGCGCCTCGACCTGTCGGCAAGGGGCCAGGCGGTGCTGGCGTTGGACGGCATGGCGTCCATACGGCAGGCCTTGGCCGGCCTCGCGCCCGAACGACAGGCAGCCTTGCGCGAAGGGTTGGAGGCGCTGATGCAGGCCGCCCTTGCCGCGCGGGGTGGACGCGCCTTCGGCATCTGCCGCGATTGCCGCCATTTCGCACGGAATGCGCGCGGGCCTGGCGCGCATTTCTGCCGGCTGCTGGAACAGCCGCTGGAAGATGCCGAGGCCGGACAGATCTGCCAGGAGCAGCAGGCGGCTTGAGGATGGCGTCTCGATTGCCGTTCCGGCAAAAGATTGCTATGGACACGGCCATGGAAGAGCTTTTCGGCGACCCCGCCTACAAGAAGTTCGTGCTGCAGGACCGCAAGCGCCTGCCGGCACGCTTCTTCGCGCAGGTTTGCGGCGCCCTGACCTGCCTGCTCGGCTGATTTTCCGGCCTTCCGGCGGCGCTTGCCGGGCTCTCTCCATTCTCAAATCGACGGATTTACGCATATGAGCGCACCGCGCACCCTCTACGACAAGATTTTCGACGACCATCTGGTCGACCGCCAGAACGACGGCACCTGTCTCCTGTGGATCGACCGCCACCTCGTCCACGAGGTCACCAGCCCGCAGGCCTTCGAGGGCCTGCGCATGGCCGGCCGCAAGGTGCGGCACCCGGAAAAGACGCTGGCCGTGGTCGACCACAACGTGCCGACCTCGCCGGACCGCGTCAACGGCATCAAGAACGAAGAAAGCCGCATCCAGGTCGAGGCGCTGGCGAAGAATGCCGCCGATTTCGGCGTCGAGTACTATTCCGAAAAGGATCGCCGCCAGGGCATCGTCCACATCATCGGCCCCGAGCAAGGCTTCACGCTGCCGGGCATGACGATCGTGTGTGGTGACTCGCATACCTCTACCCATGGCGCCTTCGGCGCCTTGGCGCACGGCATCGGCACCTCCGAGGTCGAGCATGTGCTGGCCACCCAGACGCTGATCCAGCGAAAGGCCAAGAACATGCTGGTGCGCGTCGACGGCCAGCTGCCGGCCGGCGTCACCGCCAAGGACATCATCCTCGCCATCATCGGCGAGATCGGCACCGCCGGCGGTACCGGCTACGTCATCGAATATGCCGGCGAGGCGATCCGCGCGCTCTCCATGGAAGGCCGCATGACGATCTGCAACATGTCGATCGAAGGTGGCGCCCGCGCCGGCCTGATCGCGCCGGACGAGACGACCTTCGCCTATGTCAAGGACAAGCCGCGCGCCCCGCAGGGCGAGGCATGGGATGCGGCGATCGAATACTGGAAGACGCTGAAGTCCGACGAGGGCGCGCACTTCGACAAGGTCGTGGTGCTCGATGCCGCCAAGCTGCCGCCCATCGTCACCTGGGGTTCCTCGCCCGAGGACGTCGCCTCCGTGCTCGGCGTGGTTCCCGATCCCGAAGAGATCGAGGACGAGAACAAGCGTAATTCCAAAAAGCGCGCGCTCGACTACATGGGCCTGACCGCCGGCACGAAGATCACCGACATCAAGCTCGACCGCGTCTTCATCGGTTCCTGCACCAACGGCCGCATCGAAGACCTCAGGGCAGTGGCCGCCGTCGCCCAGGGCAAGAAGGTCGCGCCGACGGTCAATGCCATGATCGTGCCGGGTTCCGGCCTGGTGAAGGCGCAGGCCGAAGCCGAGGGGCTGGACAAGATCTTCATCGAGGCCGGCTTCGACTGGCGCGAGCCGGGCTGCTCCATGTGTCTTGCCATGAACGACGACCGGCTGGCCCCGCATGAGCGCTGCGCCTCGACCTCGAACCGCAATTTCGAGGGCCGGCAGGGCTTCAAGGGCCGCACGCATCTCGTCTCGCCGGCGATGGCGGCGGCGGCGGCGATCGCCGGCCATTTCGTCGATATCCGCGACTGGAAATAGTCTCGCCAACATTGACTTGGACGGGCCGGCTTTCAGCCGGCCCGTTTCGTTCGCATCCGCCTTCTTGACGGTTTTCGGCCAAAATCGTTGCGAAACGGGACGGGAGCGGTTATATACGCCGCGATTTCCCTTACTGGTGGCCTTGTACCACCGCCCGCGCCGGGACGCGGGCGAACGAGAAGGATTTATCTGATGGCCAACACCCTGCTCATGCCCAAGGCGACCGCCGTCTGGCTCGTCGACAACACCGCGCTCTCCTTCGACCAGATCGCGCAGTTCTGCTCGCTGCATCCGCTCGAGGTGAAGGCGATCGCCGACGGCGAATCGGCTCAAGGCATCAAGGGCATGGACCCGGTCATCACCGGCCAGCTCACCCGTGAGGAGATCGCGCGCGGCGAAAAGGACGGGGACTATCGTCTGAAACTTTCGGAACCGAAGGTGCGTGTGCCCGAATCCAAGCGCAAGGGCCCTCGCTACACGCCGCTGTCGAAGCGGCAGGACCGGCCGAACGCTATCCTGTGGCTGGTACGCAACCATCCCGAACTGAAGGACGCGCAGATCTCGCGCCTCGTCGGTACCACAAAGTCGACCATCGAGCAGATCCGCGAGCGCAAGCACTGGAACGCCGCCAACCTTGTGCCGATGGACCCGGTGACGCTCGGCCTCGCCTCGCAGATCGACCTCGACCTCGAAGTGCAGCGCGCCTCGCGCGGCCGCGAGGCGCCGCAGCCGACCGGCGACACGCTGCTGCCGGCAGCGCTGACCGAGCGCCTGACGCCGGAGCAGCCGAAGCCGCGCGACGAGGACGAGGAACTCGACGCCAACGCCGTCTTCGCCAAGCTGTCGGCGCTGAAGTCGAAGGACGAGGACGCCGACGAGGAGTAAGCCGCCGGGAGCGGCCTACGCGCCCCTGGCGGTCGGGCTCATGCCGTAGGCTTCGCTGCGCTCGACCGCGCGGTAGAAGTCGGCGAGCTGCTTGCCGCGCTCCGGCTTGAAGATGCGGCCGGCGATGACGACGGCGCCGATGCGGTCGATGCGGAAGGCGCGGAAATCGCCACGCATCTCGCACCAGGCGACCAGCGTCCACACCTTGCCCCAGAACCACAGGCCGAGCGGCCTTATATCGCGCTCCGAGCCGCGGCCGGCTTCGTCGCGATAGTCGATGGTCAGCACCTGCCGCTTTTCCACGGCGCGTTCGATCAGGTCGATATTGGCGCGGTCGGTGTCGCTGACCACCCACATCGGCGTGTGGATCTCGGTGCGGGCGATGCGGTCCTTCTCGGCGTCCGGCAGCACGGCGCCGATCTTGACCAGCGCCTCGTCGGCCGCGCGCGCCATCGCCGCGCCGCCGAAGGCCCGCACCATGCGCGCGCCGGCCACGAGCGCGACGATCTCGTCACGCGTGAACATCAATGGCGGAAGGTCGAACCCTTCCCTCATCATGTAGCCGACGCCCGCCTCGCCGTCGATCGGCACGCCAGTCGACTGCAGGTCCGCTATGTCGCGGTAGATGGTGCGTTCGGATACTTCCAGCCATGTCCCGAGCTTCTGCGCGGTGACCAGCCGGCCGCCGCGCAAATGCTGGACGATTTGGAAAAGCCTGTCGGCACGTCGCATCGTTCGTATCCCCGGTCCTTATGGTTCCAGCCATCGGCACCGGCATCGCCGGGCGGGCTTGATACCGCCGAAGCCGGCCGTGTTCAACCGAACCGCCCGGCCAATCGTGACAAACGTCCTTCCGGCCCCCTGCCCAAGGCGCGCTGTTATGGCATGGCGCTCCTGACAACATCGTGTCAGGAGGCTTGGCCGTACTCCTTGCCGAACAGCGCGCGCATTTCGGCAAGTTGGGCCTGTTGTCCCGGCAGCAGCGCAGCCAGGAATTCCAGTGCGAACGTTCCGGGCGCGGAGCCCGGCGCCGAGACGATGCGGCCGTCGGCAACCGCATGCGGCACGTCGCGGTAGCGATCCCGCCCGGCATAGTCCGGCAGATGCTTGAGAATCCAGTCACGTCCGTTGCTGGTGTGTTCGACGCCATCGAACAGGCCGGCACGGGCCAGCGGCAGGGTGCCGCCGCAAATGCCGCCGACAAGTCCGCCGCGTTGCGCAACGGCGAGCAGCAGCGGGGAAATGTCGGGCGCATCCGCGCTCGGCCATGTGTCGGAGCCGATGACCGCCACGGCATCGAGATCGGCATTCGCGGCGGGATCCAGGGAACGCGCGCCGCTCAGGCGGAATCCGCCGATCGACGTTACCGGCTCGCCGCCGGGCGTCAGCGCGACCGTCTTCTGGCCGAACCAGTCCGCGGCGGAACCCGACAGCAAGCCGAATTCCCAGTCAGCGAAGGCGGGAATGAAAACGAAGCCGATCTTCTTCGGTTCTGACAAGCTGTCCTCCTGTTCGCTCGCGGGGACTCTATCTGGGTTGCGGCGAGCGGTTTGCCAAGGTTTGACCTAGCGGAAATTGCGGCGGAAGCGATCGTCATCGCGATCGGGCCAGCCGATATCCTTCTGGACGCTGAGCGGCAGGTTGCCGAGCAGGCGGCGCGTGCGGCTCTCGTTGCGCAGCGTGCGGACCTTGCCGAGATAGGTCCTCATACCGGAAAACAGCGTGCTCTCTTTCATGACAACCTCCTGTCGATTTGATGGAGGCAGTATCGCACAGGGCTCCTGACAGCAGTCTGTCAGGACGGCGCCGGGACGATGGAATTCTCCCGGGGCTGCGTCAGCCGAAGCGCCGCGCCGCGTCGATTGCAAGGCCAAGGCCGACCGAGCCGAATCGGTCGGAACGGGAAAGGCGCGCCCGCTGGAAACGCGACGTGGCGGCCTTTTCCACGGCCGGCACCTGGACGCCACCACCGGTCAGGATCACGGTCTCGATCGCATCGGCCTTTGTGCCGGCCTGGATCAGGGCATCGTCGATGGAAGCGCCGATGCGATGGACGAGATCATGGCT
>JBQCHN010000136.1:0-2660 GCA_051954615.1 Mesorhizobium sp. | reverse complement strand
TCCGAGTCTTCCGGCAGGTGCCCCCTCCAGACGGAAAACGCGCCGTACGCGACGCACGACTCAAATCAGGAAACGCTTCAGGGCAGAGAATCAGAGAGTTGATTCCGTGGCAAGTCCTTAAGATTCCGAGAGATTCACTTTCTGAAAAAACTTTGAATAAAATTGTCCGCGCGGACCCTCAGAGCAACTGCCCGAGGAACTCCTGAACCTCGCGTCCCGGCCGGAAGGTGCCGATGCGCTTGATCTCCCAATGCAGCCTTATGCCGGAGTTTTCCAGCACCCGTGCCCGCACGGTTTCACCCAGAAATTCAAGGTCGTATCCGGTGGCGTTGCCGGTGTTGATCATGAAGTTGCAGTGCATCGGCGACATCTGCGCGCCGCCGACCATCAGCCCGCGGCAGCCGGCCTCGTCGATCACTTTCCAGGCCGAATGGCCTTCCGGGTTCTTGAAGGTCGAACCGCCGGTCTTCTCGCGGATCGGCTGCACCGTCTCGCGATGATGCTGGACGGCGTCCATCGCCGCCCTGATGGCGTCCTTGTCTCCCGCATAGCCCTCGAACACGGCTGACGTGAAGATCAGCCCGGCCGGAGCCGAGGAATGCCGGTAGGCGTAGCCCATCTCGGCGTTGGACAGGACATGCAGATTGCCCTGCCGGTCTAGCGCGCGCACCTCGACAACGCGCTCGCGCGTCTCCACGCCGTTGGCGCCGGCGTTCATCCTGAGCGCCCCGCCGAGGGCGCCCGGAATGCCGTGATAGAAGTGGAAGCCGCCGATGCCGGCTTCCAGCGCTGCCGCCGCCAACCGCTTGTCGGGAAGTGCGGCACCGGCGCGGATGCGCGTCGACGACACCACTTCCGCCTCGCCGAAACCCTTGGCCGAAAGCCTGACGACGAAGCCCTCGATGCCGCCGTCGCGCACCAGAAGGTTGGAACCGATGCCGACGATGGTGAGCGGGACATCCTGCGGCACCGCCTTCAGGAAAGCGGCGAGATCGTCCTCGTCGGCCGGCTGGAACAGCGCGTCCGCCAGGCCGCCGGCGCGGAACCAGGTGATCTTGTCCATCTCGGCGTTTGGCGTGATACGGCCGCGCAAGGTCGCAAGCCGGTCGCCCAGCGAGGCAAGGAGCTTTTCGCCGCGCGTCATGAGGCCTCTGCCCCCGCCAGTTCCTTCGGCAGCGCATAGGCCCATTGGGTGATGTTGCCGGCGCCGAGGAAGATGACGAAGTCGCCGGGCCTGGCGATCTCGCGCACGATCGGCGCGATCGCCGCCTGGCCTTCGATGTAGCGCGCGTCGCGATGGCCGCCGGCGCGGATGCGCGCCACCAGCGCCTCGCCGGTCACGCCCTCGATCGGGTCTTCGCCGGCCGTGTAGACCGGCGCCACCATCACCGTATCGGCGTCGTTGAAGCAGGCGGCGAATTCGTCGAACAGGTCGTGCAGGCGGGTGAAGCGATGCGGCTGCGCGATGGCGACGATGCGCCCCTTGGTGGCGTCGCGCGCCGCCTTCAGCACCGCCTTGATCTCGACCGGATGGTGGCCGTAGTCGTCGAACACCTCGACGCCGTTCCACGAACCGGTGTGGGTGAAGCGCCGCTTGACGCCGCCGAAGGACGACAACCCCTTGCGGATGTCCTGCTCCGAAATGCCGAGTTCGTTGGCGACCGCGATGGCAGCCGTGGCGTTGGAGACATTGTGACGGCCCGGCATCGGCAGGCGCAGGCCGGCGATGGTCTTGTCCGCGCCGCTCTTGCGGTTGCGGATCGTCACGTCGAACAGGGAAGCGGCGCCGTCCATACGATGGTTGACGAAGCGCACGTCGGCCTGCGCGTTGCCGCCATAGGTGACGACGCGGCGGTCGCCGATGCGCGACACCAACGCCTGCACCTCCGGGTGGTCGGTGCACATGACGCCGAAGCCGTAGAACGGCACGTTCTCGACGAACTGACGGAACGCTTCGCGCACCGCGTCGAACGAGCCGTAGTGGTCGAGGTGCTCGGGATCGATGTTGGTGACGACGGCGATATCGGCCGGCAGCTTGAGGAAGGTGCCGTCGCTCTCGTCGGCCTCCACCACCATCCAGTCGCCGGCGCCCATGCGCGCATTGGTGCCGTAGGCGTTGATGATGCCGCCGTTGATGACGGTGGGGTCGAGCCCGCCCGCCTCCAGCAGCGTCGCCACCATGGAGGTCGTCGTCGTCTTGCCGTGCGTGCCGCCGATGGCGACGGCATTGCCGAAACGCATCAGTTCGGCCAGCATTTCAGCCCGGCGCACCACCGGCAGAAGCTTTTCGCGCGCGGCAGCGAGTTCCGGGTTCGATTTCTTGATCGCAGTCGAAACCACCACGACCTCGGCGTCGCCGAGGTTTTCAGCCCTGTGGCCGACGAAGCACTCGATGCCCTTTTCGCGCAGGCGCTGCACGTTGGCGCCGTCGGCCTGGTCCGAACCCTGCACCTTGTAGCCGAGATTGTGCAGCGCCTCGGCGATACCGCTCATGCCGATGCCGCCGATGCCGATGAAATGCACGAGGCCGATGGTCTGCGGCATCTTCATGCGCGCTCTTCCTTCCTGAACGTTTCTACGGATTTGCGCGCTGCAATAGCCTCTGCGAGGTCGGCAAGCAACCGCGTGGCGTCGGGCTTGCCGGCAGACTTCGCCGCCGC
>JBQCHN010000135.1:0-2514 GCA_051954615.1 Mesorhizobium sp. | reverse complement strand
GCCGATGCGCTGGCCTTCTTCGACGCCATCGCGCCCATCGTCCATTTCGAGACGATCGACATGGACACCTGCTGGTTCCAGTCGCGCTACGACAAGGTCGGCCCCGGCGGTACCGGCAAGGACTACATCAACTGCCCGATGAACCGCGAGCAGTACGAGGCCTTCGTGCAGGCGCTGCTGGAGGGCGGCAAGACCGAGTTCAAGCAGTGGGAAGGCACGCCCTATTTTGACGGCTGCCTGCCGGTCGAGGTGATGGCCGAGCGGGGCGTGGAAACGCTGCGCCACGGCCCGATGAAGCCGATGGGGCTGACGAACGCCCACGACCCGGCGACGAAACCCTATGCCGTCGTGCAGCTTCGCCAGGACAATGCACTGGGCACGCTCTACAACATGGTCGGCTTCCAGACCAAGCTGAAGCACGGCGAGCAGGTGCGCGTCTTCCGCACCATCCCGGGGCTGGAGAACGCCGAGTTCGCGCGGCTGGGCGGCCTGCACCGCAACACCTACATCAACTCCCCCACCCTGCTCGACGGCACGCTGCAACTGAAGTCGCGGCCCGGCCTGCGCTTCGCCGGGCAGATCACCGGCTGCGAAGGCTATGTCGAAAGCGCCGCCATCGGACTGCTGGCGGGACGTTTCGCCGCCGCCGCACGGCTCGGACGGCCGCTGGCCGCGCCGCCGGCGACGACCGCCTTCGGCGCCCTGCTCGGCCACATCACCGGTG
The DNA here is from genome assembly GCA_051954615.1 of Mesorhizobium sp. Classification (GTDB taxonomy): domain Bacteria; phylum Pseudomonadota; class Alphaproteobacteria; order Rhizobiales; family Rhizobiaceae; genus Mesorhizobium. The sequence goes on along the minus strand of JBQCHN010000135.1, from coordinate 1,790 downwards.
GTCATATCGTCTCCGACGACGAGCCGGGCAAACGCTCCTTCCAGCCGATGAACGTCAATTTCGGCCTGTTCCCGCTGCTCGCGGTCGGCACGAAGCTCAAGCCGGAGGGCTTCGAGGGCCGCTTCCGCGGCAAGGACAAGGCTATCGCCAAGAAGAAGGCGATGACGGCGCGCGCGCTGGCGGATTGCCGCGCCTGGCTGGGGCTGGAGCGGCAAGCGACGGCGGCCGAATAATCCGCCTCACCAGCCGCGCGTGGCGCGGCGAAACAACAGCCAGTGCCGGCGCCAGTGAGGCAGGCGCGGGCTTTCCCGCAGAACCGACACGCCCGCCCGCTCGATCCGGCCGAGCATGGCGCGCGTCAGCGCCAGCGGCAGGAAGGCCGGCCGCAGCGTCTCCGGCAGGTCGCCGGCACCCCGCTCGAAAGCGGCGAGATGGTCGCGTGCCAACGCGATCATCGCCGCGAGCGCATAGGCGGCGTTCGGACCGCCGTCGCCGGTGAGGAATTCCTGCGGCGAGGAGCCGACGGACGCCAGGATATCGGCGGGAATGTAGCATTGCCCGCGTGACCGGTGCAGCGGCAAAAGCTGTAGCAAGCCGGTGACCGCCTGCGCGCAGCCGGCATGGCCGGCAAGCTCCGCGACGCCCGGCGCCGCTGCCGGATCGAGCACCAGCGCGGCCAGCTGGATCAGCGCCGAAGCCGTCTCGCCGCAATAGCCTTCGAGGTCCGTGCGCGACGGCATCGGGTCGTCATAGAGGTCGAAGATGCGGGCTTCGAGATAATTGTCGAAAGCCTGCTTCGGCAGATCGTATGCGGCGATCGCCCGCCGCAGCGCCTCGGCCAGCGGATGGCCGGCGCCGGCCTCCTCGCCGTCGGCCGCGATGACGTCGCGCCACCATTGCAGCCGCACCTCACCCGGCAGCGCCTCGCGGATGCGGTCGCGCACGCCGGCGATCTCGGCATTGAAGGCGTAGAGCGCAAACAGCGCCTCGCGTTTGTCGGCAGGAGCGTAAAGGGCCGAGAGATAACGGTCGGGATCGCCGGCTCGCACCGCCTCGACCACCGGATTGCCGTTCGCGACCATGTCAGTCGACGGCGACGAAGGCGGCGGCGACCGCGCGGTCTTCGGCCAGAAGGACGTTGTAGGTGCGCACGGCGGCGCCCGTCGACATTGGGTCGGCGGCGATGCCCGCTTCCTTCAGGGCGGCGCGCAATTCCTTCGACAGCGGCCTGATCTCCTCGCCGGTGCCGACCAGCAGGATTTCTATCCCCTCGGCTTCGGCGACGACCTTGTCGAAGTCGGCGGCCTTCAAAGCGACAGGATCGGCCGGCTGCCAGCCATGGATGCCGGAAGGCAGGCATAGAAGCGAACCGCGATGCGACATGTCGGCGAAGCGGAAGCCGCCGTTGCCGTAGGCCTCGATCGGCGCCCGGCCCGGATAGTGGGCCGCGCGGATGACGATGCCGCTGCCGGCCATCACTTGGCCGGCAGTTGATGCGCCGCGCGCTCCTGCTCGACCATCTCCTTCTGCGTCGTCGGCCTGAGATGGAACAGGATCAGCACCGGCGCCGCGATGAAGATCGACGAGAAGGTGCCGATGAAGACGCCGAACAGCATGGAGGCGACGAAGGAGCGGATGACCTCGCCGCCGAGCAGGAACAGCGACAGCAGCGCCAGGAAGGTCGTCACCGACGTCATCGTCGTTCGCGCCAGCATCTCGTTGTCCGACAGGTCGAGCAGTTGCCCGAGCGGCATCTTCTTGAACCGCCTCAGGTTCTCGCGCACGCGGTC
>JBQCHN010000134.1:0-3726 GCA_051954615.1 Mesorhizobium sp. | reverse complement strand
GTGGACCATGGCGACGTTCTCGACGTCGTAGAGCGACTCGCCCTTGAGCAGGCCGGCGCCGCGCAGCATGTTCTCCACCTTCTCGGTGCCGTCCTCGGTGAAGATCGCGGTCTTCTGCTTCTCGTCGACCTCGTAGTCTTCGGGCAGCAGCTGGACGATGAAGGCGTCGACGGTGTTGTACATCTCCGAACGGTCCTCCAGCGGACCGGAGATGATGAGCGGCGTGCGCGCCTCGTCGATCAGGATGGAGTCGACCTCGTCGACGATGGCGTAGTTGTGGCCGCGCTGCACCATCTGCGCGCGCTCGTATTTCATGTTGTCGCGCAGGTAGTCGAAGCCGAGCTCGTTGTTGGTGGCGTAGGTGATGTCGCAGGCATAGGCGGCGCGCCGCTCCTCGTCGTCGAGGCCGTGGACGATGATGCCGACGGTCATGCCGAGGAACTTGTAGATGCGGCCCATCCATTCGGCGTCGCGGCTGGCGAGATAGTCGTTGACGGTGACGACATGGACGCCCTTGCCGGCCAGCGCGTTGAGATAGACGGGCGCGGTGGCGACCAGCGTCTTGCCTTCGCCGGTGCGCATCTCGGCGATGCCGCCATTGTGCAGCACCATGCCGCCGACCAGCTGCACGTCGAAGGGGCGCATGCCGAGCACGCGACGCGCCGCTTCGCGCACGGTGGCGAAGGCGGGAACCAGAAGATCGTCCAGCGAGGCGCCGTTGGCGAGGTCGTCGCGGAATTTTTGCGTGCGGGCGACGAGATCGGCGTCGGACAACGCCCGCATCTCGTTTTCCATCGCATTGATCGCCTCCACTCGCGGGCGCGTCGACTTGACGCGACGGTCGTTTGCCGATCCGAAGACCTTGCGGGCGAGAGAGCCGAGACTGACCATAAATGGTCCTTTCGCTTGTATTCCTGATCGTGGCGGCGGGCTCGATCGAGGCCCGTCAAGCCGATCCTGAACGGATAAAACACCGAAAAGCGCCCGGAACTTGTTCTGGACGCAAAGTCGCTGGACAGATAAGAGGGGCCACAAACGATGTCAACGTTGCGTGCGCCGGCTTGAGCGCGCCCAATTCCGCCATATTTCGGTTGATCTCAACAGCCGGACAGTTCCCCATCGGAGTGATCTTCATGAAATTCCCGTTCAGCCGTCCGTCGTTTGCCGGCCTTGGCCTGGCGCTCGGCCTGTCGGCCCTCGTCCTGTCGCCGCTGGCGGCGCAGGAAACCGCCCCGGCCGCGCCGGATGCAGCGGCGGCCGCCAAGCCTGTTGATCCGAATGCCGTGGTCGCCACCATCGGCGGCAAGCCGATCACCGAGGCGGATCTTGCCATGGCTGAGGGCGAGCTTTCTCAGCAATTCGCGCAACTGCCGGCCGAGCAGCGCCGGGCCGCGGCCCTTTCGGCCGCCATCGAGATCAAGGTGATGGCCGCCAAGGCGGTGGCCGACGGCCTCGACAAGGACGCCGATTTCCAGCGCCGCGCCGCCTTCCTGCAGGAACGCGCGCTGCATGGCGAGATCGTCGAGAAGGAGGTGGTCGACAAGATCACCGACGACGAGGTGCGCGCCCGCTACGACAAGGAAATCGCCGCGCAGCCGGCCGTCAACGAGGTGCATGCCCGTCACATTCTCGTGAAGACGAAGGAAGAGGCCGACGCCATCATCAAGGAACTGGACGGCGGCGCCAAGTTCGAGGAACTCGCCAACAAGCACACCACCGATCCGAGCGGCAAGACGAGCGGCGGCGACCTCGGCTGGTTCGGCCCCGGCCAGATGGTGCCGGAGTTCGAGAAGGCGGCGATGGCGCTGGAGCCAGGCTCCTACACCAAGGAGCCGGTGCAGACGCAGTTCGGCTGGCACGTCATCAAGGTCGAGGACAAGCGCCCGAAGCAGCCGCCGGCGTTCGAGCAGGTGAAGGACCAGATCCGCTCGGCGGTGCTGCGCGACAAGTACTTCGCGCTGGTCAAGGAACTGCGCGCCGCCGCCAAGGTCGAGATTCCCGACGAGGCGCTGAAGAAGGCCGTCGATGCCGCCGAGGGCGTCAAGTAGGGTCGGTTTTCAGGCCGATCGGCATTTTCAAAGGCGGCGCCGGCTCAGGCGCCGCCTTTTTCCTTGATGCCCTGTTCCTTCATGCCTTGCGCAATGATGCGCGCAACGGCCCTCAATTCCTTCTCGCCAGTGTCCAGGCGGCCTGTCAGCAGGCGCGACCAGGCGAAGGATGAAACGAGGTCGGCGATCGTCGTCGGGTCGGCATCGGCGGCGACTTCGCCGCGTGCCTTGGCCCGTTCGATCATCTTTCCCGTCTGGGCGCGCCTGTCTGCCGCGTAGGTCGACAGAGCCTTCGCCGCGGTCTCGTCCGATTGCGCCTCGGCGATGACCGAGCGGAAGATCGCTCCGGATGCGGTGTCGCGCCAGTTCGCCAGCAGCGCGCTCAGGAACGCGGCGATATCCTCCTCGACGGTGCCGGTATCGGGGTAAGCGAACCGCTTCTGGCGTTGATAGACATCGAGCAGAAGGGCGGCCTTCGACGGCCACCAGCGATAGATCGTGGGTTTTCCCGCCCGCGCCCGGCGCGCCACCGCCTCGATGGAGAAGCCGGCGTGGCCGCCGTCGGCCAGAACCGCCTCGGCCGCTTCCAGGATCGCCTCGGCGCTGGCCGGATTGCGGCGTGCGCCGATCGATCTGCGGGCCTTTTTCTCCTTGTCCATGGTCATCTCGGCAGGGCCTCCGGGTGGTGACAGTGAATTTCACTATAGGTCGTCTCTTGACGAAACGAAACGGCCCGTTTTATATATGCAACGAAACGTATCGTTCATATGGAGAAAGATCATGACATCCGCAACAGAGGCCACTTTCGATCATAAGCATGCGACTGCGACGGAAGCCGTCGCGCCTGCTGCGGCACCTCGGACGGCGCGCCATTTCTCGCGGCCGCGTTTCGCGGCCCTGGTGCTGGCCGGCGTCTATCCGCTGATCACGCTGCTGCTCTATCTGCTCTTGCCGATGCTGGAGGGGTGGGCGATCTGGCAGGAGACGCTGCTGATCGCGCCGCTGATGGTCGTCATGATGGTGTGGGGCGTCATTCCCACCATCCAGACGCGGTTCCAGGCCTTCATCAACCCGCTTGCCGGCTGAGGCGGGGCGTCCGCCCTCGGGCCTTCGCCGGCTTTGCGGACTACCGGCCCCTCGCTACAGCTCGGGGCGTTCGTCGCTTGAAAGGCCCATTCAGGAGCTTTTCATCCGCCTCGCGGACTGCTCTTCACCCCCCTTGCGCGCCCGCGCGCTATCGGGCAAACCGGCCTCCTTCCATGCTTTGCAGCCGAGGCTCACAATGTCCGCAACCGTTTCCCCGCTGGCGCCGAAGAAATATCCGAAGATGCCGGGGATAGAGGGCGTGCGTATCGCCACCGCAGAGGCCGGCATCAAGTACAAGGGCCGCACCGACCTGCTCGCCATGGTGTTCGACGCCGGTACGACGGTCGCCGGCGTCTTCACCCGCTCGAAATGTCCCTCCGCGCCTGTCGATTTCTGCCGCCAGAACCTGCCGGGCGGCAAGGCGCGCGTGCTGGTGGTCAATTCCGGCAACGCCAACGCCTTCACCGGCAAGAAGGGCCGCGAGACGACGGCGATGACCGGCGACGCGGCGGCCAAGGCGGCTGGCTGCACGGCCGGCGAGATATTCCTCGCATCGACGGGTGTCATCGGCGAGCCGCTCGACGCAAAGAAG
>JBQCHN010000133.1:0-20445 GCA_051954615.1 Mesorhizobium sp. | reverse complement strand
GTCCTGAGCGTCTCGCGCAAGTCGCGCGGGGCGGTGCCGAACTTGCTCTTGAAGGCGCGCGAGAAGTGGGCGCTGGAGTTGAAGCCGCAGGCGAAGGCGATCTCGGAGATCGAGGCGCTGCTTCTGGCGGCCGACAAAAGGTCCTCGCGGCTGCGTTCCAGCCGCCGGTCCCAGATCAGCCGTTCCAGCGTCATGTCCTCGCCTTCGAAGGCGCGGTGCAGGTAGCGGCGCGAGCAGCCCATGTGGCGGGCGATGTCTTCGGCCGACAGGGTGCTGCGGCCAAGATTGGCGTCGATATAGGCGACGATGCGCTCACGCAGCGCCTCCAGCGGCGAGGGGCGGAATTCGGGCGTGGGCGGCTTGCCGCGGATCAGGCCGTTGACGAGCTGGATCAGGCTCTCGCCGACGCGCTGGCAGCTTGCCTCGTCCATGCGGTGGGCTTCGCCGATGGCCATCTGCATGAGGCCGGAGACGATGTGGGTGAGGCTGTCGTCGCCCGCCGGCAGCGGCACGGGCGCCGCGAGGCGGGCCAGTGTGTCGTCGCCGAAGGTGGAGCGCGGCACCTGTAGGATGAGCTGGTCGACACGCGACAGGTTCTGCAGCGAATAGTTGCGCACCGGGTCGTAGATGATCGCCGATTGCGGTTCGAGATCGACTGAATGGGACTGCTGCTCGAAGCGGCTGTGGCCGGAGCGCTGCATCAGGATCTTGATCGAATCGGGATCGAAGCTGCGCCGGAAGGCGCGGTCGTTCACCACCAGATGCGACATAGCGCGGATTTCCGACAGCCGGCAGACGCCGAGCCGCACCGACACGAGTTCGGGGATCGACGGCGCCGTTCCCCGGGCGAAGCGCTGGGTGATCGGGCCGAACAGCATCCGCGATGCGGACAGGAAGGCGTCGCCGTCGGCGACGTCCACATGCCGGGCAGCAACCTGCATGGTCTCCTCCTATCGGCTGTCCCGTCTTGACGCGGGCTTGGCTGACAATAGTGGTACACAGGCAATGTACCGGAGGGGAAGTTAACACGCTAATCATTGCCGCGGCAATGACCGTGGCCCTTTATTCGGTCCGCAGCCTGCCGTAGCGGCCGAGCACGTCGACGAGTTCGGCATGATCGATGGCCGCGACATGCGCGCGGTCCCATCTGGTGCCGCCCATCGGCCTCGCGGCGACCATGGCGTTCAGCACGGCTTCCTCGACCGCCTGCACGGCCGCCTCGTAGACTTGGTCGATCCGCTCGTCGTTGAGCATTTCCAGATTGGCGAAACCCGGCGCCTGATGCGGCAGGTCCCGTGCATTGGCGACGGAGAAGGCGAGGAAGATGTCGCCCGAGCCGTTGCCGCCCATCGTGCCGGTGCGGCCGATGCCAAGCCCGCCGCGCCGCGCGAGGCGCTTCAACTGGTGGGGCAGGAGCGGCAGGTCGGTGGCGATGACGACGATGATGGAGCCGCGCTCGCCCGTCTTGCCGAACAGGAGGTTCTCGCGCAGGTGCCGGCCGACCGGCGCGCCGAGCACGGTCAGCCAGTCGCGGATGCCGAAATTGGCCTGCACGAGGACGCCGATGGTGCCGCTGCGGCCGTCGATCTCGACCTTTCGCGAGGCGGTGCCGGTGCCGCCCTTGAACTCGTAGGCAATCATGCCGGTGCCGCCGCCGGTGTTGCCCTCGGCGACCGGCCCACCGGCCGCATTGTCGAGGGCTGCCAGCACGTCTGCCTCGCCGATCGGCTGGCCGTTGATGTCGTTGAGCAGGCCGTCGTAGGTCTCGGCCACCACCGGCATCAGCCACAGCGGTTTGTCGGCGCCATAGGTTTCGGGGTAGCGGCCGAGCATCCATTTGACGGCCGCGTGGTGCGCCATGCCGACGGCGTGGGTGTTGGTGATCAGCACCGGACCGACGAAATAGCCGCCGTCCTCGATCCAGTGGCTGCCGGTCATCTCGCCGTTGCCGTTGAAGCGGTTGATGCCGGCCCAGACGGGTCGGGGCGAGGGCGCGTCGGCATGCGGCAGGATCGCGGTGACGCCGGTGCGCACGAGCTTTTCGCGGCCCGGCCGGGGTTCGGTCTCGATGATGGTGCGCAAACCCACGGCGACGCCGGGCACGTCGGTGATGGCGTTCAGGGCACCGGTCGCGCCTGAAAAATCCAGCCCGAGGTCGCGGGCACGGATCGGTTGCGTCTGGTCAGTCATCTTGAATCCTTTCAACCGCGCCGTGAGCGGAAATAGAGGCCGAGCGAGGCGACGGCGAAGGAAAACAGCAGCATCAGCGTGGCGATGGCGTTGATCTCCGGCTTGATGCCGCGCCTGAGCATGCCGAAGATGAAGATCGGCAGCGTCTGGGTGTCGACGCCGGAGATGAAGTAGGTGATGACGAGGTCGTCCATCGAGATGATGAAGGCGAGCAGCGCGCCGCCGATGACGCCGGGCATCGCCTGCGGCAGGATGATGCGGCGGAACGTCGTCCATTCGTCGGCGCCGAGATCGGCCGAGGCGTTCTCCAGCGAGCGGTCCATGCCGGCGAGCCGTGCCGAGACGACGATGAAGACGTAGGAGACGAGGAAGCTGCACTGGCCGATGATGATCGTCTTCAGCCCGAGCGAGACGCCGGCGCCGACGAAGAAGATCAAAAGCGCGATGCCGAGCACGATGTCGGGCATCAGCATCGGTGCGAACAAAAGCACCCGGTAGAACTTCTTGCCGAGGAAGTTGAAGCGATAGAGGCCGAGCGCGGTTGCGGTGCCGAGCACCGTGGCGATGGTGGTGGTGAAGGCGGCCACCGTCAGGCTGTTGCGCAGCGCGTTGAGAAGCTGCTCGGTCGATTCGATGTAGAGGGCGTTTTCCGAAACCGTATTCTTGAGGCCGAAGATCTGGCGATACCAGTCGAAGGTGAAGCCGGACCAGTTCATCATGTTGATAGGGTCCGAATTGAACGAATAGGCGACGATCAGCACGATCGGCAGGTAGATGAACGTGAAGAACAGGATCGTGTAGCCGAACAGCCCGACGACGCCGACATTGCGGAGCGAACCCATGGGCGGACCTCAGCGCAGCACGGGCGCGTCGTCGCCGCGACGCGCCTCGAAACGGATGTAGAAGAACAGGATCGCCAGCACCGCCGCCATCACCAGCATGGCGAGTGCTGCACCGAACGGCCAGTTGCGGGCGCCGAGGAACTGCTGCTCGATCAGGTTGCCGAGCATCATCACCTTGGCGCCGCCGAGCACGGCCGGCACGATGAAATTGCCGAGCGCCGGAATGAAGACGATGATCGAGCCGCCGACGACGCCGGGCAGCGTCAGCGGGAAGATTACCCGCCAGAAGGTCTGGAAGCCGTTGGCGCCGAGGTCCTGCGAGGCGCGCACCAGCGACCAGTCGAGCTTCTCGACGCTGGCATAGACTGGCAGGAACATGAAGGGGACGAAGACGTAGACCATGCCGACGATGATGGCGCCCTCGGTGTAGATCAGTTCCAGCGGCCGGGAGGTGATGTGCAGGCCTGTCAGCACCATGTTGGCGAAGCCGGTCTTCTTCAGGATCAGCACCCAGATGAACAGCCGCACGATCAGGCTGGCGAAGAAGGGCAAGGTGATGAGGAAGAGCGCGAAGTTCTTCCAGCGGTCGGGCAGGCGGCTGATCTGGAAGGCGGCCGGGTAGCAGACCAGAAGCGTGGCGGCGACGGTGATCAGCGCGATCTTCAGCGAGCGCAGGAAAATGGCGATGTAGACGGGGTCGTAGATCTCGAAGTCGGGATTGGCGAAGCCGAGGATGCGGCCGTAGTTGTCGGGATAGAACGCCCATTCGGCGCCGCCGTAGAGGCCGGGCTCCAGGAAGGAGTAGACCAGCATGATGAGGAGCGGGCAGAGGAAGAAGATGGCGAGGAAAGCAGACGCCGGGCCGAGCAGGATGCCGAGCTGAGTGCGCCGGCGGCCGCGCAGGGTGGACGCGCTCATGCCGCCATCTCCGCTGCCGCCTGCGTGCCGTCGGAGGGCAGGAGGTGGACAGCGGCCGGGTCGTAACCCAGCCGAGCCTTGCCGTCGGCTTCGGCCGATGCGACGTCCGCCTGCCGGACAGCGGCGATGATGGCGACGAGCTTGCGGCCGGACGGCGTGTGGCCGTGGATCTGGAAGTTGAGGCCGGTGAAGACGACCTGCTCGATGTCGATCCCGATCGTCGGCCCCTTCGCGCCGGCGCCGACCAGCGAAAACTGTTCGGGCCGGATCAGCGCCGTGGTGGCCGCGCCGTCGCCGGGTTTCCAGCCGCCCGAACAGGCGGCCTCGATCCGCAGCCCGTCGGCGGTCGCGATCAGGGTGTTGCCGCCGCTGCGCGCCGCCGTGCCCTCGAACAGGTTGGAGGCGCCGATGAAGCTTGCGACGAAAGCGTTGGTCGGCCGGTCGTAGACGGTACGCGACGTATCGATCTGCTGGATCACGCCCTTGTTGAGCACCGCCAGCCGGTCGGACATGGTCAGCGCCTCCTCCTGGTCGTGGGTGACGAAGATGAAGGAGATGCCCAGTTCTGCCTGCAGGGTCTTCAGTTCGATCTGCATGGCCTGACGCAGGTTGCGGTCGAGCGCCGACAGCGGCTCGTCGAGCAGCAGCAGCTTCGGGCGCGCGATGATGGCGCGGGCGAGTGCCACGCGCTGCTGCTGGCCGCCGGAGAGCTGGCGCGGCAGGCGGTTCTCCAGCCCCGCCAGACCGACCAGTTCGAGTGCGGCGCCGACGCGCTGGTTGCGCTCCTTGCGTTCGGTGCCGGCGATATCCAGCGCATAGCCGACATTGTTGCCGACGTTCATGTGCGGGAACAGCGCGTAGTTCTGGAACACGGTGTTGACGGGCCGCCGGTGGGGCGGGCGGTCGCTGACGTCGTCGCCGTCGATGCGCACCTTGCCTGCGTCGAGCTGGACGAAACCGGAGATGGCGTGGAGCAGCGTGGTCTTGCCGCAGCCGGAGGGGCCGAGCAGGGTGAGGAACTCGTTGCGCTCGACGTCGAGGTCTATGCCGTGCAGCGCCGTGATGGTTCCGCCTTCGGGCAGTGCAAAGGCCTTCGTCGCCCGTTCGAGCTGAACGATGTGTGCTCCCATCCGATCCCCACTTGCAGAATGTTATTCTGATATCTGTTGTTTATTTTCGTTACCTTGATATCATTAACATGTGAATGTCAATGGACGGGGAGCATCCCGTCGACGGGCGGGGCGCCGGCGGAGGACGTTGCGGCGGTCCCGACCCTAGCGGAGGAGTGACTATGAAAAAGGATTATGGGACCGGATTCACGGTACCGGCGCGCGGGGGGCCGACGCGTCGGGCCGTGGTGCGTCGGCTGACAGGTATTGTCTGTGCCACGGCGCTGACTGCGGCGGTGGGGCTGTTCGCGGCACCGGCCAGCGCCGAGGGGCAGCTCAACATCTACAACTGGGGCGAATACATAAACCCCGAGGTGTTGAAGAAGTTCGAGACGGAGACCGGCATCAAGGTCAAGCTGGACACCTATTCGTCCAACGACGAGATGCTGGCCAAGGTGCGCACCGGCGACACCGGCTACGACCTCGTCTTCCCGTCCGTCTACATGCAGGACATCATGGCCAACCTGGACCTGCTGGAGAAGACCGACATCAACCAGTACGAGGGCTTCAAGAACATCGATCCGCAGTTCCTGCGCGCCAAGACCGACCCCAAGGGCGAATACTGCCTGCCCTATGCCTGGGGCACGGTGGGCATTGGCTACAATCGCAAGGTGCTCGGCAAGGACATCACCGGCTGGAAGGACCTGATTGAGACGGTGAAGGCCAAGAATCTGAAGTTCGCCCTGCTTGACGACATGCGCGAGGTGCTGGGCGTCGGCCTGATCCTCAACGGCAAGTCGGTCAACTCGACCGATCCGGAGGACCTGAAGCAGGCTGCGCAGACCATCATCGACATGAAGCCATATGTGGCTGCGTTCACCTATGAGAGTCGGCCGATGGTGTGGGCGGGCGACATCGCCGCTGCGCATTATTTCGTCGGCGCGATGATCGACGTCTTCCAGGATCCGAAGACGCTCGGCTACGTCATTCCCGAAGAGGGCGCGACGATGTACCAGGAGGATATCTGCGTCTTGAAGACGGCGCCGAACAAGGAAAACGCCAAGAAGTTCCTGGAGTTCTACACGCGGCCGGAAGTGGCGGCGCTCAACATCGCCCAGCAGACCAACGGCACGCCGAACGTGCCGGCGCGTGCGCTGGAGCCCGAGAAGATCAAGAACTCGCAGGAGATCAACCCGCCGCAGGACGTCATGAAGCGGCTGCAGATCTTCGTCGATCTCGGCGCCGATATCCGCAAGTATGACCGCATGTGGACGACGATCAAGACCGCGCAATAGCAACCTCAACCTGACGGCGCGGCCGGGGCCTCTTTGAGACCGGCCGCGCCGCCGAAGGATACGATAGATGGCGAGAGACATTGCGGCGAAACTGAAGTCTCCCGACGCCCGGCAGACCAAATCCGATGTGCTGATCGCCAACTATATCGAACGCAACCTGGCCGAACTGCCGTTCGAGACGGCCAAGTCGATCGCCCAGAATGTCGGCGTCAGCCAGATGACGGTCGGCCGTTATCTGCGCCGCCTCGGCTATGGCGGCCTCGACGAACTGAAGCGCGAGATGCGCCAGAGCGCGCATCGCACCGGCTGGCAGGTCAAGGGCAATTTCGAGCGGCTGCGCCGGGACGCGCGCGAGGGCAAGCTGATCGCGGCGCTCATCCAGCAGCAGATCGACGATCTCGGCCATATCTACGAGATCACCATGTCGCCGCAGTGGAACCAGGCGATCGACCTTTTGATCGGCGCCGAGGAGGTTTTCATCGCCGCCTACCAGAACGTGCGCGGCGTGGCACAGTATTTCGCCAGCCAGCTTTCCTACGCGCGGCCGCGCGTCGAGTTCGTCGACGGGCTGAACGGCACCTATGTCGAGGTGCTGGACGGCAGCGTGGAGAACCGCTGCCTGTTCCTGTTCGACGTGCGCCGTTTCGCCAACAAGGCCCGGCCGCTGGCGGAGGAGGCGCGCGCGGCGGGCGTCAAGGTCATCCTGTTGACCGACGACGCCTGCGTGTGGGCGCAGGATGTTTCCGACGTCGCGCTCGTCATGCCGGGCGCACGCGGACCGCTGTGGGACGGGGCGGCCATCACCGTGTCGCTGATGGACCTGATGATCTCCCATGTCATCGTTGAACTCGGCGACAAGGTGAACCAGCGCGTCGACCGGCTGACCCACCTGCAGGATGTGTTCGGCGACTTCGAGAGTTGATGGTCCCTTTTGGGACCGTTGCCGACTTCAGCGCGGTAGCAGCGGTTCGCCGGTGAGGCGGGCGGCGATCTCGCGCGCGGCGGCCATGACCGCACTTGCCTGCGCGGCCGCCGTGGCGTCGTCGACGCGCGACAGCGGCGAGGCGATGGACAGCGCGCCGATGGCGTGGCCGTCGGCGCCGAGGATGGGGGCCGCGATGCTATGCACGCCGTCCTCGTAGCCCTGGGCGCTGCGCGAATAGCCGCGCGTCGCCGCCAGTCGGACCTGGTCGGCGAGGTTGGCGCGATCCGTCAGCGTGTGAGTGGTGAATCTTTCCAGCGGCTTGTCGAGATAAGCTTCCGTTACGGCTGAACGGGAGAAGGCGAGGAAGGCGAGACCGGACGCGGTGCCGTGCAGCGGCAGGATTTGGCCGGCGTTGACGTTGACGCGATTGGCCTTCGCCGACAGTTCGACATGCACGGTCAGCAGCGCGCCGGCACTGAATTCGGAGAGGTGCGCGGTCTCGCCGGTCGCGGCTGCCAGGTCCTTCATCACGGGTGCGGCGATGCGGGCGAAGGGGAAGTTGGCGTCACGGATGCGGGCGAGCCTGGAGAGGCCGGCGCCGAGCCGGTAGCGCCGGCTTGCCGGCTCCTGCTCGATCAGCCGATGCGCCGCCAGCGCGACCAGCAGACGCCGTGTCGTCGCCTTGTCCAGCATCGACCGGCGCGCCAGTTCCGACAGGCCGATCTCCGGCTCGGCCATGGTGAACAGCTCCAAAAGCGAGGCTGCCTTGCCAACGGTGCTCACTCCAGCGCCTCCATTCGATTCCGCGAGATAGTTCGCGTGTGAATTAACTTGACAGCGATCCTCGTCGCCGTCAGTCTGATGTACTATACAAAATAGTGGTTCAAATAGTGAACCTTTATTTTGCGACTGTTTCCGTCATCCGTAGGAGGAAGCGTGACGGCAAGTGCCATGCAGCAGTCCGTGCCGGAGACGATCGATCGGCTGATCGACCGGGAGCAGGAGCGCTTCCGGCGGACCCATCCGCGCTCGTTCGAGGACTGGCGGAAAGGGCAGGCGCATTTCCTCTATGGCGGACCGTCGCATTGGATGCGGCGCTGGGCCGGCGGCTTTCCCGTCTATGCGGCCGAGGCGAGGGGCGCCCATATCCTCGACGTCGATGGCAACGACTATGTCGATTTCGCGCTGGGCGACACGGGCGGCATGTGCGGCCATGCGCCCGAGGCGGTGACCGAGGCGGCCGTGCGGCAGCTTCGGCGCGGCACCACCATGATGCTGCCGACCGAGGACAGCCTGTGGGTGGGGCAAGAGCTTTCGCGCCGCTTCGACCTGCCTTACTGGACGCTGACGACCTCGGCGACCGACGCCAACCGCGGCGCCATCCGCATCGCGCGCATGATCACCGGCCGGCCGAAGGTGCTGGTCTTCTCCGGCTGCTACCATGGCGGCGTCGAGGAGGCGCATGTCGAGATCCGCGACGGTAAGGTCGGCCTGCGCAACATGATCCACCCCAACGGGGTGAACCACGCCGCCGTCTCCAAGGTGGTGGAGTTCAACGATGTCGAGGCGCTGGAGCGGGCGCTGGCGGACGAGGATGTCGCCTGCGTGCTGACCGAGCCGCTGATGACGAATTTCGGTATGATCCCGGTCGCCGACGGCTTTCATGCGGCGCTGCGCGAAATCACGCGGCGCACCGGCACGCTGCTGATCATCGACGAGACGCACACCATCTCCAGCGGCCCCGGCGGTTATACGGCGCTGCATGGGCTTGAGCCGGACATGCTGGTGGCCGGTAAGGCGATTGCCGGCGGCATTCCGGCCGGCATCTTCGGCACCTCGCAGGACGTGGCCGAGCGGCTGTGGAAAATCGTGCCCAAGGTCGATCCGCGTGTGCGCCAATCGGCGCATCTCGGGATCGGCGGTACGCTGGCCGGCAACGCGCTGACTGTGGCGACCATGCGTGCGGTGCTGGAGCATGTGCTGACGCCGGCCAATTTCGAGACGATGATCGCCAACGCTTCGCGACTGGCGGACGCCGCGCGCCACGTCATCGAGACGCATCAATTGCCCTGGCACGTGACGCAGACCGGTGCGCGCGCGGAAATCATGTTCATGCCGCGGCCGCCGAAGAACGGCGCCGAGGTGATCGCCAGCCGGCGCGGCGACCTGGAGACGCTGCTGCACGCCTTCTACATGAACGAAGGCATTCTGGTGACGCCGTTCCACACCATGTTCCTGATGTGCCCGGCAACGTCGGCCGAAGACGTGGACCGCCATACCGAAGTGTTCTCGCGTTTCGTCGATCTGGTGCGCGAAGCGGGCGTGGTCTGAGCGATGGCGAAGCCCTTCGACCTTTCCGGCAGGACGGCGCTGGTGACCGGCGGCGGACGCGGCATCGGCGCCGCCATCGTCACGCGGCTGGCCGATGCGGGCGCTTCCGTCGTCATCGCCAACCGGACGCTGGATGTTGCCGAGGCTTTGGCCGAGGACTTGTGCACGCGCGGCCTTTTGGCGCGAGCGGTGCCGCTCACCGGGCTCGGTCGGGCCGATCTCGCACGGCTGGTGAAGGAGGCGGCGGGCGAGGGCGGAAAGCTCGATATCGTCGTCCACAATGCCGGCGGCTGTCCGTGGGCGACGATCGAGGAGATGGACGAGGACCGGCTGGAGGAGGCGCTGGCGCTCAACCTGAAGGCCTGCTTCTGGCTGGCTCAGGCGGCTGCGCCCGTCATGCGCGCCAACCGCTTCGGCCGCATCCTCGTCACTTCGTCGGTGTCGTCGCGGCAGGCGATGGGCGGCGGCGTCCACTATTCGGCGGCCAAGGCCGGCGTCAACGCCTTCATCCGGGGCGCCGCCTTCGAGTTCGCCCGCGACGGCATCACCGTCAACGGCGTCGAGCCGGGTTTTGTCGAGAAACCGGGGCGCGGCACGATGAGCCGGCCCGAGACGATGGCGAAGATAGGCCGCTTCATTCCCGTCGGCCATTTCGGCGAGGCCGACGACATCGCATTCGCCATGCTCTACCTCGCCTCCGAGCAGGCGAAATACGTCACCGGCCAGACCATCGTCGTGGACGGCGGGCTGGTGCTTCCCGAGACGGGTTTTGCCGTCGAAAGCCAGTGGGGGGCGGCATGAGCGGCCGGCTCGCAGGGCGCACGGCGCTGGTGACGGGGGCCGCGACCGGCATGGGTCGCGCTACCGCCGAGCTTTTCGCGCGTGAGGGCGCGCATGTCGTGCTGTTCGGCCACGGCGGTCCGAAGCTCGCCGAAGCGGCTGCGGCCAGCGGCGGGATCGCCGTTCATGGCGACGTTTCCGAGGGCGGCGCTGTCGCCGCCGCCATCGATGCCTGCGGCGGGCGGCTGGATATCGTCGTCAACGCCGCCGGCCTGATGATCGAGGACGAGCCCGAAAGCGTGTCCGACGAGGATTGGGAGCGCAGCTTTGCCGTCAACGTCACCGGCGCGATGAAGGTGTGCCGTGCGGCGCTGCCTCTGCTCAAGCGGCAGGGCGGCGCGGTCGTCAACATCGCCTCGGTCGGCGCCTTCAACGCAGCCGCGCAGAACGCCGCCTATTCGGCCAGCAAGGCGGCGCTCGTCTCCTACACACGCAGCCTCGCCTTCGCGCACGGGCCGGACGGCATCCGCGCCAACGCGGTGGCGCCGGGCTGGGTGCGTACGCCGATGAGCGAACAGGAGATGCGCGAGGCCGCCCATCGCAACGGCTCGACGCCTGAGGCCGAGTTCGCCGCTCTGACGAAACGCATTGCGCTCAGGCGCGTCGCCGAGCCGGCCGAAATCGCATCGTGCTGCCTGTTTTTGGCGTCGGACGAGGCATCCTTCGTCACCGGCGCGGTGCTGGTGGCGGACGGCGGCGGCCGGCCGCCGACACAGAACAGGGCGGTGTGACGGCGCGGGAGGAGCGCCGCACAAACCGGAAGATCGAGGGAGGAGTTCGAGAATGTCCAGCAAGCCAGCCGCCGCCGATCTCGTGGTGCTGAACGGCCGTGTCTACACGGTCGACAGCGCGCGCTCGTGGGCGAACGCCTTCGCCGTGCGCGGAGGGCGCATCATTGCGGTGGGCGAGGAGGCGGCGGTAAAGCCGCTGATCGGCGAGGGGACCCGCGTGCTCGATCTCGATGGGCGCATGGCGATGCCGGGCATCGTCGATGTCCACACCCATATGATGATGGGCGGGCAGGCGGCGCTGTTCGAACTGCGCCTGTCCAATATGGAGCGGCGCGACGGCATCCTGAAGAAAGTGCGCGAAGCGGCCGAGAAGACGCCGGAAGGCAAGTGGGTGATCGGCGCGCAATGGGGCAGCGACCTGATCGCCACCATCAACACCGAGGAGTCGCTTCGCCTGCTCGACGAGGCGAGCCTTGGCCGGCCAGTGCTGCTGCGCGACGACACTTACCACAATCGCTGGGTGAACAGCGCGGCGATGCGGCTCGCCGGCGTGACCGCCGCCAATGCCGATCCGGAGCAGGGCAGCTTCGGTCGTGACCCGAAAACCGGCGCGCTGACCGGGCTGATGATCGAATCGGCTTCCGGCATGATCGAGCGCGCCATCGTCTCGTCCGGCCACTACACCGACGAGATGGACCGCGCGGCTATGGCGCATTCCATCGCCACGCTGAACGAGCACGGCGTCACCGCTTTCCTCGACGCCGCCGCCATGCAGCCGGTGATGGCGGCGCTGAAGGGGCTGGACGACCGTGGCGAACTGACCGCCTGGGCGTCGGCCGCCATGCCGGTGACGGAACCGTCCTTCATGTTCGGCATCGCCGGCGAGGAGCTTTTCGCGCTGCGCGAGACGTTCCGCAGCGCCCATGTCAGGCCCGACTTCACCAAGGTCTTCCTCGACGGCGTGCCGGGCGCCCGCACCGCCGCCTTCCACGAGCCCTATACGCCGGACCCGGTGTTCGGCTGCTGCTTCCGCGGCACGACGCTGGCCAGCGTGCCGGAACTGGTGCGCTGGGTCGGACGCTGCGAAAAACTCGGCCTGTCGGTGAAGATCCACTGTGCCGGCGATGCGGCCGTCACCCAGGCGCTGGACGCCATCGACGTGGTGCGTTCCTTCAACGGGCCGACGAAGCTGACCCACCACATCGCCCACGCCAGCTATATCGCGCCGCAGGACATAAAGCGCTTCGCCGGACTTGGCGTGGCGGCGGACCTGTCGCCCTTCATCTGGTATCCGACCGCCTTCCTCGAAGGCCACAAGCAGACGATGGGCGTGGAGCGCGCCACCCGCTTCTGGCCGAACCGCGACCTGCTTGCCGCCGGCACGCTGATGGCCGGCGGCTCCGACTGGCCGGTCATCCCCAATCCCGACCCGTGGAACGGCATGGAAGGGCTGGTGACGCGGCAGAACCCGTCCGGCGATTTCGCCGGCGAGTCGCTGTGGCCGGAGCAGGCGCTCGACATCGCGACCGTGCTGGAGATCTTCACCATCAACTCCGCCCGCGTGATGGGGCTGGACGGTACCATCGGCTCGCTGGAGATCGGCAAGTCGGCCGACTTCATCGTGCTCGAGCGCAACGTGCTGGAGGTGCCGTCCGACGAGATCGCCGACACCAAGGTGCTTTCCACCTGGTTCGAGGGGAGGAAGGTCTATGAGCGAAGCTGATGTCGCCAAAATCCCCGTCACGGTGCTGACCGGCTTCCTCGGCAGCGGCAAGACGACCCTGCTCAACCGGCTGCTGCGCAGGCCCGCCATGGCGGGGGCGGCGGTGATCGTCAACGAGTTCGGCGAAGTCGGGCTGGACCATCTGCTGATCGAGGCCAGCGAAGAGCAGTTCACGCTGCTCGACAATGGCTGCGTGTGCTGCACGGTGCGCGGCGACCTGGTCGAGACGCTGAAGGAACTGGAGCGCAGGAGCCGCGAAGGCGAGACGCCGCCGCTCCGTCGCGTCGTCATCGAGACGACGGGGCTGGCCGACCCGGCGCCGATTCTGCACACGCTGATCGCCGAGCCCGAACTTGCGGCGCGCTTCCGCATCGGCGGCGTGGTGACCACCGTCGATGCCGTCAACGGCTTCGCGACGCTGGAGCGTCATGGCGAGGCGGCCAAACAGGTCGCGGTGGCCGACCATCTGCTCGTCACCAAGACGGACCTTGCTTCGCCGGAAACGGTGGAGGCGCTCGGCCGGCGGCTAGATACGCTGGCGCCGACCGCCAGCCGCGGCATCGCCAGCAACGGCGAGGCGGATTTCGCGGCGTTGGACGCACTGGCCGAGGATGAGACCGGCAAGCGGGAGCGGCTGGCAGCTTGGCTGGAGAAAGCGGCCGCCTTGCCGGTGGATGAGCATGACCACCCGGATCATGAATGCGGACCGGATTGCGACCACGATCACGATCATTCCCATCATCACCACGCGCACGACCACGGCATCCGCTCCTACAGCTTCGTCATCGACGCGCCGGTGGACTGGGCGTCCTTCGCGCGCTGGCTGGACTACGTCGCCATGCTGAAGGGCGAGGACATGCTGCGCATGAAGGGGCTGGTCTGCCGTGCCGACGATCCGGAGCGGCCGATGGTGCTGCACGGCGTGCAGCATGTGTTTCACCCGCCGGTGCGGCTGGATGCCTGGCCTTCCGCCGACCATCGCACGCGGCTGGTGTTCATCGTGCGTGGCATCGCGCGAGAGACGATCGAAAAGACGCTTGTGAAATTCGCCGGCATCGGGGCCGGCAGCATCGATCCGCCGATCCGTTCGGCGGCGTGAGGGAGTGAATATAATGGGAGAGAGCAACATGACGTGGAAATCAAGCCTGCTTGCGGCGTCGCTCGCCGCCCTTGGCCTCGGCGCGATGGCGGGCACCGCCTCGGCCGCCGGCCCGACCTGCAGCGGCGGCGCCATCAAGGTCGGCGCCGTCTCGACCATCACCGGTCCGGCCGACTTCAGCGAGGTGCCGAAGGCGACGCAGGCCGCCTTCGATACGGTCAACGCCGCCGGAGGCATCAACGGCTGCAAGATCGACTACACCATCGCCGACGACAAGGCCGACCCGGCCGTGGCGGCGCAGGCGGCGCGCGACCTGATCGACAACAAGGAAGCCGTGGCGCTGGTCGGCTCGGCCAGCCTGCTCGACTGCGCTGTCAACGGCGCCACATACGCCCGCAAGGACATCCGCTCCATCCAGGGGCTCGGCGTCGACGCCGCCTGTTTCTCCTCGCCCAACATCGCGCCGGTCAATGTCGGTCCGTTCACTCTGACGACGGCGATGGGCTACTACGCCACCAACGTGCTCAAGGCCAAGAAACTCTGCGCCTTCTTCATCATCATCGGCGGTACGCAGGAGGCCTACAAGAAAGGCATCGAGGACTGGGAGACGATCACCGGCCAGAAGATCCACCTGCTCGATCTCACCTTGCCGTTCCAGGGCGACCTGACGCCCTATGTCATCAAGGCGCGTGACGCCGGCTGCGATGCGGTGCTGACCAATCAGGTCGAGCCGCAGGTGGTGCAGCTCATCAAGACGGTCGATGCGCAGAAGATCACCGGCATCAACTGGCTGTTCCTGGCGCCGGGCTATACCGAGCAGGTGGCCAAGGCGCTGGCCGATTCGCCGCAGCCGATCTATGCCGGCACCGAGTGGGAGCCCTACACCGAGACGGACTCGGCCGCCAACGCCGAATGGATCGCCGACATGAAGAAGGCGAACCGGCCGCTCACCGCCTTCTCGCAGGGTGGCTATCTCGCCGCGCAGATGTTCCTCAAGGTCGTCGGCGGCATCGATGGCGAGGTGACGCGCGACAGCGTCAACGCCGCGCTCCTGAAGATGCAGCCGATCTCCAATCCGCTGGCCGGTTCGCCCTACGTCTTCGGCGAAGCCAAGACGCATTCGCCGATGCGCGCCACCAAGGTGATGAAGCTCGACAAGGGCAAGTGGACGGTGGAGACGGCGGACTGGGTGCACCTGCCGGAAACCAACTAGGTTTTTCCGGCTGGACTTCCTCCCTGGGGCGGCGGCACTGTCCGCCGCCCGCTTTTTCTCACAGGACGGGTCATGGACGCATTGCTCACATCCGCGGTGGCGGGACTGACGGCCGGAGGGACATACGCCCTCCTCGGCGTCTGCGCCGTCTTCACCTACCGGTTGGTCTCGGTGGTCAATTTCACGGGTGCCGCGATCGGCACGGCAGGGACTTTCGCGCTGATCGCGCTGACGGAAGCGGGTTACCCGACCTGGCCCTCGGTGCTCGCCGGCATTCTCGTCGGCACGTTCGTCGGCGTGGCGATAGGCTATGTGATGACCCGCTGGTTCGCCGAATCCAGCGCCTCGACCAAGGCGGCCGTCACGGTCGCGCTGCTGGTCGGCCTGATCGCCATTGGCTTGCGGTTGACCGGTGGCCAGCACCCGCATGTGATGCCGGAGCTTTTCCCCGGCTCGGCCTTCCGCCTGGCGGGTGTGGAAGTCACCATCGCCTCGGTGCTGACGATCGGGCTGGCGGTGCTGTTCACCGTGCTGTCCGACCTGTTCCTCAACCGCACGCGCGTCGGCCTGCACCTCAGGGCGCTGTCCGACCGGCCGATGGCGGCCGAACTGCTGGGCGTCAAGGTGCAACTGCTGTCGCTGCTGGTATGGGGGTTGACGGGCGCCTTCACCACCTTCGCGCTGATGATCATCGCGCCGCAACGGTCGCCCAATTTCATGACGCTCAGCCTGCTCGTCGTGCCGGCGCTGGCCGCCGCCCTTGTCGGCCTGTTCCGCAGCTTCTGGCTGACGCTGGCCGGCGGCATCCTGCTCGGCGTCATCGAAGGCATGGCGAGCACGGTGGATTCGATCAGCCAGTACCGCAGCGCCATTCCCTTCCTGGTGGTGCTCGCCGTGCTCTTGTGGTCGCAGAGGGAGGCCCGCTGGGATGAAGCGCGCTAGCCTCAGAGCCTCGCTGGCGCTCGTCGCCGCCCTTGCCGTCGGCGGCGCGGCGGTCGTCGGCCTTTTGTCGTCCTACTGGGTGTTCCTCGCCACTTCGGTGCTGATCACCGGCGTGGCGCTGCAAAGCCTCGGGCTGGTCGCCGGCCGCACCGGCATGATCGCGCTCTGCCAGATGTCGTTCGCCGGTGTCGGCGCCTGGACGGTCGGCTATCTCAACCTGGCGGAAGCGCCGGGCGGGCTCACTGTATGGATTCTGCTCGGCGGGCTGGCGGCGGTGCCGTTCGGTGTCGCCATCGGGCTTCCCGCGCTGAGGCTGCGCGGCATCAACCTCGCCATCGTCACATTGTCCTTCGCCACCGCCTTCGACACCATCCTCGCCACCATCACCTATCCGGGGCAGACGACCTTCCTACAGGTGCCGCGCCCGGCGCTGTTCGACAGCGACGGCGGCTATTTCGTCTTCGTGCTGATCGTCTATGCCGTTATCGCGGTTGCTCTGGAGTTCCTCGCCCGCTCGCGTCTCGGCGCTTCCTGGCTGGCGGTGCGGCATTCGGAGCGGGCGGCGGCGGCGCACGGGGTGAGCATCGCCGCGTCGAAGCTCTCGGCCTTCGCCATCTCGGCCTTCATCGCCGGCATTTCCGGCGGGCTGCTCGCCGGTTATCTCGGCACGCTGGTGGCGGAGAATTTCTCCATGATGGCCTCGCTCAGCCTCTATGCGGTGGCGGTGATGACCGGCGCGCATTTCGCCGAAGGCGCGATCATCGGCGGCCTGCTGGTGGTGATGTTCCCGGAAATCCTGCGCCGCTTCGACCTGCCGCAGGACATCGGCAACGTGCTGTTCGCCATCGGCGCGACGCAGGCGCTGTCGACCGGCGAGACGATGAGCGAGACGTTCCGCCGGCTGGCCCGCAAGCTCAGGCTCGCGCGGCGCGCCAAGGCGGCGGATGCTGCCGGGGCCAGCCTGCCGCAACCGGCCGCCCATGCGGCGCCGGTGGCGCTGGAGATCGACAACCTTAGCGTCCGCTACGGCTCCGTGGTGGCGCTGGACCACGTCAACCTGAAGGTTCTGGCCGGCACGGTGGCCGGGCTGATCGGCCCCAACGGCGCCGGCAAATCCACCTTCATCGATGCGGTGACGGGTTTCCTGCACCATTACGAGGGCAGTGTGAAGCTGGCCGGCGCGGCGCTTGAGGGCCAGCCGGCGCATCTGCGCGCCCGCGCCGGCGTGCGCCGCACCTGGCAGACCAACCGCATCGCGCCGGAACTGACGGTCGGCGGCTATCTCAACCTCGCTGCAAGAGGCTTGTCGGAAAGCGAGATCAAGGCCGTCCTCGACTGGCTCGACTGTCCAGATCCCGAGACGCCGGTGACGACGGTCGACGCCGGCACGCGGCGATTGCTCGATGTCGCAGGCGTGATTGCCGCGCGTCCGGCGGTGGTGCTGCTGGACGAGCCGGCGGCGGGGCAGTCGCATGAAGAATCGGTGCGGCTCGGCCAGCGCATCGCGCAGATTCCAAAACTGTTCGGCTCGGCGGTGCTGCTGGTCGAGCACGATATGGACCTCGTGCGCTCGGTCTGTTCGGAAGTCACAGTGCTGGACTTCGGCAAGGTCATCGCCTCCGGCCCGCCGGCGAAAGTGCTCGGCGAGCCGGCGGTCAAGAAGGCCTATCTCGGTATCGAGGAAGAAAGCGTGGCGGCATGAGCAGGCTCGTCGTTTCCGATCTGAGCGTGAACCGGGCGGAACTGCCTGTCGTCTCGAAGGTCAGCCTCGTCGCCGAAAGCGGTGCGATCAGCGTGCTGCTCGGTGCCAACGGCGCCGGCAAGACGACGCTGCTGGAAGGGTTGTCGGGGATCATCCCGGTGGCAGGCGGCAGGATCGAGTTGGACGGGCGGGAAATCCAGAAGGCAAGGCCGGGCCTGCGCTCGCGCGAGGGACTGGCGCATGTCGAGCAGGGGCGCACGGTCTTTCGCCAGTTGACCACCGAGGAAAATCTTAAAGTGGGCCTCAGCCGGGAGGCTGAACTGGCACAGGCCTACGACCTGTTTCCCGAACTGGTGCAGCGCCGCGCGGTGCGGGCGGGCCTGCTATCCGGTGGCGAGCAGCAGATGCTGGTCATCGCGCGCGCCTTGCTGACGCGGCCGAAAGTCCTGCTCATCGACGAGATGTCGGCCGGGCTGGCACCGGTCATCGTCACGCGGCTGATGAACGCGGTGCGGCGGCTGGCCGACGAGGGGCTGGCGATCCTTCTGGTCGAGCAGTTCGCGGCCCTTGCGCTGTCGATCGGCGACCGCGCCTACGTCATGCGGCGCGGCCGCATCGTCCATGACGGCGAGTGCAAGGCGCTGGCCAGAACGCCGGACGAGCTGCACCGGCTCTACCTCGGCACCGAAGCGGCCTAGCTGCCGCAAACTGGACTCGTAAAGCATGGTTTTTGACCATGTGGACAAAACTTTAGCCGCGATCCATAGTCGCCCGGCGGCCCCGCAGAAGGACGCGCCGCGAATCCAAAAGAGGGTCGAACGATGGACAATGGGATGAGGGGCAAGGCGCTGCCGGCCGGGTTGTCGCGGCGCGAGGTGCTGGGGCTGGGCGCTGCCGGCATGGCGGCGCTGGTTCTGCCGCGCTGGGCGTTTGCCGCCGACGAGAAGGTGAAGGTGGCGGCGATCTTCGCCACGCCGATCGAGGAGCCGTGGGACCACCAGATCCACGTCGCGCTGCAGAAGGCCGAGAAGGAGCTCGGCATCGAATACAAATGGTCGGAGAAGGTGCAGACCGCCGATTTCGGCCGCGTCATGCGCGAATATGCACAGGGCGGCGCGCAGCTGATCATGGGCGACGCCTTCGCGGCCGAGCGCGAGTCGCGGCGCACGGCCAAGCAGTTCCCGCAGACCGCCTTCCTGTTCGGTTCGGGCGCCGGGCCGGCCGAGCCGAATTTCGGCGTCTTCGACAACTGGATCCACGAGCCGGCCTATCTGTCGGGCATGATCGCCGGCAAGATGTCGAAGTCGGGCACTGTCGGCGCCGTCGCGGCGATGGGCATTCCCGAGGTCAACCGGCTGGTCAACGCCTTCTTCGCCGGCGCGCGCGAAGTCAACAAGGACGTCAAGTGCAAGGTCACCTTCATCGGCTCGTTCTTCGACCCGCCGAAGGCCAAGGAAGCGGCCATCGCGCAGATCGACGCCGGCGTCGACGTCATCTATGCCGAGCGCTTCGGCGTCATCGAGGCGGCGCAGGAAAAGGGCGTGTTCGCCATTTCCAACATGTCCGACCAGTCGAGCCTGGCGCCGGACACCGTCATCACCGGGCCGGTGTGGGACATGTATCCGACAGTCGAGCAGGCGGTGAAGCTGGTCAAGGCGGGCGTCTTCACCGCGCAGGACTACGGCGACTTCTCGCGCATGGCCAAGGGCGGCTCGTCGTTGGCGCCCTATCACAAGTTCGACGAAAAGCTGCCGGCGGACGTCAAGGACATGGTCGAGAAGAAAAAGGCCGAGATCCTGGAAGGCATGTTCCGCGTCGACGTGGACGAGAACACGCCGACCTCGGATTGAGCGGCGTCCTTCCTTCTCCCCGTTACGGGGAGAAGGTGGCCCGAAGGGCCGGATGAGGGGCAGCGCGAACCTAGGACCGCTTTACCGCCCCTCACCTGCCTGCCGGCTTTTCGTCTGCTTCGCAGACCGCTCCTCAACTCCCCGTGAACGGGGGAGGGGGCTGCCCGAACGTTCGGCTTCCAACTTGGACTCCTTGTGACCACACTTATTCCCCTCATCGAGATGCGCGGCATCTCCAAGAGCTTCGGCCCGGTGAAGGCCAACGAGGGCGTGGACCTTGCCGTCGCGCCGGGCGAAATCCTCGGCCTGCTGGGCGAGAACGGCGCCGGCAAGACGACGCTGATGAACATCCTGTTCGGCGCCTACCAGCCAGACGCCGGCGAAATCCTTGTAAATGGCAAGCCGGTCAGCATCCGCAATTCGGCCGACGCGCTGGCGGCCGGCATCGGCATGGTGCACCAGCATTTCCATCTCGCCTCGCGGCTGACGGTGCTGGAAAACCTGTTGATCGGCATTCCCGGCAGGAGCGGGCGGCTGGACCGCGCCGGCGCGCTGGCGCGGCTGGACGAGATTGCCCGCAGTTACGGCCTGCGCCTCGATCCCGACCAGCCGGTGTCCGCGCTTTCCATCGGCGAACAGCAGCGGCTGGAAATCATCAAGGCGCTGTTTCGCCGGGCGCGATTGCTGATCCTCGACGAGCCGACGGCGGTGCTGGCGCCGAGCGAGGTGGACGGG
>JBQCHN010000132.1:0-17024 GCA_051954615.1 Mesorhizobium sp. | reverse complement strand
CCCTTGTCCTTGTCGGTGACCGGATCGTCGAAGCGGCGGCCGATCAGGCGCTTGACCGCGAAGACGGTGTTTTCGGGGTTGGTGACCGCCTGGCGCTTGGCCGGCTGGCCGACGAGTCGCTCGCCGTCAGCGGTGAAGGCGACGATCGAAGGCGTGGTGCGCGCGCCTTCCGCATTCTCGATGACCTTGGCGTCCTTGCCGTCCATGACGGCGACGCAGGAATTGGTCGTTCCCAGATCGATGCCGATTACTTTTGCCATTTTGTCGTTCTCTCCTTCAAGCAGGCTTTCGTGGACCCTGTCAGGCGTTCCCGGGAAAGCCCCTGTTCACAAGAATTCCGCCGCAAGCCGCGGTCCGCGCGGCTTGGACGGTTGTGCGGCGTATATAAGAACAGGCCCCTTGCTGCGCAAGCATATGTGGAGGCATTTGCAGGGCCGCGCTGGCATTACCCGATCCGCTCGGTTGGTCGCTTCAACAGCGGTGCGTTTTCCCCCTAGGCTGGAGCCGAGGAACACCTTTCAGCAGTCCCGAGGCCATCATGTCTTCCACACGGATCATTGTCATAGGAGGTGGCGTGGCGGGCCTCACCGCCGCCCTTGCCTTGCAGGAATGGGCTTCGGTGACGGTGATCGAGCGCGAAAGCCAGCTCGGCTACCACGCTTCCGGCCGTTCGGCGGCGCTGTTTTCCGAATCCTACGGCAATGCGATGGTGCGGGCGCTGTCGCGGGCGAGCCGCGAGGCTCTGGAGACGGGCGGCTATTTCGACCACAAGCGCGCCGCGCTGCATTTCGGCGGGCCGGACGACGGCGAAGCCATCGACCGTTTCGCCCTGGAAGCGCAGGCCCTTTTGCCGACGATCAGGCGCCTCTCCGCCGCCGAGGTCGGAAAACTGGTTCCCGTCTTCGGCGACGGCATGACCTGCGGCGGGGTCTACGAGCCGGACGCGATGGACATCGACACCGGCAAGATCGTCCAGGAGAGCGCCTCGGCCTTCCGCGCGCTGGGCGGGCAAATCCGCACCGGCGAGGAGGTCGTGCGGATCGAGCCGCATGGCGAAGGCTTGCGCGTCGAGACGACGGCCGGCGTCTACGAGGCCGACACGGTGGTGAACGCCACCGGCGCCTGGGCGGACGTGGTCGCGGAACGGGCAGGGCTGACCGGCATCGGCCTTGCGCCGAAGCGGCGCACAGCCTTCATCTTCGATGCGCCGGGCCATGATGTGCGGAACTGGCCGCTGGTGGTGGACATCCACGAGCGCTTCTATTTCAAGCCGGATGCCGGCCGTCTCATCGGCTCGCTTGCCGACGAGACCGACTCCCCGCCGTGCGACGCTTATCCCGAGGACATCGACGTCGCCATCGCCGTCGACCGCATCGAGCAGGCGACGGGCTTGAGCATCGGCAGGCCGCAAAGCCCCTGGGCCGGGCTGCGGACCTTTGCTCCGGACCGTACCCCCGTCGCCGGCGCCGATCCGCGCCTGCCACGTTTCTTCTGGCTGGCCGGGCAGGGTGGCTACGGTTTCCAGGTCTCGTTTGCGCTGGCGCGGCTCACCTCGGCGCTGCTTCGCGACGGCGCCGTTCCCGGTGACCTTGCAGCATTCGGCGTCGAGCGCGAGGCGCTGGCGCCCGATCGCTTCATCGCCGCGGAAGGTGGCCGGCAGGCCAGCTGAGCCGGCGGACAGCCTACCTCCCGCGCGTCCCGGCAGGCTGTTGCGAGCACCTGCGGACAAGACTGCTTGTCTGCACACCCTGCTTGTGATCGTATGTCAGACAAAAGTTTCGGATAAACCGCGACACCGCAAAGGGAGGATTTGCGCCATGGCCTCATTCAACCGTTCTTTTTCGCGCCGCCGGTTCTTGGGCGGCAGCGCGCTCGCCGTCACGGCCGGCGCGCTCGGCATGCCGTTCGTGCGAACGGCGCGGGCGCAGGCGGCGACCTTCAAGGCCGGCGTCATCACCTCTCTGTCGGGCGAGAACATCCTTGGCGGCAACCTGACCAAGCAGGGTTACGACCTGTGGGCCGAGGCGATCAATGCCAAGGGTGGCGTCGAGGTCGCCGGCGAGAAGTTCAAGGTGGATATGTTCTACGGCGACGACCAGTCCAATCCGGCGACCGGCGCCGACGCCGCCGAGCGGCTGATCGTGCAGAACGAGGTCGACGTGCTGTTCGGCCCCTATACAAGCGGCTCGACCATAGCGGTGCAGCCAATCTGCCAGAAATACCAGGTGCCGATGATCTCCGGATCGGCGGAATCGCCGAACGTCTGGAAGGCGAAGCCCGAGTTCAACTTCGGCATCATTCCGTCCGTGGACACGACCTCCGGCCTGTCGTTGGGCGTGCTGGCGAAGACGTCCAATCCAGCAGCCAAGACGGTTGCGGTGATCAGCGTCAACGAGCCGTTTTCCAAGGAAACCGGCGAAGGCTTCCGCGACGGCGTCAAGGCGGCGGGGCTGGAACTGGTCGCGTATGAACTGGTGCCGCCGGAAGGCGACCTTACCCCGGTCATCTCAAAGATCGCCGCGCTGAAGCCGGATGTCGTCGCGGTCGGCGGGCATGAGGAAATCCTGATTAACGTGGTCAAGACCTCGAAGTCGCTGAACTATCGGCCGAAGGCGCTAATCATGCACTACGGCATTACCAATCCGGCCTTCGCCCAGGCGCTCGGCGCCGACGCCGACGGCGTCACCGGCGTGGTGGTCTGGCTCCCGACCGTGACCTACAAGGACGACGTCTTCGGCACCGCCAAGGAATTCTCCGACATGGCGACGAAGAAGCTCGGCGGCGAGCCCGACTACACCGCGGCCGGTTGCGCGGCCAGCGGCCTGGTGCTCGGCGATGCGCTGAAACGGCTCGGCAAGAAGCCGGCGCTGACGCCGGAGGATCGCGTCGCGCTGAAGGACGCCATCGCCGAAACCGACATCCAGACCTTCTACGGGCCGATCAAGTTCGAGAAGGACGGCCCGCACTATCACGACAACGTCCAGCCGGTGCCGGTTCTGGTGCAGATCCAGGGCGGCAAGGTCGTCGCCGTGGGGCCGAAGGAGGCCGCGGCCGCCGACTACATCTATCCGCTGCCGGCCTGTAAATAGCATCTTCGCCGCGGCGCGTGCGAGATCGCGCGCCGCCGGACCCTCGCGGATGCGGGCCGGCCGCGCGGCCGCCGTGTCCAGACGGGAAGACCTTCCCGCCACCCACACGGACGGACGGCTCCTGCCTTGGATCTTTTCCTCCAGACCCTGCTGAACGGCCTTCTGATCGGCGGCGTCATCGCCACCTTCACCATCGCCTTCCAGCTCACCTTCGGCGTGCTGCACGTCATCGACTTCGCGGTCGGCGGCTGGGTCGTGCTGGGCGGCTATCTCGGCTACTACGTCACCGCTCTGCTGGGGCTCGACGGCTTCGTCGCCATTCCTCTGGCCTTCGTGCTGTTCGGGGCTCTCGGCTACCTGATCGGCCCGGTCCTCTACAATGTCCGCAACAGCCGCACGGCGCGGCCGGAACTGATGGCGCTGGCGCTGACCTTCGGCCTGTTCACGCTGCTGCGCGGCGGCATGCTGACAGCATGGGGCTTCAACACACGCAACGTCACGACCATGCTCAGCGGTGAGAGCCTTGCAGTCGGCCCGGTCGTCGTGCCGCTGATCCGCGTCGCGGCGGCGGTCTTCGCCGTCGCCATCGCCGGCGGCCTGTTCCTGTTCCTCTACCGCACCCGCTACGGGTTGGCGATTCGCGCCACCGCCGAGAACCGCCATAACGCGGCCCTGATGGGCGTCAACATCCGTCGCCTCAGCGCCAACGTTTACGGCCTCTATGCCGGCATTACCGCCATGGCCGGCGTGCTGATGGGCGCCATCTATTCCGTTAACCCCGAAGTCGGCCTGCGCTACACGCTGTTCGCCTTCTTCGTCGCCGTGCTGGCCGGGCTGGGCTCGGTCGGCGGCGCGGTGGTGGCGGCGCTGATGCTCGGCGTCATCGAGGCCTTCGTGTCGACCTATGTCGGCTCCAGTTATTCGCTGCTCGCCATCTTCGCCACGCTGTTCGTGGTCCTTCTGGCGTCCCCGAAGGGAATCTTGCGGAGGGGCCTCTGATATGGCCGCGCAACCCATGAAATCGCGCTGGCCCGGCGTCCTGCTGCTCGCCGTCATCATCGTCGTGCTGGCGCTGATGCCGCTGCTGGTCAATAATTACTGGCTGCGCGTCGCCACCGGCGCGCTGATGTGGGCGGGGCTCGCCTGCTCCTGGAATATGCTGGGCGGCTATGCCGGCTACATCAATTTCGGCCACTCGGCCTTCTTCGGCCTCGGCGCTTACGTCACCGCCTTCCTGATGAACGATCCGTTCGGCCTGCCTTTCCTTGCCACCATTCCGGCCGGCATGGTGGTAACGGCTCTGTTCGCCGTCATCATCGGCGCGCCGACGCTGCGCCTGCGCGGTGCCTATTTCGCCATCGCCACTTGGGCCTTCGCCGAAGTGCTGATCCAGTTCGCCTCGGCCATGGATTTCACCGGCGGCATCGGTGGCATCGGCCTGCCGCCCTACCTCAACGAGCGTTTCTTCTACTACGCCATGTTCGGTGTCGCGGCGCTGACTTTTCTCGTCGCCTGGGCGCTGTTCGAGCGCTCGCGCTTCGGCCTGAAGGTCAAGGCGCTGCGCGATCACGAACCGGCCGCCGAGGCGATGGGCATCAATACGGCGCTGGTGAAGCTGCAGACCTTCGTGCTCAGCGCCGTCACGGCATCGGTCTTCGGCGCCATCTTCGCCTATTGGGTCACCTTCATCAATCCGAAGTCGGTGTTCGGCGGCGACATCACCGACCAGATGGTGGTGATGGTGCTGCTCGGCGGGCTCGGCACCCTGTGGGGGCCGGCGATCGGCGGCGTGGCGCTGTTCGTCGTCAACCGGCTGATCTGGATGCACTGG
Source organism: Mesorhizobium sp. (assembly GCA_051954615.1). Classification (GTDB taxonomy): domain Bacteria; phylum Pseudomonadota; class Alphaproteobacteria; order Rhizobiales; family Rhizobiaceae; genus Mesorhizobium. Next base: position 12,104 of record JBQCHN010000132.1, on the reverse strand, counting down.
GGCGACACCGCCTTCTACATCGCCATCCTCGGCGCGGCCATCGTGCTGGTGGTGCTGTTCCTGCCCAACGGCATCGCCGGCCTCTTTAGCCGGCGCAAGGTGAATGCGCTCGACAAGGTGGCAGATAAGCTCGTCGGCGACGGGGGAGAGCGATGAGCGCCCCGGTCCAGGCTTCCGCCGACCCGATCCTGTCGGTGCGCGGGCTCTACAAGCATTTCGGTGGCATCAAGGCCACCAACGGCGTCGACCTCGAGGTCGGCCGGCAGGAGATCGCCGGGCTGATCGGCCCCAACGGCTGCGGAAAATCGACGCTGTTCAGCCTCGTCTCCGGCACGGTGGCGCCCGACAAGGGCGAGATCCGCTTCGACGGCCAGGCCATCGCCGGCATGAGCGCGCATCGCATCGCCCGGCTCGGCCTCGCCCGCACCTTCCAGATCCCGGCCCTATTCGACAATATGAGCGTGACCGAGAACCTGCTGGCGGCGGCGGCGGAAGGGCATTGGCCGGGCGCGCAGGAGCGCGCGAGCGAGACGCTCGCGCTGCTGAAACTGGAGCATGTCGCCGACAACCGCGCTTCCGACCTTTCCGGCGGCCAGCAGAAGCTGCTGGAATTCGGCCGCGCCGTCATGCGGCAGGCGACCCTCATCCTGCTCGACGAGGTGACGGCGGGCGTTCACCCCAACATCCGCAAGATCATCCTGGAGGCCATCGCCAGCCTGCGCGAGCGCGGCGTCTCCTTCCTCGTCATCGAGCACGACATGGAGATGGTGCGTAGCGTCTGCGACCGCATCATCGTCATGGATTCCGGTCGCGTCGTCACCAGCGGCGCCTTCGAGGACATCGTGCAGAATTCGGAAGTCATGCAGACCTATCTGGGACGGCCGCAATGAGCACGCTGGCCGCCGAAAAAATCGTCACCGGCTACGGCAAGCAGGAGATCGTCCACGGCGTCTCATTGAGCGCCGAAGCGGGGAAGATCACCTGCATCTTCGGCCCGAACGGCTGCGGCAAGTCCACGCTGCTCAAGGCCATCGCCGGCGCCCTGCCGGTGTGGAGCGGCAGCGCACGTCTCGACGACATCGTGCTCTCCAACCTGCCGGTGCACGAGGTAGTGCGGCAGGGGCTGGTGCTGATGCCGCAGGGCGGCGGAGTGTTCCCGCGTCTGACGGTGATGGAAAACTTGCGCATGGGCGGCTATGCGATTGCCGACAAGCGGTTGGTGGAGTCTCGCATCGAAGCGCTGATCGAGCAGTACCCCTCGCTGGCCCGGCGCCGCCGGACGGCTGCCGGCGCGCTATCCGGCGGCGAACAGGCGATGCTGTCGCTGGCGCGCGCGCTGGTCTCCGAGCCGCGCTTCATCCTCCTCGACGAACCCTCCGCCGGCCTGTCGCCGGCAATGGTGATCGAGACGCTGGAGCGCATCACCACACTGACCAAGCAGGGCATCGGCATCCTGATGGTGGAGCAGAACATCCGCGAGGCGATGCCGATCGCCGACAGGCTCTATATCCTCGCCGCCGGCGAAAAGCGCTTCGAGGGCTCGCCGAGCGACGTGCGCGACGATCGCCAGATCATGGATATCTATATGGGTGGCGCCTGAAGGCGATGCTTGACGGCAATGCTGCGAAGCATAGCCTCGGAGCTTCCCGATCGATGAGTCCGCCGTGATGGAAAACAATCCGCCCCCGCTTGCCGTCAGCAACTGGTTCAACACGCCGGCACCTTTGATCCTGAAGGAGCTGAAGGGTCGGGTCGTCGTCCTGCATGCCTTCCAGATGCTGTGTCCGGGCTGCGTTTCCCATGGCACGCCGCAGGCCGAGCGGCTGCATCGCATGTTCGATGCGAAGGACGTTACGGTCATCGGCCTGCACACCGTCTTCGAGCACCATGAAGCGATGACGCCGGTGGCGCTGGAAGCCTTCATCCACGAATACCGCCTGACCTTCCCCATCGGCGTCGACGAGGCCGGCACCGACGGCCCGATCCCTGTGACGATGGCGCGCTATTCCATGCGCGGCACGCCGACGACGATCGTCATCGACCGCGCCGGGCGGCTGCGCCAGCACCAGTTCGGCCAGGTCGACGACCTTTCGCTCGGCGTCGCCATCGGCGCGCTGCTGGCCGAGGCACCGCCACCGGATGTGGCGGTGGATAGTGCGTCCGCCGGATGCGACGAAACGGGTTGCGTCGTTCCGACCTGAAGAAACTGCGGAGAGGCGGCGGTCAGTCGCTGCCTTGCAGGCGACGCGTCCAGTCCTCGACCTTGCGGGTTTCGAGGCGGCGGCGCGCGTAGCCGCGCCAGCCTTCCGGCAGGTGGGCGAGGCCGGCCATCTCGGCCAGCGCATCGAGGTTCATCGTGTCGACATAGAGGACGCGCCACGTCTGCCGGATCGTCCAGTCCGGTGAAATGCGATCCTGCAAACGCAGTTCGTCTCCGGCTTCGACGAAACCTTCCTCCATCACGCGATAGTACCAGCCGGTGAAGCCGGTCTTCTGCACCTGTGCCGACATGTCGGCGACGTCGAAACGGGCATTCAGCTTCCAGCATGGCTGGCGCCCCTGACTGACCTGGATAACCGCGCCTCCGAGGCGGAAGATATCGCCGATGGCCGTATTGTCTTCCGTCATGCCGCGCGTCGACAGGTTTTCGCCGAACGCGCCCGGTCTTTGCAGGACCTCGCGGCCCCCAAGCGCAGCGATCCAGTACGCGTAGTGATCGAAGGCATAGTGGTGCAGCGCCTTGTCCGGACCGCCATGGTGCTTGCGGTCGCCTTGCACATCTCCCTCCAGACCTTCGCGGCCGAGGAACAGGCGCCCGGCGACGGCCTGCTTGCCGATGCCGCTCGGAACGCCGCGAGGGCCGAGCGGCGCGACGCTGCCAGTCAGAAGCTGGTTGACGGTGGTCATGGATACGTTCCATCCCGGTTGAGCGGATAAATCAACCGGGCACGTCGGTCCGGCGGTTGCGCCAACCCTGGCCCAGCTCAACCGGATCGCTCGATGTCGCGCCTGAGCACGATCAGCGTGGTCAGATCCTGCACTTCCACCGTTTCCGCGATCGCGTCGCGCAACCCGTTCAGCCGGTCGATCGACGCGACTTCCACCTCGACCACCAGGTCGAGCTGGCCGCTGATGGAGGATACGCGGCGCACCTCGGCATAGCCGGCCAGCCTGTCGAGAATGCCCATGGAAGGCGTGCGCGCCAGTGTCACCAGAAGGAAGGCGCGGATGACATCGGCTTCCATCTGGCCGATGTCGGCGCGATAGCCGCGGATCACGCCGCTGCGTTCCATCTGCGCCACTCGCTCGCTGGCGGCCGAACGCGACAGGCCGACCCTGGCAGCCAGCGTCTTCATGGGAACGCGCGCTTCCTTCGACAGGATGGCGAGGATTTCCCGGTCCTTGGCGTCGGGTTGCTTCACGGCGGGTTCCCTTGCGCAGCCGACAAGATGCCGGCGAATGTCGCCACACTGCCGGTTTCACCGGCACCTTGCCGGATGCCTGCTTTGCATGACCGTGCAAAACTATCCACCATAAAATCCCGCACCGAAGCGCGTTCCATGACCGATCTCGACCATCCGGCTCCCGATTTTCCGCTCGAACAGGCCGCAGCGCTGGCTTGCGAGCATTTCGGCGTCACCGGCGAACTCTCCCGTCTCGACAGCGAGCGCGACCAGAATTTCCGTCTCGTTTCCGCCTCCGGCGACTGGACGTTCAAGATCGTCAACGCCAGTGAGCCGGCGCTGGAGAGCGAGTTCCAGGCAGCGCTCTTCGACCATCTCGGCGCCGTCGCACCCGAGCTTGCCCTGCCGCGCCTGCGCAAGACCGTCTCCGGTTCAACGCTGGCCAGCGTCGAGGGAGCATCCGGTGCCCGGCACGCCCTGCGCATGGTGTCCTGGCTGCCCGGCAAGCCGCTGGCCGAGAGCGCGCGCACGCCGCAAGTGCTGCATTCGCTCGGCCGGATAATGGGGCGCATGGACCGCGCCTTGCAGGGTTTTATCCATCCCGGCGCGCTGCGGGTGTTTGACTGGGATATCCGCCGCACCGGCGAATCCCGCTCGCGCCTGCACCATATCGCCGACGATACCGACCGGGCGCTAGTGACGCGCTTCCTCGACCGCTTCGACGCGCATGTAGCGCCGCGCCTGCCGGCGCTACGCGCGCAGGTCATCCACAACGACGCCAACGACTGGAACGTGCTGATCGATCCCAACCGGCCGGACACGGTCGCCGGTGTCATCGATTTCGGCGACGCGCTGCACACCGTCCTTATCGCCGAGGTGGCGGTGGCCTGTGCCTATTCGATCCTCGACGAAGCCGATCCCCTCGGCGCGGCGGCGAACATCGCGGCCGGCTTCCATGCCGAATATCCTCTGCGCGAAGAGGAACTCGATCTCCTGTTCGACCTGATCGCGGCACGGCTGGTCATTTCCGTTACGCTGTCGGCTCAGCGCAAGGAGCGAACCGGCGACAATCCCTATCTGGCGATCAGCGAGGCGCCGGCCTGGCGGCTCTTGCGCCGGCTCGACGCGATGAAGCCGCGCTTCGCCACCGCGATCCTGCGCCATGCCTGCGGCTTCGATGCCGCGCCCGGTGCAAGCGCGGTATCCAGCTGGATCGCACGCAATGCAAAAATCTTCGCGCCGATCGTCAGGCCGCATCCGGCGACGCTGAGCAAGGCGCTGGTGCCCTATGGCGACGCCGCCAATCCGATGACCGTCGCTTCCGCCGCCGCCGATCCCGATACGGCTTCCGCGTGCTGGGACGCCTATGCGGCCGAGCATGGCGTCACGCTCGGCATCGGGCCGTGGGGCGAGGCGCGCACCGTCTATTCCGGCGACATGTTCCGGTCGCGCCTCATCGAAGGCGTGCGGCGCGATCGCCATCTCGGCCTCGACCTGTTCATGCCGGCCGGTACGAAGCTCTACACGCCGCTGGCCGCTACGGTGAAAAGCATCGAGATCGAGGAAGACCCGCTCGGCTATGGCGGCCTCGTCGCGCTGCTGCACGAGCCGGAAGACTGCCCGCCCTTCGTCACGCTGTGGGGCCATCTCGCCCATGAGGTCGTTTCGCGGCTGAAACCGGGCGAGGGGCTGGAGGCCGGCGCGCTGGTCGCCGAGATGGGCGCGCATGTCGAAAATGGCGGCTGGTCGCCGCACCTGCATTTCCAGATTTCCGTCGATCCGGACATGGCGGCGCGCGACATCCTCGGCGTCGGCGAGGCGCGCTATCTCGATGTCTGGCAAAGCCTGTTCCCGAATGCCGCGACCTTGGCCGGTATCCCACCCGAAACCTTTGCGCAGACAGGCCGGAGCCGCGCGGAAATCGTCGCCGAACGCAGGACAAAACTCCTGCCCAACCTGTCGATCTCCTATTCCGAGCCGATCAAGTTCGTGCGTGGCGAGGGCGTGTGGCTGATCGACGATCGCGGCCGCGCCTATCTCGATTGCTTCAACAATGTCTGCCATGTCGGCCACGCGCACCCGCATGTGGTCGAGGCCATCGCTACGCAGGCGGCCAAGCTCAACACCAACACGCGCTACCTGCATGACAACATCGTCGCCTACAGCGAACGCCTGACGGCGACCCTGCCGCCTGAACTCTGCGTCGCCGCATTCGCCTGTTCCGGCAGCGAGGCCAACAGCCTGATGCTGCGCATGGCCCGCACCCATACGGGCCGCGAAGAGGCCATCGTGCTCGACTGGGCCTATCACGGCACGACGCAGGAACTGATCGACCTCAGCCCCTACAAGTACAAACGCAAGGGCGGCAAGGGCCGCAAGCCGCATGTCTTCGAGGCCGTCATCCCCGACAGCTATCGCGCGCCGGAAGACTGGCCAGTGGAGGAACACGCCAAGCGCTTCGCCGCGAGCGTCGCCGAACAGATCGAGACGATGCGCAGAGAAGGCCGCGCGCCGGCTTTCTTCCTCGCCGAATCCATTCCCAGCGTCGCCGGTCAGGTGTTTTTGCCGGAAGGCTATCTGAAAGAGGTCTACGCCATGGTGCGCGCCGCCGGCGGCCTCTGCGTCGCCGACGAGGTGCAGGTCGGTTTCGGCCGCGTCGGCAGCCACTGGTGGGCCTTCGAGACGCAGGGCGTCGTGCCGGACATCGTCACCATGGGTAAGCCGATCGGCAACGCGCATCCGATGGCGGCCCTGGTGACGACGCGCGAAGTGGCGACCTCCTTCAACAACGGCATGGAATATTTCAACACCTTCGGCGGCAACCCGGTGTCCTGCGCCGCCGGCCTCGCCGTGCTCGATGTCATCGAGCAGGGTGACCTGCGCCGCAACGCGTCCGAGATCGGCGCTTATCTGGTAGAGCGTTTTCGCGCCATGCAGGCGCGCCATGAATCGATCGGCGACGTGCGCGGCATGGGCCTCTTCCTCGGCATCGAGCTGGTCGAGGATCGCCGCACGAAAGTGCCGGCGACTGCGCTGGCGAAGAAGATCTGCGACGGCGTGCGCCGGCGCGGCGCACTGATGGGCACCGAGGGGCCGCATGACAACGTCTTGAAAATGCGCCCGCCGATGATCTTCACGCGCGCCGATGCCGACCTTCTGGTCGCCATCCTGGAGAAGACGTTCGAGGCGGTGGAGGCCGGCGGACAATAGTGGCTTTCGCGGCGGCACGGCGCCGCCGCGGCAACACGGAACGATACGATTCGAGGGCTTCCGGCGTCTACGCGCCGGTCGTGGCCAACGCTTTGCCTTTTTCAACCAAGGGAGGATCATCATGAAACGGGAAATTCCTGCAGCGCTGCTTCTGGCCGGCTCGGCGTTCGTCGCGTCTGCGGCCGCCGCCGATACGCTGGACGACGTCAAGGCGCGCGGTTCGGTGCGCTGCGGCGTCAGCGAGGGCGTCGCCGGCTTCTCGGCGCCGGATGCGGCGGGCAACTGGGTCGGCTTCGACGTCGATTTCTGCCGCGCGGTATCGGCGGCAGTGTTCGGCGATCCCGGCAAGGTGAGCTACGTGCCGCTCTCCACCAAGGACCGCTTCACCGCCCTGCAATCGAACGAGGTCGATCTGCTTTCGCGCCAGACCACCTGGTCGCTGTCGCGCGATTCCGGCATGGGCATCCATTTCGTCGGCACCGCCTACTATGACGGGCAGGGTTTCATGATCCCGAAGAAGCTCGGCGTCGACAGCGCACTGAAGCTGTCCGGCGCGACCGTCTGCACCGAGCAGGGCACGACGACCGAGCAGAACCTGACCGACTATTTCCATGCCAACAAGATGGAATACCAGCCGGTGGTGATCGATTCCGCCGACGGCGTCATCAAGGCTTTCGAGACGGGCCGCTGCGACGTCTATTCCACCGATGCCTCGGCGCTCTATGCGCAGCGTCTCAAGCTGGCCGACCCGAACGGCTTCATGGTGCTGCCGGAGATCATCTCCAAGGAGCCTCTCGGCCCGGCCGTGCGCCAGGGCGACGACAAGTGGTTCAACGTCGTGCGCTGGACGCTGTTCTCGCTGATCGAGGCCGAGGAACTTGGTGTCACCAAGGAGAACGCCGAGGCCAGCCTGAAATCGGCCAACCCGGTGGTGACGCGCTTCCTCGGCGTCGAGGGCGACAACGGAAAGCAACTCGGCCTCGACCCTCGCTTCGCCTATGCGGTCGTCTCCAGCGTCGGCAACTACGGCGAGATGTTCGAGCGCAACCTCGGCGCCACCAGCGAACTGAAGATCGATCGCGGCCTGAATGCGCTGTGGAACAAGGGCGGCCTGATGTACGCCCCGCCCTCGCGCTGAGGCCTCCTTCTTCCTGAAGCTGGATTGCGTCGGACGACGATGCCACGGCATCGTCGTCCGATTTCGTCTTTGCATTGCAAAATAAAAACGTTTTTATTTTTCTTGAAATCGTTTTTATCGCCTGATAGCGTTGTGACCAAAGGGGTGAGCGGGGCGGCAATCATGGCCGAGGGCAAGTCCACATCCGGTCGGTCTTCGCCGACGATCAAGACGCTGGCGGCGCATACCGGCTATTCCATCGCGACGATTTCCAAGGCGCTGCGCGGCTCGCCCGTCGTCACCGACGCCACCCGCGAGGCGATCCTCGCCGCCGCCCGCGAACTGGGCTACCAGGCGAACGCCCGCGGCATGGCACTGCGCACCGGCAAGACCTACCAGGCGGCGGTGCTGATGCCGATCACCTCGGCGGCCGGCTACGAATGGGACGGCGTCGAATACACCCAGATCCTCAGCGGCATTTCCCAGGCGCTCGACGGCAGCGACTACCAACTTTCCGTGCATGGCTATCGCAACTTCGACGATGCCTGTGCCGTCGCCCGCCGCATCGCCAGCCAGCGGCTCGCCGACGGTCTGATCTTCTCCGGCGTGCTGGCCGACGACGAGCGCATCGCCATGCTGGTCGAGGCCGGCTTCCCCTTCGTGTCGCTCGGCCGTTGCCGCCAGCCGCTCGTTTACGCCCATGTCGATGTCGACAACGAATGGGCGTCGCATGCCGCGACCGCGCGGTTGATCGCTGGTGGTCATCGCCGCATCGCCCTCATCAATGCCGCGCCTCGTCTGTCCTACGCGCTGGACAGGATCGACGGCTTTGGCCGTGCCTTCCGCGAGGCCGGGCTGGAACCGTCGCTGGATCTTGTGAAGGGCGGAGACCTGACCGCGCGCTTCGGTCGCGACAGTGCGCTGGCGCTGTTCAAGGGCTCGGCCTCGCCGACGGCACTGGTCTGCGTCAACGAGGCCACCACGCTTGGCGTCCTTTCGGCACTCGGCAGCATCGGTCTTCGCGTCGGCGAGGACGTCGACGTGATCGCCTATGACGACATCAACGTCAGCGCCTATTTCAGCCCGCCCGTCACCACCTTCTACCAGCCGATCGAACTGCTCGGCCGCCGGTTGGGCGAGTTCCTTTTGCTGCGGATGGCGGGCGAGGACCCCGCAGGACTGAGAGAGGTCTTCCGGCCGGAAATGATCGGCCGGCAGCCGGACGATCTCGGCGGCCGCCTGCGCCGCCGATCCACCCTGGAATCTTGAAAACGGAGGAAACGAGATGAAGAAAATCCTGATTGGCTTGACCTTGGCGCTTTTGGCGTCGGGCGCGGCACACGCCGCCGATCTCGGCGGAAAGCTGCTGAAGGTAGGCTCCGACACCACATCGCCGCCGATGGAAAGCATCGACACAGCGACCGGCCAGATCGTCGGCTTCGACGTCGACGTGGTCAATGCCATCTGCGCCAAGATCAACTGCAAGGCCGAGTTCGTCACCACCGGCTGGGACGGCATCTTCGCCGCCCTCGACCAGGGCAGCTTCGACCTCGTCGCTTCGGGCGTCTCCATCACCGACGAGCGCAAGAAGGCGATGGACTTCTCCGAGCCCTACATCGTCAACAGCCAGGCGATCTTGATGCGCGTCGAGGACGAGGGGCTGACCGCCGACGACTTCAAGTCGAAGGGCAAGAAGCTCTCCGCCCAGGCCAACACCACCGACGCGCAGGTCGCCGAAGGCATCGTCGGCAAGGACAACGTCATCGCCTATGACAGTTTCGCCGCCTCGCTCATCGCGCTGAAGAACAAGGACGTCGACGGCGTCGTCATCAACGGCGCCAACGCCGCCGCCTATGAGAAGGAGTTCGCCGGCGAACTGGTGGTGCCGATCCGCGACCTGCAATCCGACCCGCTCGGCCTCGTCTTCCGCAAGGGCGATGAGAATGTCGCCGCCTTCAACGAAGGCATCGAGGCGATCAAGGCCGATGGCAGCCTCGACGCGCTGATCGCCAAGTATTGGGGCACCAAGTAGTTCCAGCTATCGGCTCCGGCGTCGCAGGACGCCGGAGCCTTTTCCTGAGGAGGGCGGATTGAGATGCAGTTCCTGATGCGCCTGCGGCCGAGCAACCTGATCATCGCCGCCGCCCTGCCGTTCATCGTCTATCTGTTCGCCTCCTCGGCTGACTACCAGCGCTCGCTGCGCGCCATCATTGGCATCGAGCACGGCTCTTCCGCCTTCGGTCCCGGCTTCCTGCTGCTGGCTCTGGCCTTCGCGGCTGGACTCGGCGTCGTCGTGTTTTCGCGCGTAGCGGCGCGGCGGCCCCGCCTTGCGTCGGCCTGCGGCGCACTTAACCTGATCGCCGCCGTCGCGGTTGCCGCCACCGGCGTCGTTCGCCCCTACGCGGCCTCCGTCGTCGCCAACGCGGTCGATCCCTTTACCTCCAAGCTGGTGGTGCAGGGCGTGACGCCGCGCAAGCTGACCGACGCCGCCGAGATCATGGTGGCCGGCTATGCGACGGCGCTGTTCTGGGTCTATCTGGTCGTGACAATCGCAGGGCTCGCGCTGTTCTTCTTCACCGGCGGCCGCGCAACCAAAGCCGGGCGGATGACGCTGCTTGCGGTAAACGGCATCGGCCTCGTCGCCATCCTCTTCATCGCGCCGATGGCGTTTGCCGCCGGCGTCGCCACCACCATCCGCGCGGCGGTCGCGGCCTATATCCTCGCCGCGCTGCTCGGCCTCGTCTGGGTCGGCCTGCTCAAGCTCGAGTATAGCCGGAGGGCGCATTTCATCTTCGTCGGCATCACCGCTCTGCTCGCCGTTGCTGCGGCATGGTTCCTGCTCCAGCCGCGCGACGATTATGCGCTGGTCGGCAACCTCGGCGGCAAGGTCGCGGTCGTGGCCGGCACGCCGTCCGGCATGATCGGCGCCGTCCGCTACGGCCAGTTTCCCGGCGCGCCGGAAGACGAAATCCCGCTGCGCACCTTCAAGGGCCCGACAGATGCCGTCGCCGCGCTGGCGAAAAAGGCCGATGTCAGCGCCGCCCTGCTGCCGGTGGCCGCCGCACCCGCCGACCTGCCGGTGCTATGGGAGACGTCGGCGCTGAACGATCGCGACAAGGCTTCCGGCATCACGCTGGCTGTGCTCGCCATCGTCATCGGCCTGCTCACCTTCGGCGGCCATATCCACCGCCGCCATCCGCTGTCGATCGGCTCGGAGTTCATCGTCGATACCATCCGCGGCATCCCGATGCTGGTCATCGTGCTCTATGTCGGCCTGCCGCTGGCCGGTGCGCTGAAGGACGCCACGCAGGGGGTGTTCGACCCGCCGAACCTGGCGCGCGGCATCGCCGCCATGGCGCTCGCCTATTCGGCCTATCTGGCGGAAATCTTCCGATCCGGCATCAACGCCATCCCGCGCGGCCAGATCGAGGCGGCGCGCAGCCTCGGCTTGAACGGCTGGCAGACGGCGCGCCTCGTCATCCTACCGCAGGCCTTCCGCATCATCATCCCGCCGCTCGGCAACGAGCTGATCGCCATCCTCAAGGACACGTCGCTGTTGTCGATTCTGTCGATCCGCGACATCACCCAGCGCATGCGCGAGTTCCAGTCGGCCAGCTTCCTGCCGTTCGCGCCCTACAATTCCGCCGCCATCTTCTACATCCTGCTGACGCTCGCGGCGGCCAGCCTGGTCAGCACAGTCGAGAGAAAATATGACATCAAGCATCGATAACAGACGCGCCCTCAAGGCGCGCGCCGCCTCGCTCGTCCTGCCGGAAGGCTTCGTCTTCGGTGCGGCCACCGCCGCCTACCAGATCGAGGGCGCCCCGGCCGAGGATGGCAAGGGCGAGAGCATCTGGGACCGCTTCTGCAAGGTGCCCGGCGTCATCATCGACGGCTCCAGCGGCGACGTCGCCTGCGACAGCTACCATCGCTGGAAGGACGACATCGCGGTGCTGAAGGCACTGGGCCTTTCGGCCTATCGCTTCTCCTTTGCCTGGACGCGGCTGATGCCTGAGGGGCGCGGAGCTGTGAACGCCCAAGGTATCGCCTTCTATGATCGGCTGATCGACGATCTTCTGGCGGCCGGCATCGAGCCCTATGCCACGCTCTACCACTGGGATCTGCCGCAAGCCTTGCAGGACGAGGGCGGCTGGTACAACCGCGCCACCGCCGACGCTCTGGCCGACTATGCCGTGCTTGCAGCGCGCAGCTTCGGCGACCGCGTCAAGAAATGGACGACGCTCAACGAGCCGTGGACCTTCTGCTGGTCCGGCCATGCCTCGGGCGAGGACGCGCCGGGCCTGCGCGACGGCACCAAGGGCGGCGTGACGGCCAGCCACCACGCGCTGCTCGGCCACGGCAAGGCGGTTCCG
>JBQCHN010000131.1:0-5385 GCA_051954615.1 Mesorhizobium sp. | reverse complement strand
GGCTCGCCAACCTGCGCGCCGGCGACCTCGACATGATCGAGCGTCTGTCGGCAAGCGACGTGGAAGCCGTCAAGGCGGACCCCGACCTGACCTACCAGAGTGTCGTCGGCACCGGTTGGCTGGGCATTTATTTCAATGTCGGCAACGGGCCGCGCGCGCAGAACCCGCTCGGGCAGGACAAGCGCCTGCGTCAGGCCTTCTCGCTGGCGATCGACCGCGAGGTGGCGAACCAGATCGTCTACCAGGGCACGTCCGTCGCCGGCAATCAGCCATTCAGCCCCGAAAGCCCCTGGTACAACAAGGATTTCCCAGTTCCCGCCCGCGACATCGAGAAGGCCAGGGCGCTGGTCAAGGAAGCCGGATACGACCGGGTACCAGTCGAGATGCTGGCCACCAACAACCCGGTGGTGATGCAGATGATGGAGATCATCCAGTCGATGGTCGCCGAAGCCGGTTTCGACGTGTCGCTCAGGGCGGTCGAGTTCACCACGCTGATCGATGAGATCGTCGCCGGGAATTACCAGGCCGGGCGTGGCGACTATTCGGGCCGCGCCGATCCGGACCCCAACGTCTATCAGTTCATGGCATGCAAGGGGCAGGCGAACGACACCAAATACTGCAATCCCGAAGCCGACAAACTGCTCAACGAAGCACGCCAGAGCACAGATACAGCGGTTCGCAAGCAGAAGTACGACGCCTTCATCGCCCTCCTGCTCGACGATGTGCCGACGGCCTATATCGGCCATCAGTCCTGGCTCTATGCCCTGCGCAAGAACGTCACCGGTTTCGTTCCCACGCCGGACGGGTTGATCAGGTTGACGGGAATCAAGAAGGCGGACTGACGAGTTCGGTCAAGGACGGGGATGGGCTGCCGTTGGGCCCACCCCCGTTGCCTCGTCGAAGATGAATTCGCAACAAACCCCCTTGACGCTGGGTCAATTTGGGTTTGTGTTGAACCAATAGGGAATTGGTTCGAACCATTAAGCGCGTCGATGCCGTCTGACGAACCGACAGGGAATTCCAATTACGCGCTGGAGAGGCTGCGCAGCCTGCTGCGCTCGGGCACCCTCGAGGCGGACGGCCGGTTGCCGACCGAGCGCGAGCTAACCACGGCTCTCGGCGTCAGCCGCCGCGCCGTGCGCCGCGCGCTCGAGGTGCTGGAGGCGGAGGGCCGTGTCTGGCGTCGGCAGGGGTCGGGAACCTATGCCGGCCCGCGCCCCGACACTTTGAGTGAGCATGTCGGCTCGCTCGTTGCTGGAACGAACCCGATGGAGGTCATGGAGGTGCGCCTGCGCATCGAGCCGCAGCTGGCGCAGCTGGCCTCCGTGCGGGCTGGGACTGCGGACGTCGAGCGCCTGTACGAACTGGCCGGCAGGACGGAGCAGAGCACCGACGCCGACAGCCACGAACTTTGGGACGGCGCTCTCCACCGCCAGATCGCGCGATGCGCGGGCAACCAGTTCTTCCTCGCCATCTTCGACGTCATTAACCGGGTGCGGCAGGATTCGGCTTGGCAGACCATCCGGCAACGCGCCCGCACCGCTGCGGGAACCGCGCCGCTCATCAACGCCCAGCACCTGGCAATCGTCGATGCAATCGCCGCCCACGACCCGGTACGTGCCGGCGAAGCGATGCGCCGCCACCTGCTGACGCTGCAGGAAAACCTTGTGCGCATCACCTCGCTCGACCGCCAGGAAGCCGATGTCGAGAAGGAATTAACCTGACGAAAACAAGGCGCCGCGACAGGCGCCACCGCACAAGCATATGGGAGGAGAAAGACATGAAGATCGCTAAATTCTTGCCTGCGTTGATGGCGGGAGCGCTGCTCGCGCTTCCGGCCGCCGCCGCCGAATTGAAGATCGGCCTGCAGGACGACGCCGACGTTCTCGATCCGGCGCAGTCGCAGACCTTCGTCGGCCGCATCGTCTATACGGCGCTGTGCGACAAGCTGGTGGACCTGTCGCCGGACCTGAAAATCGTGCCGCAGCTCGCCACCGAATGGGCCTGGTCGGACGACGGCAAGGTGCTGACCATGAAGCTGCGCGAAGGCGTCAAGTTCCACGACGGTACGCCCTTCAACGCCGACGCCGTGGTCTACGACGTCACGCGCTCGATGACGCTGCCGGAATCCAAGCGCAAGAGCGAATTGAAGTCGGTCGAGAAGGTCGAGGCCAGCGGCGAGTACGAGGTCAAGTTCACACTCAAGAGCCCTGACGTGACCCTGCTCGCCACGCTTTCCGATCGCGCCGGCATGATGATCTCACCGACGGCCGCCAAGGCGGAAGGCACCAACTTCGGCAACAAGCCGGTCTGTTCAGGCCCGTTCAAGTTCGTCGAGCGCGTGCAGCAGGACCGCATTGTGCTGGAAAAGTTCCAGGACTACTGGAACAAGGACAACATCTTCATCGACAAGGTGACCTACCTGCCGATCCCCGATACGACGGTTCGGCTCGCCAATCTGCGCGCCGGCGACCTCGACATGATCGAGCGGCTGGCGGCGAGCGACGCGGCCGCCGTCAAGGCCGACGCCAACCTGTCTTACGAGAGCGTCGTCAACCTCGGCTGGCTGGCGATCTATTTCAACGTCGGCGAGAACGCCAAGACGCCGATCGGCAAGGACAAGCGCCTGCGCCAGGCCTTCTCGCTGGCGATCGATCGCGAGGCCGCCAACCAGATCGTCTATGAAGGCACGTCGGTTGCCGGCAACCAGCCCTTCAGCCCGCAGAGCCCGTGGTTCGACAAGAACTTCCCCGTTCCCGCCCGCGACGTCGAGAAGGCCAAGGCACTGGTCAAGGAAGCCGGCTTCGACCGGGTTCCAGTCGAGATGATGGTAACCAACAACCCGGTGGCCATGCAGATGATGCAGATCGTCCAGTCGATGGTGGCGGAAGCCGGCTTCGACGTCAGCCTGAAGGCGACCGAATTCACCACGCTGCTCGACGAGATGACGGCCGGCAACTATCAGGTCGCCCGCTCCGACTGGTCGGGCCGCGCCGATCCCGACGGCAACATCCACCAGTTCCTCACCTGCAAGGCAGCGCTCAACGACGCCAAATACTGCAACCCGGAGGTAGACAAGCTGCTCAACGAGGCGCGCGAGGCGCCGGATGAGGCCGTGCGCAAGCAGAAATACGATGCCGCCATGGCCATCATCCAGGACGACATGCCGATGACCTGGATCGGTCATCAGTCGTGGATCTGGGCGATGAGCAAGAAGGTAACCGGCTTCGTGCCCTATCCGGACGGTATGATCCGGCTGGCCGGCGTGAAGAAGGCCGACTGACCTTTCGCACCAGCGGCGCCGGCATCGGCCGGCGCCGCGTCCCCAGAACCTCGCGCTCGGGAAGACCCTCATGTACAGCTATATCGGCAAGCGTGTGCTGGTCGCCATCCCGACGCTGCTGATCATCTCGATCTTCGTCTTCTCCCTGCAGAAGCTGCTGCCGGGCGATCCGGTACTGGCGCTCGCCGGCGAGGACCGCGACCCGCAGACGATCGAATACCTGCGCGAAAAGTACCACCTCAACGATCCGGTGCCGGTGCAGTACATCCGCTGGGTCGGTTCGGCGCTGCAAGGCGACCTCGGCATCTCTCTGAAGACCAATCAGCCGGTGCTGAAGCTCATCGGCGACAAGCTGCCGGTCACCATCCAGCTTGCGGTGATGTCGATCATCTTCGCCTTCGTCATCGGCATTCCGATGGGGATACTGGCGGCGGTGAAGAAGAACACGGCGCTCGACTACATCGCCAACGTCGTCGCGCTGTCCGGCCTGTCGATCCCGAATTTCTGGCTCGGCATCATGCTGATCCTGCTGGTATCGGTGAAGCTCGGCTGGCTGCCCGCTTCCGGCTACCAGCCCTTCTTCGACGACCCGCTGCGCTCGATCCAGACGATGCTGATGCCTGCCTTCGTGCTCGGCAACGCACTTGCCGCCACCCTGATGCGCCACACCCGCTCGGCGATGCTTTCGGTGCTAAGCGCCGACTATATCCGCACCGCCCGCGCCAAGGGCCTGTCGGAATGGGCGGTGGTGCTGGAACACTCTTTCCGAAACGCCGTGCTGCCGATCGTGACGCTGAGCGCATTGCTGTTCGGCGAGCTTCTGGCCGGCGCGGTGCTGACGGAGCAGATCTTCACCATTCCCGGTTTCGGCAAGCTCATCGTCGATGCCGTCTTCACCCGCGACTATGCCGTGGTGCAGGGCGTGGTGCTGTGCACGGCGGTCGGCTTCATCGTCATGAACCTGATTGCCGACGTGTTGTACGTGCTGCTCAATCCGCGCATGAGGGCAGCGCTATGACCGCGCTCGAACAGGTCGATCTGTCGACCGCCGGACAGCGTTCGCCGAGCCGTGCCTGGCGCAAGCTGAAGGCCAATCGGGGCGCACTGGTCGGGCTCGTCATCATCGCCTTCTTCACTCTGCTGGCCGCTTTTGCCCCGCTGCTGCCGATCCCCGATCCGAACGCGACGAGCTGGTCGGCGATCCGCAAGGCGCCGTCGGCGATGCATTGGCTGGGCACCGACGACATCGGCCGCGACATCCTCTCGCGCATGATCTGGGGCGCGCAGGCCTCGCTGCTGGCCGGCGTCGTCTCGGTCGGCATCGCGGTGGCGATCGGCGTGCCGTTCGGCCTGATCTCCGGCTATTTCGGCGGCTGGACCGATCAGATCATCTCGCGCGTCACCGAGGCGTTCCTGGCGATGCCGTTCCTGATCACCGCCATCGCGCTCGCCGCCTTCCTCGGCCCGAGCCTGACCAACGCCATGATCGCCATCGGCCTGTCGGCGATGCCGGTGTTCATCCGCCTCACCCGCGGGCAGGTGCTTTCGGTCAAGACCGAGGACTATGTCGAAGGCGCGCGCTCCATCGGGCTGAGACACTCCTCGATCATCCTGCGCTACATCCTGCCCAACGTCTTCGCGCCGATCCTCGTCCAGGCGACGCTCACCATCGCCACCGCCATCATCGCCGAAGCGAGCCTTTCCTTCCTCGGTCTCGGCCAGCAGCCGCCGGCGCCGAGCTGGGGCTCGATGCTCAACGTCGCCAAGAACTACCTGTCGCAGGCGCCGTGGATGGCGATGTGGCCGGGAGCGGCGATCTTTCTCGTCGTCATCGGCTTCAACCTTCTGGGCGACGGCCTGCGCGATGCGCTCGATCCGCGTGAAGCGTGAATTTCTGAAAGGACAGTTCGAGAATGCCAGCCTTCACCACCCGCCCCGAGATCCTCGGAACCTTCGGCGTTGTCGCCTCCACCCACTGGATCGCCTCGGCGGTCGGCATGAGCATATTGGAGAAGGGCGGCAACGCGTTCGATGCGGCGGTGGCGACGGCTTTCGTCCTGCAGATCGTCGAGCCGCATCTGGTCGGGCCGGGCGGCGACATG
>JBQCHN010000130.1:0-9696 GCA_051954615.1 Mesorhizobium sp. | reverse complement strand
GAGGCCGTGCAGCACGTCAAGACGGCGATCGTCCTGGAAACGCTGAAAGAGACCGGAGAACTGCCGCTCGCCGGCAGTTGAGATCAGACGAAGCCGACCGCGACGCCTTTCTTCCTGAAATAGGATTGCATCAGCTTGCGGCCCTGCCGGTTCGGCTGGACGAGCTTGCTCGTCTCGAAGGTGGCCTCCTGCACGCCCTCCCGCGCCATGGCGCCCTTGAGCGCGGCAATGTGAGTGTCGATCTCCTCATTGTCGTTGCGAAGGGAGGTGTAGATGGCCTCGATGGCCTGGGCGACGGTGATATCGGTCACGGGATTCGATCCTTGAGAGTGCCGCGTGACTAACCCCGCTTGCGTTCCTGCACAAGGGCATAGAGGTTGGTGCAGCGCGCACCGGAGCGGCAGAATGCGAGCACCGGCGCCTCGAGTTCATCGAGCGCAGCGGCTTGGTCCTCAACATTCTCCACCGTCATCTGGCCGCTGATGACCGGAATGTAGCGGAAGGCCAGCCCGGCGGCCTCGACCGCAGCCTTGATGGCGTCGTGCGACGGCTGGCCGGGCTGCTCCTCGTCCGGCCGGTTGCAGATGACGCTTCTGAAGCCGGCCGCCTTGATGGCGCCGACGTCTTCGGCCGCGATCTGGCCCGATACGGCGTAGTCTTCGGTGATCTGGCGATATTCCATGACATCCTCGCAAGCGTAAACGTGGCGCGCAGTCTTGCCAGTCCCGCGTCGCGGCGGCAACGGTTTTATCGGTCGTCAGGCTGCCTTGTGTGACGCGAGGCGCGCTTTCAGCGCACGGGCGACGATAATGCCGGCGACCACCGCCGCCACGAAGACCGGCACTTGCCAGTAGCCGAGGCCGAGCGCGGGTATCGAGGCGCCGGGGCAGAAGCCGGCGATGCCCCAGCCAATCCCGAACAGCGCCGCGCCGCCGACCAGTTCGCCGTCGATGCCACGGCGAGTGGGCAGTGAAAAAGACGGCTCCAGGACGGGTGCTCTGCGGCGACCGAAGACCAGCCGGTAGCCGGGCAGGGCGACGGCAAGCCCGCCCGCCATGACGAAAGCCAGGCTCGGGTCCCATGTGCCGGCGAGGTCGAAGAAGTTCAGCACCTTGGCTGGATCGATCATGCCGGAAATGGCGATGCCGAGGCCGAACAGGCCACCGATGAGAAAGGCTGAAACGACTCTCTGCATCGTCATGCCCCGATCAGGTGGCGGATCACGAAGACGGTGACGACCGCGGCGGCCATGAAGGTGGCCACGGCGGCGAACGAGCGCGGCGACAGGCGACCTATGCCGCAGATACCGTGGCCGCTCGGGCAACCGCCGCCGAAATGCACGCCGATACCGACGAGGAAGCCGCCCACGATCAGCGCCGCCGGCGAGACCGGGACGTCGAAGGAAAAGCTTCCGCCGACGGCCATGTAGACGAACGGGGCGGCAATCGCGCCGGCAAGGAAGGCGGCCCGCCACGGCCAGTCGGCGGCGAGCGGTGGAATCAGGCCGGACAGGATCCCGGTCATGCCGGCGATGCGCCCGTTGAACGCCATCAGAAGCACCGCCGCGAATCCGATCAGGGCGCCGCCGAACAGCGATTGCCAGGGGGTGAAATCAGTCATGGCGGAAACCCTTTCGATGCGGGCAGATATAGGTTGCCCGCATCGATCGTGCGAGTGGCATCCGTTCGACGGGTCAGCTTCCCAGGATCGCGCCTTTGATCTGGCGGATGTTGTTTTCCATCATGTCGATATAGGTCGCAGCCGGGCCGTCCGGATCGGAAAGCGCATCCGAATAGAGCGAACCGCCGACCTTGATGCCGGTCTCGGCGGCGATCTGCTCGATCAGGCGCGGATTTGTGATGTTTTCCACGAAGATCGCCGCGGCCTTGTCGTCTTTCACTTGTTCGACCAGTCTGGCGACGTCTGCGGCGGAGGGGTCCGACTCGGTCGATATTCCCTGCGGGGCGAGGAAAGTCAGACCGTATTCGTGCTCGAAATAGCCGAAGGCATCATGCGAGGTGATGACCACGCGTTTGTCTGCGGGAATCGCAGCGATGGCCGCGCGCACCTCACTATCGAGCGCCTTGAGTTTTTCCGTGTAGGTCTCGGCGTTCTTCCGATAGGCGTCGCAGCCCTCGGCATCGGCCGCACAGAAGGCGTCCGCGATGTTACGGACGTAGATCTCGGCGTTCGGAATGGACTGGAACGCATGCGGGTCGGTCGCGCCGTGGTCGTGGCTGTGAGCATCGTCCTTGCCGTGATCGTGGTCCTCGGCGCTGGCCTCGTCGTGATCGTGGTCGGCATGGCCTTCATCCGCTTCGGCGAATTCCGGCTTGAACTCGATGGGGGTGACACCCTTCGTCAGTTCGACGATTGCCGCATTGCTGGCGCTGGCGTCGACCAGCCGCTTGAGGAAGCCTTCGAAATGCAGGCCGTTGACCAGCACGACGTCGGCCTTGCTCATGGCGACGGCATCCGCCGGGCTCGGCTCGTAGACATGCGCGTCGCCGTTCGGTCCGACGATGGTGGTGATGTCGACGCGATCGCCGCCGACATTCTTGGCAAGATCAGCGATGACGGTGAAGGAAGCCACCACCTTCAGCGGCTCCGCGAAGGCCTGCGATCCCCCGAGTGAACTTAATGTTATAACAGTCAGAGCAAGGACGCGGCGAAAGGTCTTCAGCATGAGCGTGTCTCCTTGGGAATCAAGCGGTTCTGTGGTGGTGGGTGACCAGACGGGCGCGTAGCGCCCCCCGTGTGCCGGCCAGGACGGAAACGAGATAGACCGCGCCGGCCGACAGGATGATGGCCGGACCGGAGGGCAGGGCGGCATGGTAGGACAGGAGCAGCCCGGCGACGCAGGAGGCAAAGCCGATCGCCACCGCCGCGACGCACATGGTCTCGACGCGCGCGGTCCAGAAGCGCGCGGCGGCGGCGGGCAGGATCATCAAACCGACCGACAGCAGCGTGCCGAGTGCCTGGAAGCCGCCGACGAGGTTGATGACGACGAGGCCGAGGAAGATGAAATGCACCGGGCTGCCCAGCCGGCTGACCGAGCGCAGGAACAGCGGGTCGAGGCATTCCGCCACCAGGGCACGCCAGAACACGAACAGGGCTGCAAGCGTCACCGCGGCAATGGCACCGATCAGGCCAAGCGCTTCGTTATTCAACGCCAGCACCGTTCCAAACAGGACGTGCATAAGGTCGACGCTGGAACCTCGCACCGAAACCAGCAACACGCCGAGCGCCAGCGAGATCAGGTAGAAGGCCGCCATCGAGGCATCTTCCCGCTGGACGGTGAAGCGCGAGACGGCGCCGGCGCCAAGTGCCACGACGATGCCGGCGATCAACCCGCCGACTGTCATCGGCAGGATCTCAAGCCCATAGAACAGGAAGCCGGCCGCAGCGCCCGGCAGGATGGCGTGCGCCATGGCGTCGCCGGACAGGCTCATGCGCCGCAGCATCAGGAAGACGCCGACCGGACAGGCGCCGGCCGACAGAAGCAGCGAACCGAACAGCGCCTTCTGCATGAAGGCGTAGTCCACGAACGGGGCGACAAGGAGCGCGTAAAGGGTTTGCATCACGCCGCCTTCGGTCCGTTGGCGGAGGCAAGGGCATCGGCGTCATGCGCGTGATGATGGTGGGCATGACCATGATCGTGCGCATGATGATGGGCGTCCGGCTCGCACCACGGCGCGTCGTCCTCCCAGGCTTCATGGAAACGCCTTGCGCGCGCCATGTTTTCCGGTCCGAGGGTGGTCGCCGTCGCGCCCCATGCCACCGGTTGACGGGCGAGCAGCAGCGTCTCCGGGAAATTGTGCCGCACGAGATCGAGATCGTGCGCCACCACCATGACGGTCCGTTCCTCGCCGTGCCAGCGCTTGATCAGGGCGATCAGGTCGCCGACCGTCTTGGCGTCGACGGCATTGAACGGTTCGTCGAGCAGGATCAGCCCGGCATCCTGCACCAGCACCCGCGCGAACAGCGTCCGTTGAAGCTGGCCGCCCGACAGCGTGTCGAGCGCGCGCGTCTCGAAACCTTCCAGCCCGACGGCTGCCAGCGCCTCGGCGACCGCCGCCCGGTCCTGAGCCGTGTGGCGACCCAGCAGGCCTCGGCGAGGCCAGAGACCCAGCGAAACCAGGTCGACCACCCGCGCCGGAAACGACCGGTCGAGTTCCGATTGCTGCGGCAGGTAGGCGATGCGCACGCCGTCCGCCTTCGTGACGGTGCCGACCATCGGCTTCAGGGCGCCGACGATTCCCTTCATCAATGTCGATTTGCCCGAACCGTTGGCACCGACGACCGCCGTCAGCGAGCCCCTGCGCACCACGCCGTCGAGGTGGTGCACGGCCGGATGGCTGCCGTAGCCGAGCGTCAGGTCACGAAAGGTGAGGCAGGCCTGGTTCATCGATCGTCCAGCGGGAAGTGGTTCGGTGTTGGGTATGTGATGTTATTACATTTGTCAATCGCCGCGTCGCTTCTTCTTCACGGCGAGACTGTGCGGCGAATGGCTGGCTGGACCACAGATCGCTGCCGCGCATGGCTTGCCGCCGGCGGCTGCCGCCACTACACAGGCGCCGAAGCAACCTGGAACCACGAAAGGAAATATCCATGACCGTTCGTCGCATCGATGTCGGCCCGCGCATGAGCCAGATCGTCATCCACGGCAACACCGTCTACCTGGCTGGCCAGACAGGCGAGGGCGAGGGCGTCGGCGCGCAGACGCGCGACATCCTCAAGGCCATCGACGAACTGCTGGCCAAGGCTGGCACCGACAAGACGAAGATTCTCCAGGCCATCATATGGCTGTCGGACATGGCGACCTTCGACGAGATGAACAAGGAGTGGGAGGCCTGGGTGCCGCAGGGCCACACGCCGGCCCGTGCCACCGGCGAGGCGAAGCTCGCCGCACCGAAATACAAGGTGGAAATCATCATCACCGCGGCAATCTGAGCCGGCTTTCTGTTTTCATCCGGCGGCCCGCGCGACCATCGCGCGGGCCGTTTTCGCACGATGGATGCAAAACGATTAAAACCTGTCTTGAAGTGTTATCGGCGGTTGGTGGAATCCGGGCCTGCTGACGACGCTGCATCACGAAAAAGCCCCAATCCTTTCCCTTCGATCCGCCCGGCATGTGCAGGGGCGCATGCCCGGAGGTTGTCGGGGGGACAACGCCTGCTATTGTGCGTCGGGATGAAAGCGCTGCCTCACTCGACATCCATCGCAATGCAACCAATCGCAGTCGTATCGGTTTTCGCACTACGATCCGCGGCACCGTCGCGGGTCATTCCCGCCTTTTGGACTCTTCGATGAACATTCAGACCAGCCCCAAGCAGCTAGAATCGACCGGCACGGGGTTTCCCGCCTCGCCGGAAGATCCGATCCGTGCGCAGTTCCTTCCCGAGGAACGCCTGCGCTCGCTCGGCGAGAAACTGGCGAGCGGAGAGGTTACCGAGCTCGAAGGGCTGGGCGATTTCGATTTTCAGGCGCGCATCCGCGACAATGCCAAAAAGATCCTGGAAGTCTACCGCACCGTCAACGCAGCCCAGGGCAAGGGCGAAACGGTCACGCCGGCGGCGCAATGGCTGCTCGACAACAACTATCTGGTCGAGGAAACGATCTACCAGATCAAGCGTGACCTGCCACGCCGCTTCTACCGGCAATTGCCGACGCTGCAACTCGCGAACGGCAAGAGCGTGCCGCGCGCGCTCGCCCTTTCGTGGGCCTATGTCGCGCATTCCGACAGTTCCGTGTCGGCCTCCATGTTCAAGGCGATCGTCGAGGGGTTCCAGTCCGTCGAGCCGATGAAGATCGGCGAGATCTGGGCACTGCCGTCGCTGCTGCGCTTCGTGCTGATCGAGAACCTGCGGCGGCTGGCCGTGCGGGTTTCCCGCTCGCGCTCGATGCGGCTGATCGCCAACGAGGTCGCCGACAAGGTTCTGGCCGACCGCAAGGACGACGATCTGGCGCTGCTTTCGCCCTATGCCGCGCATGCCCGTGACACCACCTTCGCCACCCAGCTTCTCTACCGGCTTCGCGACGGCTCGCAGAATGCGGGCAGGGCGCTGGAGTGGCTGGAGGGCGAACTGGAGAAATCGGGCTCGGACGCCGAGGAGATCATCATCGCCGAGCACCAGACGCTGTCGAGCGGCAACGTCACCACCGGCAACATCATCCGCGGCCTCAGGCTCATCAACGACATCGACTGGACGGTCTGGTTCGAGGAGGTCAGCCGCATCGATGCGCTGCTGCGCGAGCGCACCAATTTCGCGTCCCTCGATTTCGCCTCGCGCGACCAGTACCGCCAGGAAATCGAGGAACTGGCCAAGCGTTCGGACAAGTCGGAATATGTCGTCGCCGAAAAGGCGACCGATCTGGCCGGCTACGCCCAGCGGCCGGGCGCCGCGCAAGGTGACGTCCTGCCGGCGGAGTGCGTCGATGTCGGCTTCTTCCTCGTCGGGCCGCGCCGCCTCGAGCTGGAACAGGCGATCGACTTCAAGCCGGCTTTCGGCCTTCGGCTGAAGCGCGCTTTCGGCCGGGCCGGCTGGCTCGGCATCGTCGTTCCGGTCTTTCTCCTGACCGTCCTCTTGATGTGGATGGCGGGCAGCGCGCTCGCCGCCCTGAACCTTCTGTCGCCGACCGCCATCGGGCTGATCCTCGTCCTGTTCGCCGTGCCGGCCAGCGAGGGCGCGCTGGCCTTCTTCAACACGATGGTACTGCTGTTCCTGAAGCCATCGAGGCTTGTCGGCTACGAATACAAGGACGGCCTGCCGGTCGAGGCGCGCACGCTGGTGGTGGTGCCTTCTCTGATCGGCTCGCGCGACGATGTCGAGGAAAACATCCGCAACATCGAGGTGCATCACCTCGCCAATATGTCGGATGAACTCCACTTCGCCCTGCTCTCGGACTGGCCCGACAGCAAGCAGGAGATCAGCGCCAACGATACCGAGATCCTTCAGTTCGCCCGTGAACAGATCGCCCGCCTGAACATGCGCTATCCCGCCGAAGGCGGCGTGCCGCGTTTCCACCTCCTGCACCGCCGCCGACTCTACAACCCCGCCCAGGAGTGTTGGATGGGCTGGGAACGCAAGCGCGGCAAGCTGCACGAGCTGAACCTTTTGCTGCGCGGCGACAGCGACACCACCTTCATGCCGCTCGACGCGCCGCTGCCGGAAAACATCGTTCACGTCATGACGCTCGACGCCGACACCCGCACCACGCGCGACGCGATCGTGCGGCTGGTCGGCAAGCTGATGCATCCGCTGAACAGGCCGCAATTCGATGCCGGGCGCCGCACCGTCACTGCCGGCTACACGATCCTGCAGCCGCGCATCACCCCCTCGCTCACCACCGGCGACGAGGCCTCGTTCTTCCAGCGCGTGTTTTCCGCCAACCGGGGGCTGGACCCTTAC
This sequence comes from Mesorhizobium sp., assembly GCA_051954615.1. Classification (GTDB taxonomy): domain Bacteria; phylum Pseudomonadota; class Alphaproteobacteria; order Rhizobiales; family Rhizobiaceae; genus Mesorhizobium. The sequence continues at coordinate 2,284 of JBQCHN010000130.1, read as the reverse complement.
GTTTTCGCCGTCTCCGACCTTTACCAGGACGTGTTCGGCGCCGGTTCCTTCACCGGCAAGGGCCTCTATCACATCGATGCCTTCGAGGCGGCGTTGAAGGACCGCATCGACGAAAACACCGTGCTCAGCCACGATCTGCTGGAAGGCGCGTTGGCCCATTCGGCGCTCGTTACCGACGTCGAACTGGTCGAAGACTATCCCACCCGCTACTCGGTCGATGCCTCGCGCCAGCACCGCTGGGCGCGGGGCGACTGGCAGCTGCTCAATTTCATCCTCGACCCGCGCTCCGGCGTGCCGGCGTTGTCGCGCTGGAAGATGGTCGACAACCTGCGCCGCTCGCTGACGCCGATCTTCTGGGTCATGGCCTCCATCGCGGGCTGGACGCTGCTGCCCTTCACGCAGGCTGCGCAATGGCAGGCGGTGCTGATCCTGACGCTGTTCATGGCGCCCACCTTCGACATCGTGAACGCCATGGTGCCGAAGAACCTGGACGCGACGGCGCGCGGCCACTTCTCGGCGCTCGTGCGCGACGTCGCTTTCGGCACCGCCATGGTGGCGCTCAAGGTGGTGCTGATGGCGCATCTCGCCTGGATGATGGGCGACGCCATCGCTCGCACTCTCTACCGGCTGTTCGTCAGCCGCAAGAACCTGCTCGAATGGCGCACCGCCTCGCAGGCCTACAAGAGCGGCAGCAACGACTTCGGTTCCTATTACGGCATGATGTACGGTGCCGTCGTCATCGGCGTGATCGGTCTGGCGATCCCGGTCCTGGCCGACTCGACCGGCGCCTTCGTCGCCTTCTTCTTCGCCCTGTTCTGGATAGGCTCGCCCGCCTTCGCCTGGCTGATCAGCCGTTCGGCCGAGACGGAGGACCGGCTGCATCTGTCGCCGCAGGATGTGCATGCGCTGCGTATCGCGGCGCGGCGCACCTGGCACTATTTCGAGACGTTCGTGACGGAAGAACATCACCACCTGCCGCCGGACAATTTTCAGGAAAATCCGCTTCCCGTGGTCGCGGCGCGCACCTCGCCGACCAATGTCGGCGTCTATCTCCTGTCGGTCGTATCGGCGCGCGATTTCGGCTGGATCAGCCTCACCGATGCGGTCGCCCGCATCGACGCCACGCTCTCGACCATCGAGGGGATGCCGCGCAGCCGCGGCCACCTCTACAACTGGTATGAGACGCGCGACCTCAAGCCGCTCTATCCTCTCTACATTTCGGCCGTGGACAGCGGCAACCTCGCCGGCCATCTGGTCGCCGTGGCTGCCACCTGCGCGGAATGGGCGGAGGCGCCTTCGGTGCATCTCCAGGGCGATTTCGACGGCATCCTCGATATCGTCTCCATCCTGGAGGAGAGCCTTGACGAACTGCCGGATGACCGGCGCCAGCTCAGGCCGCTGAGGCAGAGGCTGTCCGACCGGCTGGACGGCATGCGCCGCACCGTGCGCACCATCAAGTCGCAGCCGGAAATGGCGTCGATCCGCACCATCAACCTGGCCGTCCTGGCCGGCGAGATCCGCAAGCTCGCCGCCGCCATCCACACGGAGGCCGGTTCGACGCACAGCGACATCATCGCCGATTGGGCCGCAAGGCTGGAGGCGACCTGCGAGGCGCATGTCAGCGACGCCCACAGCGACGACAAGGCGGTGGAAGGATTGCGCGCCAAGTTGCTGGAACTGCGCGAGCGCGCCCGCCGCTTCGCCTTCGAAATGGATTTCTCCTTCCTCATGCGGCCCGAGCGCAAGCTTCTGTCGATCGGCTACCGGGTGGAGGAACATCAGCTCGACGAGGCCTGCTACGACCTTCTGGCCTCCGAGGCGCGGCTGACCAGCCTGTTCGCCGTCGCCAAGGGCGACCTGCCGACCGAGCATTGGTTCAAGCTCGGCCGCCCGATCGTCGAGATCGGCTTCCGCGGCGCGCTGATGTCGTGGTCGGGCTCGATGTTCGAATACCTGATGCCGCCGCTCGTCATGCAGGAGCGCGGTGGTGGTATTCTCAACCAGACCAACAATCTCGTCATCGTCGAGCAGATGAATTACGGCCGCAAGCTGGGCGTTCCGTGGGGTATCTCGGAAGCGGCCTTCAATGCCCGCGACCATAACATGAACTACCAGTACACCAACTTCGGTGTGCCGACGCTCGGCCTGAAGCGTGGTCTCGGCCACAACGCCGTCATCGCGCCCTACGCATCGATCCTGGCCAGCCAATACGATCCGAAGGCAGCCCTCGAAAATCTCGAGCGCCTGCGTGGTCTCGGCGCGCTCGGCAAGTACGGTTTCCATG
>JBQCHN010000129.1:0-5433 GCA_051954615.1 Mesorhizobium sp. | reverse complement strand
CGGGAGCCGGGCGGCAGCAGCGGCGTGGCGATGCTTTCGGCTACCTTCAGCGCGTCGCCGAGGGCGAAATCGCTCCTCAGGTTGGAGGTGATCGCGACGGACGGCTGTTGCTGCTCGCGTGTCAGCGACGGCGGCACGGCGCGCTCCTCCAGCGTGGCGATGGTCGACATCGGCACGTAGCGGCCGTCGCCCGTCTTGAGGAAGATGTTTTCCAGGTCGGTCGGGTCGTTGATCGGATTGGTGGTGGAGACGAGCTTCACGCCGTAGCTGCGGTCGGCGATATAGACGTCGCCGATGTCGTTGCCGTCGAGCATCGCCTGCATGGTGTCGGCGAGGCCGGTGATGTCGATGCCGAGATCGGAGGCGCGGGCGCGGTCTATGGCCACGGCAAGCTGCGGCTGGGTCGGGTCGATCGACAGACGCGGCTGCTGGAAGCGCGGATCGGCCTGCATGGTGCCGATGATCTTGTCCGCCGCTTCAGACAGCGCCTTGCGATCGTTGCCGACCAGCGCGAATTGCAGCCCGTTGCCGGCCCCGCGGATGCCGAGGCTGTTCGGCTGGACGGGGAAGATGCGCGCCGCCGGCACCTGCTTGGCCAGTTCGGTGATCTCGGCCATGATCTGCTGCTGGCTGCGCGTGCGCTCGTCCCATGGCGCCAGCGTCATCACCATGAAGCCCGAATTGTACTGGTTGTTGTAGCCGGCGCTCTCGAAGGTCGAGACGACCTCGCCGGAATCGCGCAGCGGCTGGATCAGCTCCTCCAGCTTGCGCATCTGGGAGGTGGTGAAGTCGAGACTGACGCCTTGCGGCGCGCTGAAGCGCAGCAGCACGGCCGAGCGATCCTCGGTCGGCGTCAGTTCCTGGCGGATGGTACCGAACATGGCGAAGGCGACGCCGGCGAACAGCACTGCTACCAGAAGCACGATGACCGGCGCGTCGAGGCAGACGTGCAGGCAGCGGCGATAGGCGCCCATGAGAGCGCCGCCGATGCGGCCGCCAATGCCGCCATGCCCTTCGTGATGCAGCGAGGCTTCCGTCAGCATGCGCGAGGCGAGCATCGGACACAGCGTCAGCGCGACGACGCAGGAGAGCAGCACCGACATGGCGAGCACGAAACCGAACTCGCGGAACAGGCCGCCGGTCTGGCCGGGCAGGAATGAGATCGGCACGAAGACGGCGACGAGCGTGGCGGTGGTGGCGATGACAGCGAAGAACACTTCCTCGGCGCCGAGCACGGCGGCGGCGCGGGGCCCCATGCCCTCGTTGCGACGGCGAACGATGTTTTCCAGCACGACGATGGCGTCGTCGACGACGAGGCCGGTCGCCAGCACCAGCGCCAGAAGGGTGAGGATGTTGATGGAGAAACCGGCGAGATAGATCGCCGCGATGGTGCCGATCATGGCCACCGGCATGGAAAAGGCCGGGATCAGCGTGGCGCGCCAGTCGAGCAGGAAGACGAAGATGACGATCAGCACGATCGACACCGATAGGCCAAGGGCGATCTCAACCTCGTGCACAGCGCCGTTGACGAAGACCGCGTCGTCGGACGTCACCTTGATCGTCATGCCCTTGGGCAGATTTTCCTGGATCTTGGCGACCGCCGCCTTGACGCCGTCGGAAATGTCGAGCGTGTTGGATTCGGCGGCGCGCACGATGCCGATGCCGATGCCCGTCTTGCCGTCGGAGCGCAATGTCGACTGGCCGATGTCGGGACCCATGGTGACGGTGGCGACGTCGCTGATGTGGGTGGTGCCGCCGATGACGATGGCAGCGAACTGCTCGGGCGTGGTGACGTCGGCCGTGGTGCGCACCACGAGGTTCTGGTCGGTGGTGGTGATGGAGCCTGCCGGCGTGTCGAAGGCGATGGAGGCCAACGCGTTGCGCAGGTCGGCGACCGTGTAGCCGAGGGCTGCGAGCTTCGCCTGGTTGACGTCGATGCGGAAGATCTTGTCGCGGTCGCCGTAGACTTGCACGTCAGCGACGCCGGGCACGGCGGCCAGCGCATCCTCGACACGGTCCTCGACGATGACGGTCATGTCCTCGACGGACAGCTTGTCGGAGGTCACGGCCAGCCGCATCACGGCGTCGGAATTGGCGTCCGCCTTGATGATGCGGGGCGGGTCCGCTTCCTCGGGGATCTGGTTGGCGATGCGGCCGACGGCGTCGCGCACGTCCGAGGCGGCGACATTCAGGTCGACGCCGTCGTTGAACTCGATGGTGACGCGGCTGGAGCCAAAGGATGAGGTCGAGGAGATCGACTTGACGCCGGAGACACGGGCCACCGCGCCCTCGATGGTCTTGGTCAGTTCCCGGTCGACGGTTTCGGCGGCGGCGCCGGTGAATGTCGTGTTGACGGTGACGACGGCGCGGTCGACGTCCGGCAGTTCGCGGATCTCGACGCCGTAGAACGCGGCAAGGCCCGCCACCGCGATCAGCGTATTAAGGACGAAGGCCAGCACCGGCCGGCGGATGAACAGCGCGGTAAAGCCCGTCTCGCTGCTCCTGGGGGCGGCTTCACTCATCGGCCGATCCTTGTCGTGTGCCGGGTCACGAGCCGGCCGCTATGGTGGCCTGTTCGGTGTCGTCTTCGTCGGCGATGCGCACCGCGCCGCCCTGGCGCACGCTCTGCACGCCTTCCGTCACCACCATCTCGCCGACGGCCACGGGCGCGTCGACCAGAACCGTTTGGGTGTTGCGCTGGATGATGCGCACGGGCACGCTTTGAGCCTTGCCGTCCTTGACGACCCAGATGAAGGCGCCGTCGGCGCCCCATTGAATGGCCAGCGGGCTAACGGCCGGATAGGTGTCGCCGGGGAACTTCATGCCGATCTGGAAGGCCATGCCGGCGCGCAGCGAATCGGCAGGATTGGCGATGGTCGCCTGCACCCACAGCGTGCGGCTCTTTTCGTCGATGTGGTTGTCGATGGCGCTCACCGTGCCCTTGAACACGTCCTTGGGGCTGGCAAGCGAGGTTGCAGTCAGTTCGGCGCCGATCCGGATGGCGGCGGCGAAACGTTCGGGTACCCAGAAGTCGACCAGGATGGAGGAGCGGTCATGCACCGTGGCGATGGCGGAGGTATTGGTCACATAGTTGCCGGCGGCGATAGGCAGGATGCCGACGGTGCCGGCGATCGGCGAGACGACCGAGCGGCGGTCGAGGGAGACCTGCGCATCATGCACCGACAGTTCATCGTTGCGCAGTTCTAGTTCGGCGTCGCTGAGCTGCACGGCCGTCGCCGCGTTGGAGGCGCGCAGCGCGCGCAGGCGTTCCACCTTCGCCTTGGCGTCGTCGCGTGCCGCGATGGCCTTGTCGAGGGCGATCTGCTCGACGTCGGAATCAAGCCTGGCGATGACCTGGCCGGCTTCGACATGCGCGCCGGATTCGACGAGAAGCTCGGTCATGCGACCGGACGAATAGGGATTGACGGTGACCGTCGCCTTGGCGCGGCCGGTGCCTATGGCCTGCAGCCGGTCGTTGATCGTTTCGGTCGTCGCGGCCGCGGCGACCACCATGGTCGGCGCCCTGCCGGCCTCAGCAGCTTTGCCGGGCGCCTTGCCGTCGGTGTCGCTGCCCGGTTTCGGGGTCGAGGCATGCGCCCATTCGATGCCCAGGCGGTCGAGCACCTGCGGGGCGCCGGGAAAGAACAGCACCCAGCCGAAAGCCGCGGCGACGAGGATCACCAGGGAAAGGACGATCTGTTTCCAGGTAGCCATCGGTACTCCGGCTGACGATATGACCAACGTCCACCGGCTCCTCCCGCCCGGACGACGACACGACGCGCCATGCCCGGCACGGAGCAGCGTAATACTATGCCTTTATGGCAATTCTCCAACGTTTGCGCACATTAAATCTGCGTAAGGTTGGGCATCAAATCCGCGTAGGGTCGGGCATCCGCTAAATCACCCGGCCGAAGGCAGCGGTCAGCGCAGTTTTTCCATCTCGCCCAGCCGGCGGGTGCTTTCGGCCTCCAGCTGCCGCGTCACGGAGGCGAGGAGCGTTTCGGCGACGACGAAAAGCGAGGCCGAAGAGTCCCACGGGGAGGGCACGGCGGTGCGCCCGGCGACGACATGGCGAGCGAAGCGCGCGATGGGCGATAGCCACTGGTCGGTGAACAGCACGATCTGCACGCCGCGCTGGTGCGCCTTTTCGGCAAAGCGCAGCAGGCTGTCCTGGTAGCGGCGGATGTCGAAGATCAAGAGCACGTCGCGCTTGCCCATGTCGATGAGCCGGTCTCGCCACATGCTTTCCTGGCCGGCGAGATGAAAGACGTTCGGCCGGATGATGGTGAGATGGGCGGCCATGTAGCGGGCGAGCGGATCGGTGAAGCGGCCGCCGACCAGGAACATGTGGCCGCGGCTGTCGGCCAGCCGCTCGACGATGTCGGCCATCTGTTCCTGCGAGAAATGGCGGAAGGTCTCGCGCAGATTGTCGATCGCCGCTTCCATCATCGGCCGGACGGGACTGTCGAGAGCCGGGCCGGGCGGGCGCGCCGCCGGCGACTGCAACTGCGCGGCCAGTTCGTCCTGCAGGGCCGATTGGAATTCGGCGTAGTTGTGAAAACCCAGCCGGGCGACGAAGCGCAGGATGGTGGGCGAGGAGACGCCCGCCGCCTGCGAAAACTCGGCCACCGTCTTGAGGCCGACGACCGGATAGTTGGCGACCAGCGTCTGCGCCGCGCGGCGCTCGCCGGCCGGCATGGCGCCGATCCGATCGGCGATCAATTCGGCAACGCCTGCAGTCATGTCCTCACCCGTTCCCCGCCCGAAAGGAAGTCGCAAAAGCCGTTTGACAAAGCCGGGCAAACTGTATGAAATCATCCGTGACGACGCAATCATAGAAAAAACGTATCATTAGATACGCGTTGTCAAGGGGGAGGGACATGGGCAAGGCGGGGCGGCTGGACGATCTTTCGATGTCGCAGTCCGTGCGGGTGACGAATCCCCGGGGTGCCGGGCGCTTCGTCTTCACCTGCGACCATGCTTCCAATTTCCTGCCCCCGGAATTCGGCACACTGGGCCTGGCCGAGGCGGAGCTATCGCGCCACATCGCCTGGGACCCCGGCGCGCTCCCCGTCGCCCGCCTCCTCGCAGAGACGCTGGACGCGACGCTGGTGGAGACCTGCATTTCGCGCCTGGTGCTCGACTGCAACCGGCCTCTCGACGCGCCGGATTTGATTCCGCCGGTCAGCGAGACGACAGTTATACCCGGCAATGCGAAACTGTCGGAGGCAGAGCGCGAGGCGCGCGTGGCGCGCTGCTGGCGTCCGTTCCACGATGCCGTCGAGGCGGTGGTGGAGGACAGGCTGGCGCGCGAACGCGAGGCTTGGCTGATTTCGGTGCATTCCTTCACGCCGGTCTACAAGGGAGTACAGCGTCCCTGGCAGATCGGCATCATCCACGATGACGATACGCGCCTCGCCGCGCCGCTCATCG
>JBQCHN010000128.1:0-3008 GCA_051954615.1 Mesorhizobium sp. | reverse complement strand
CAGCTTGTCCTTGGTCTGCGACGAGAATTTCGGGTCCGGCACCTTGACCGAAAGCACGGCCGTCAGGCCCTCGCGGCAGTCGTCGCCGGTGAGCGATACCTTCTCCTTCTTGGAGATGCCGGCGGAATCGGCATAGCCGGTCACCTGCCTCGTCAGCGCGCCGCGGAAACCGGCCAGATGCGTGCCGCCGTCGCGCTGCGGGATGTTGTTGGTGAAGGCCAGCACGTTCTCGTGGTAGCTGTCGTTCCACCACATGGCGACCTCGACGGCGATGCCGTCGCGCTCGTTCCTGATGGCGATCGGCTTTTCGATCAGCGGCTTCTTGGCCCGGTCGAGGAACTTGACGAACTCCTCCAGCCCGCCTTCGTAATGCAGTTCCTGCGTCTTGATGTCGGCGCGGCGCTTGTCGGTCAAAAGGATGCGCACGCCGGAATTCAGGAAGGCGAGTTCGCGCAGCCGGTGCTCCAGCGTCGCGTAGTCGAATTCGGTGACGCCCTTGAAGGTGTCGGGCGAGGGCAGGAAGGTCACTTCCGTGCCGCTGCGGCCTTCGTTGGTGCCGGGCTGGTGATTGGGCTGGTAGCTGCCGGTCACGGCCAGCGGCGCATCGGCGTCGCCGTGGGAAAAGCGTATTTCGTGCACCTTGCCGTCGCGGCGGATCGTCAGCTTCAGCCACACCGACAGCGCGTTGACGACCGAGACGCCGACGCCGTGCAGGCCGCCGGACACCTTGTAGGAGTTCTGGTCGAACTTTCCGCCGGCATGGAGCTGCGTCATGATGACTTCCGCCGCCGACACGCCCTCGGAAGGATGCATGCCAACCGGGATGCCGCGGCCGTTGTCGATCACCGTGCAGGAACCGTCGGGGTTGAGCGTCACCGTCACCAGGTCGGCATGGCCGGCCAGCGCCTCGTCGATGGCGTTGTCCACCACCTCGTAGACCATATGGTGCAGGCCCGAGCCGTCGTCGGTGTCGCCGATATACATGCCCGGCCGCTTGCGCACCGCATCCAGGCCCTTGAGAACCTTGATGGAATCGGCGCCGTACCCGGCCGCCTCGCCGTTGCTATTTTCCAGCTCGTCGCTCATCGTCCGCTTTCGTAAAGATGATGCAGAAGGCGTCCGGAGAATATCACCGAATCGGACGCCGTAGGACAAACCAGATATAGGCTTTTGTGGCCTGTTTTTAAAGGTTTAACGGCCGTTTCCCGGCTTTTCCAAAGCCTGTTGGCCAGGCTCCGGCGGAGCGTCTCGTCCAGCGGGCGAAATCGGCGGCGAAAGGAGCCGGCTACGCGGCCTGCCGCATCGGCTTCAGCGCCTCGCTCCAGCGGTAGAGCTCGTCCAGCATCGTCGTCGCGCTGGCGGCCACCTGCTCGCTCGGGGCGAAATTGCCCTGCTTGTCGAGATGCGCGGCATAGGTTGGCAGCGCCACCGCCTCGGGGATCGGCATGACCTTGACCGTGGTGAGCAGCGGCTTCAGCGCCTGCACGGCGCGCATGCCGCCAGAAACCCCGCCATAGCTCAGGAAGGCGGCCGGCTTGTAGTTCCATTCGCGCGCCAGGTAGTCCACCGCATTCACGATCGCCGGCGGCGCGAAATAATTGTATTCGGGCGTGACGAAGACGAAGGCGTCGGCGCCGTCCACCATCCTCGCCCACGACTTGGTGTGCGTCTTCTCGTATTTGCCGAGGCGCGGGTGGTGCGGCTCGTCGAGCAGCGGCAGGTCGAAGGCGGCGAGATCGGCCATCACCGGCTCGAACTTCCCGTGCTCGCGCGCGAAGGCTTCCAGCCATTCGGCGAAGACCGGTCCGACGCGGCCCGGGCGGGTGGAGCCGACGACGACGGCGAGACGATGCTTCAAGGTGGTTCTCCTGATGGTTTCCATGAGAGCATTTTGCAGCCAGATGGGATCGTCCGGTGTCGCATAAATGCGGTTAAACAAAGAGGCGACTGTCAGCTATGACAGGCAGTCGCGCCGGGCAAGGCGATTTGTCGGATTAAATGCTTGCGGGCGATGAACAGTCCGTTCTGCGCCGGACGACGGTCGCCCGCCCGCCACCTCGTCACATGGACGCCCGCTTTCGTCGCCATTACAGTGGGCAAACGGAGCATGCCATGGACACCAAGCCGGCCCCTTTCGTTCCGCCCGCGCCGCGGCCGCGCACCTCGCCGCCCTCGACGCTGGAGATGATCCGCATCGTCTACCGCAACCCGCTCGAATTGTGGGGCGAGCCTTCCTACAACGAGCCGTGGATTTCCGTGACCGGCGTCGGCGGTCCGCTGGTCATCGCCAACGACCCGGAACTGATCCGCCACGTGCTGGTCGACAATGCGAAGAACTACAGGATGGCGACGGTGCGCCAGAAGATCCTGCGCCCCATCCTGCGCGACGGCCTGCTGACGGCGGAAGGAGAGGTGTGGAAGCGCTCGCGCAAGGCGATGGCGCCGGTCTTCACGCCGCGCAATATCTTCGGCTTCGCGCCGGCCATGCTGGAACGCACGCTGGCCTTCGTCGAGCGCTACGAGGCGGGCGGCGTCTCCGACATCGCCCATGACATGACGATGCTGACCTACGAGATTCTCGCCGAGACGCTGTTCTCGGGCGAGATCGCCGGCAGCAAGGACACGTTCGCGCAGGATATCGACCGGCTTCTGGAAACCATGGGCCGCGTCGATCCGCTCGACCTCTTGCGCGCGCCCGATTGGCTGCCGCGTCTCACCCGCATCCGCGGCCGCAAGGTCATGGCCTATTTCCGTGGTGTCGTCAGCGACACGATGGCCCTGCGCGAGGAGAAGCTGAAGCACGATCCCGCCGGCGCGCCGCAGGATTTCCTCACCCTGCTGCTCAAGGCCGAAGGCCCCGCCGGGCTGACGCGCGACGAGATCGAGGACAACATCATCACCTTCATCGGCGCCGGCCACGAGACGACGGCGCGCGCGCTCGGCTGGACGCTGTTCTGCCTGGCCGAGGCGCCGTGGGAGCGAGAGCCGATCGAGCGCGAGATCGACGC
>JBQCHN010000127.1:0-26648 GCA_051954615.1 Mesorhizobium sp. | reverse complement strand
TTCTGCGTCGACGGCGGCCTGTGCTCGCGCAAGATGGCGGACGCCTATTTCCGCGACTACGCCGTCTCGTTCTGGAGCTACTTCTCCGGTTATGTCGGCAAGCAGCGCAAGACAGGCGCCGCCACCTATGCCCTGCCGATCGAGAAATATGTCAACGAGGAAGAGCCTTCCTCGTTGTTCGGGCTCTGAGGGCCGGGCCGTGGGAGATCGGCTAAGGCGTATCCTGACCATATGCCTCCTGCTGGCGGCATCGGTCCTGCTTGCCGCCGCGCAGGCCCGCGCAGAGGGCGGTGCCGATTTCCGTCTCGACCTCGATGCCGGCGGCCACACAGCGCGCATCACCGATCTCGCCTTCACGCCCGACGGCGACGAAATCGTCTCGGCCTCCGACGACAAGACCATCCGCATCTGGGACTGGCAGAGCGGCGTCACGCTGCGCACCATCCGCGGCTATATGGGACCTGGACCTGACGGCAAGGTCTATGCGGTCGCCGTCTCGCCGGATGGCAGAACCGTTGCCGCCGGCGGCTATTTCGGCGCCGGCATCGGCGACAAGCCGCCCTATGGCGACGTGCGCCTGTTCGATTTCTCGACCGGGCGCATGGCTGCGGTCCTGAAAGGCCCGCAATACGAAATTTACGACCTGGCCTTCTCCCCTGACGGCCAGAGGCTGGCGGCTGGCGGTGCCGACGGCATGGTCTATCTGTGGCGGCGCGACGACACAGCCGCAAGCGGTTGGGCCGAGGACAGGACGCTCGACGCCGATTCCTGGCACCTCGACAAACTGGCCTTCGCTGCCGGCGGTACACGGCTGGCAGCGTCAACGACCGACAACGGCATCCGCCTGTGGAGCCTCGAGGACGGCGAGGAAATCGCCCTTGCCGACGAGGCCGAACCGTTGCGCGACACGCCGGTGATGGCGCTCGCCGTCTCGCAGGACGGCGCGCAGTTCGCCACCGGTTCGGCCGACGGCACGGTGCAGGTCTGGCGCGCAGCGGATGGCGCGCTGGCCCGCGCCATGCCGAAGCAGGACTTCTTCATCGGCTCGCTGACGTTCGCCGCCAAGGGAACGCGACTCGTCGCCTCCTGCGGCTACCGCTGCGCCGACAGGAACCGTTCGGTCGTCTGGAACGTGGAAAGCGGCGAACAGGTGCTGACCTATGCCGGCCATGACGGCACCGTCTTCGCCAGCACCGCCAATGCCGACGGCTCGCTGGTGGCCACCGCCGGCGGCACCCGCCATGCGATCCAGATATGGGACCCGGCGACCGGCGAGCAGAAGGCGGTGCTGCAGGGCAAGGGTCAGCCGGTGACGGCGGTTGGCATCGACGCGGCGGGCGGTACCGTGGCATGGGGCAACGCCAATCCTTGCCCCGACAAGGTCGCCTGCCCTGCCGACCTCGGGACCCTGACCGCTGCCCTGGCGCTGCCGAATGCGGAGCGCTTCTTCGACAGTCCGATGCCGGTGGAGTGGCAGGAAGGCTTCCTACGCGCGCAAGCAACCATTGGTCAATGGTCGCTGACGGCCAGGCCCGGCGGCAAGGAAGGGCTGGAAAACGCCGTGCTGGAGATCGGCAACGGCGGCAAGCCACCTCATACGATCGAGAACACGCCGCAGAACGGCTATGCCCATGCCGCCTTCACGCTGATCCGCGACGGCCTCGGCCTGATCACCGGCGGCACTGACGGCACTCTGCTCGAATACCGCACCGAGACGGCACGCGTGTCGGGCGAGTTCACCGGCCATACCGGCGAGATCCATGCCATGGCTGCGGCGGAGAAGGCCGGCCTGCTGGTCACCGGCAGCGCCGACCAGACGCTGCGGCTGTGGAACCTCAAGACCCGCAAGCTGATCGTCTCGATGTTCTTCGCCGGCTCCGAATGGATCGCCTGGACCCCGCAGGGCTATTATTATTCCTCGCCGGACGGCGACAGACTGATCGGCTGGCAGGTCAACCAAGGACGTGACCGCGAAGGCCGCTACATCCGCTGCGACCAGCTCAAGCGCTATCTGTGGAGTCCCGAGATCGTGCGGCGCGCCATCATCCTGCGCAGCGCCGACGATGCCATCAAGGAACTGAGGCCCGGGATCGACCGCGAGTTGCAGAAGCTCCTGGAACGCAAGCCGCCCGAGTTCCAGGCGCGTGTCGCCGCCGATCAGTCCGGCGTTCGCGACGGCTTCGTCGCCGTCGAGATCACCGGCGCCAGGGAAGGCGGCGCCGACGTCGCCGATTTCTCCATCCTGTCCAACAGCCGCAACGTCGGCGCCTTCACTGCACGCTCGGCCGACGGCGGCGCCACGACCGTCGTCGAAGTGCCGGTCGAGGACGGCGAGAACACTATTCGCATCACCGGCACCAACGAATTCGGCTATCTCACCGAACGTTCGGTCACCGCGCTCGCCCGCAAGAAGGAAAAGGCGGCCAACAAGGGCAAGCTCTACCTCGCCGTCATCGGCGTCGACAAATATCCGTTCCTCACCGACGCCTGCGGCGGGCGCCCATGCGACCTGCGCTACCCGGTGGACGACGCCACCGGCTTCCTCAAGGTGGTGATGGAAAAGAGCGCGCCGCTCTTTTCCTCGATGGAATCGCTGGTGCTGGTCAACAAGGACGCGACCATCGACAGCGCCGCGCTCGCCGGCAGCGGCGAGGTGCTGGAGCCGGATTCCGACACGATCGACGACCAGCTCGCCGATTTCCTCGACAAGCCCGGCGAGAACGACACCACCATCGTCTTCGTCGCCGGCCATGGCATCAACATCGACGACGACTATTATTTCATCCCCACCGACGGCCGCAAACAGGACGCCGAGCGCTGGAAACGCTCCTCGCTGGTGGACTGGTCGGACATCCAGAAATCGGTCGAGCGTGCCAAGGGCATGCGCTTCATGCTGCTCGACACCTGCCACGCGGCCAATGCCTTCAACCCGAGGCTGGAGAAGGACGCGCAGGACGCCCGCATCGTCGTCTTCTCGGCCACCGCCGCCAACAACACCGCCGCCGAATTGCCGGAACTCGGCCACGGCGTCTTCACCTATTCCGTGCTGGAAGGCCTGCGCGGCAAGGCCAGGACATCCGACAGCGGCGTCACCCTGTTCGGGCTGGCCGACTACATCTCCAAGGAAGTCGTGCGCCTGACCCAATCCCAGCAGAAGCCGTTCTACTATGTCGGCGGCGTGGAGAACATCGTGCTGGCCGAGCCGTGAGCCGTCCCAAGCCCGGCAATCCACGCATGACCGAAAACCGGCTGAACGCAGCCGGGCTGATCGTCCTCTTCCTTGCCCTTCTGTTTCCCTTGCTCGCGCGCGCTGCCCCCACCTGCCCGCCCGCAGCCGGCAATTTCGGCCCTTTCTACGATGACGCAGGCCAGTTCCAGCAGGCCATCGCCGCCGTCGCCGATACGCAGACATCGAACAGGCGGCTCACTGGCATCACCGTGCCGCACCACCTGTTGGCGGCCGATCTCATGGCGCTCGGTATCCATGCCGCATCCAACTTTTCCTATAAGCGCATCGTGCTCCTCGCACCCGACCACTTTCACCGTTCCAAAAAGCCGTTCGCCACCACGCAGCATGGCTTCGACACCGTCCTAGGCCCGGTGAAAACGGATCGCGACGCCGTCGCCCTGCTGACGCGACATGCCGACATGGTGGAAATTTCCTGCCTGTTTTCCGAGGAACATGGCGTCCTGGCCCTGCTGCCTTTCCTGCGGCACTATTTTCCAGACGCCGAGATCGTGCCCGTCGCCATGTCGGCCAAGGCCAAGCGCGCCGACTGGGACAGGCTCGCCGAGGCGCTGAAACCCATCGTCGACAGTGATACGCTTGTCGTCGAATCCACCGACTTCTCGCATTTCCTGCCGCAGCACGAGGCCCGACGCTTCGACCAGCAGACGCTCAACCTGCTCGCCGCCGGCGCGCTTGACGATATCGCTGCGCTGCGCCAGCCCGACCACGCCGATTCCGTCGGCGCACTCTACGTCCAGACCAGGTTGCAGGCCGAGCTGTTCGGTGCCCGCCCTCTCGTCGTCGCCAACGAGAACTCGCAGGAGCGTTCACCGGCTCATGAACAGCGCACCACCAGCTACATGGTCGTGCTGTTCGGCGCGTTCGACACCGGTTTCAACAACCCTACACGGCCGCAGGACAGGCTGACCTACTTCGCCGGCGACGTGAATTTCGGCCGCGCCATGAAGAAGGTCCTGCTGCGCGACGGCGTCGCCGACGCCATCGCCGACGATGTCCTGTCCGTCACCGGCGGACGGCTGCTGGTGGTCAATCTCGAAGGCGTCGTGCTGCCCAACGTGCCGGAGGCGATCGACGACATGACGCTTGCCATGCCGCGGGAATTGACCATCGATTTTCTGAAGCGCCTGAACGTCGTCGGGGCAGGCTTGGCCAACAACCATGCCTTCGACCTCGGCCCGTCCGGCTATGCCGAAACCGTCGCCGCGCTCGATGCCGCCGGCATCGCGCATTTCGGCCAGGGCGAGGCGCTCGCCCTTCCCGATCTCGACGTTGTCGGCCTGACCGACATCGACACCAACGGCTCGGCTTTCAAGGATCTCGTCTCCCCTGCCCTGCTCGACCGGCTGGTGCGGCCGGACGCCTCACGCCCGATCGTCGCCTTCGTCCACTGGGGCCAGGAATACGTCACCGAGCCCTCCGCCCGCGAGGTCGCACTGGCCGATGCGATGCGGCTGCGCGGCGTGTCCATCGTCGCCGGCGGCCATCCGCATGTGTCGAGCGGCAGGCTCACATCGCTCGGCGGCGGCGATACGGTGGAAGTCTATTCGCTCGGCAACTTCCTGTTCGACCAAGGCGCCGATCGCGCGTCGGGCGCCATGCTGGAGATACGCGTCTTCGCCCAGGGCACGGTCTTTTGCCGGCTCATCCCCTTGCCGAACTACTTCGATAGGGGCCGCAACTGACGCCCACCCGGAGCCGATCCGGAAAGGCATCAAGAACTTCCCGAGCTGCTACCCGCAGCCGAGAACGTTGCGCGGCAGATAGCAGGCGGCTGGTTCCGTCTTGCTCTCGAAGCGAGTTTCCTTCGGGCGGAAATAGAAGAACGTCACCGGCTTGCTCTCTCGCACCGAGCCGTCGGCGAATTTGGCCGCGATGGAAAAGCGGTGGATCGACGACATCGACGACCACATCTTCAGCCGTGCCGTATAGGACTCGATGTTGCGGTTGCCGCGCACCGGCATCGGGATGACGTAGTCGTGCTTGTCGATCGGAAACTCGACGTCCTGATAGCGCGTGGCCTCCGGCGAGCCGCCGAAGCCGTCGCCGCATTCGGCCGCTTCCTCAGGCGTCTCCAGATAGGCCAGAGTCAGATTGAGCTGGAACGCTTCGCTCTGCTGTGCCGTGTTGCCGTAGTCGTCTGTCCATGAATAGTCGAGCGTGCCGACGCCCGTCAGGTTCATGAAATTCATCGAGCCGTACACGTAGTCGGCAAGCGCGCCGAAATTGACCTTGTTGAGCACCTGCCGCCGGCAGACGGCGAAGGCATCCTGCGAGGGGCAGGTAAAGCGTTCCTTTTCCAGCGCATCCGTATCGACGCCCGCCTGCTGCAGCACGTCCTTGATCGAGACGTCCACGCCGTCAGCGAAGGTGCCGGCGTCGACCGTATAGGCCGGGCTCGGGTCGCCGACCAGTTCGAAGGTCTGCTCGTCCATCCGCCGGAAGCGGATCGACACCTTCATGTCCTTGGCCTCGCCCCACCCGTTGTTGAGGATGGAAAAGTCCGGGCGGAAGCCGACGCAGCCATTGTGCTCTTCAAGCGACAGCATCGGCTTGCGATAGGCCTCGCTGGAGGCGACCTTCATCTCCAGGCCCTTGAGCTTGACGCGCCCCTTGCCCGTCGTCTCCAGGCCGACCTCGGCGAAGGCCGGCGCGGTTTCCCAATCCATGCCCTGAAAATAGTCGCCACCGGCCCGGACGGTGCCGTCGCCGTTCCAGGCGGCGTTGTATTCCTCGGATACCGGATAGATGGCGACGTCTTCGTCGCGCACGAGATGCTGGTATTGCATGTCGGATTGCTGCGTCATGCGGTCGTCGACGACGACGCCGATCTCGACTTTGCCGGCGTCGCCGCCGCCCGCCTGCGCTTTGATGAGGCCGCCGACGCGCGCATCGGCCAGCACGTCGGGGCGGCTGGCGCCGACCTCGCGTCCCATCGCCCATTGCGATTCATAGACTGTGCCGCCCGCAAGCCGCGTCCGGCCCTTGCCGTCCTTGCGGCCGTTGACGAACGTGCCTTCGAAAATCTCGCCCGTGCGTGACAGAAACCGGCCCTTGCCGTTCGGCAGGCCGGCGACGAAGCCGCCTTCGTAGCGATTGCCGGCAGTATCGACATGGACACCCTGGCCGTCGAGCACGCCGGCGGCCCACTGGCCTTCGAACACCTCGCCGGTGCGGATTTCCAGCCTGCCCTGCCCGTTGGGCCGGCCGTCCTTCATCTCGCCAAAATAGCTCGAATAGACCGTCGCCGGATCGTAACTGGCGGAGCCGCGCACGCGCCAGACCAGCTTGCCCTTACCGGTGACGGTTCCGTCCGCCGCGACAGTCGTATTGGGCGACGGGCTGGCGGCCGGTTCCCAGACGAAATCGAGATTCATTTGCGGATGGAAATCCCATACCCGCACCAGCCTGCGCGCCACCGAGCGCGTTTCGGCGTCGTAGAGGATCTGCACCCTTTCGGCCCATGCGCCTGCGGTGCTCGTTCCCTGTCCCTCGGCGCTCACCGCCGGCATGGCCACGCAAAGCAGGCACACCGTCGCCGCAAGCATCGACCGGAACCGCATCCCTGCCCGTTTCATCCGTCCCCCCGAATGGATGCCTATGGATGACCAAGCGTAATCGGCGCTTCGGCGCCGCGCAAGAGAGGCCCTGCGGGGTATTGTCCAGTGTCGAAGTCGGCTTCCAGTGAACGCGAAACCGGCGGCGGATCATCCCGCCGCCGGCCCGAGAAAGGATGGATCGGCCGCCGACCAAGCGACCCTCCGGCCTACTTCCAGAGGCTGTTGATCCACTCGATATTGACGGCGTTCAGCCGGATGGCCGTGTTGGCGTCCGGGCTTTCGGCGATGTTCACGCCGGTGATGATGCGCTGCTTGGACTTGTTGTCGTAGGCATAGACCGAACTGCCCGAGGAACCCGGATAGGTGTCGCAATCGTAGGCGAAATTCTCCGATCCGACATTCTCCGCCATCACGTCGCAGGTGGCGCGCCACATCGTGCCCATCGGCTTGTCGCCCGGATAGCCGACGATGTTGGCGGTGAAGTCGCCGAGATCGTCGAAGTTGGAATAGCCGAGCCAGCCGAGGCTGTTGCCGACGTCCTGCTTCAGCGTGACGATGCCGAGATCCCACGGCACGACCGAGCCGTAGTAACCCTGATAGTTGTCGATGAAGCCCTGCAGGATATAGGCGCTGTCATAGGTGAAGGCGCCGAACGGGGCGTCGTCGGCGGTGCTGCCGTTGAGCGCCGGCACGAACAGGAACTCGTCCAGCCAGTCCTTGTCCTCATGGCTGTAGAGGCAGTGCGCGGCGGTCAGCACCGTGCGCGGGCCGATCAGCGTCGCCGAACAGCTTCCGTAGTTGCCCGTCTTGGGCGACTTGGCCTCCAGATAGCCGATGGCGCTGAACGGATAGACCTTGGTGTTCTTGATCTGCACGCGGTCGTCTTCGCCGAACACCTGTCGGTTGGCTTCGTCCCCCTCGTTCAGTGCCGGATCTTCGGTCTTCTGCGGCCCGGATGTCGCATCGTCGCCGGATTGCCCCCCGTCGGCCGGTGCGTTCATCTCCTCGATCACAAGATTGCGGATCGCCTCGCTCGGCGCCTCCTGGATGGCCTTTCCGTCGGCCGACTTGCCGACGACGCCGTAGGACTTCACCGCCGTGTCCTCGTCGGTCAGCGGCGCGGCGCGGCTGGCTTCGTCCTCGCTCAGCTTCGGCGGCGCGATCGGCTTGGCCCGGCCCGGCTTGAAGTCGTCCGAGCCGACGTCGCGCATGCTTTCGCCGTTGCCGGCATTGGCGCTGCCGGCCTGCTGCGCCGTGGCAGGCAACGCCCACATGGCCGTAGACACAAGCGCGGACGCAATGATGGTCTTTGTCAGTTTTGTCACGTTGAGACTCTCCCAAAAGTCAGCAAGGGCTGGATCAGAACAGAACAATGTTGTCGAGATCGTGGTGGCATTCGAAAATGCCGGCGCCCCCGCGATCCCCCTTATCGCGGCCGTATCTTCACCCCCGGCGCACCCTTTGCAGTCTGCCCAAAATAATCCCATTTTGGAAACGACAAATCGCTTCCACGTAGCCCGCGGGGGGCTATAGGGTCCGCAAGGGCAGGGCACGCACGGACATCCATGGATTGCCAGCGACGAGGCGCGCCGCAGCGAGCGGCACGCCGCCTGCCTTGGGGAACAACCGTCTCAGGAGGACACAGGTGACATTCATTAATCGGATGGGCATCAATCGGGTGGGCATCGACCGGGCTGCATCGCTCGCCGCCGCATCGCTGCTGGCGCTCGCCGCCACGGCAGCGGTCGGCAGCACCGCATATGCGGACGCCGCCAAACCGGAAGCGGCGGTATCGCCGATGAAGCGCGTCGCCGAGGCGCGCGACAAGGCAAAGGCCGAAAATCCCGACGGCGCCGATCGCGTCTTCGGCGGCAAAGAGGCCGAGAAAGGACAATATCCGTTCCAGGTCGCGCTGCTCACCAGCGAGCGGCTGGACGAGAGCGCCGACTCGCAGCCCAACGCCCAGTTCTGCGGCGGCAGCCTGATCGCCCCGCAATGGGTGTTGACGGCGGCGCATTGCCTGTCCGACAGCGGCGAAGCGATCGATCCGGAGTCGGTGACCGTGCTGATCGGCGCCACCCATCTCGCCGAAGGCAAACGGGCCAAGGTGAGCGAGGTCGTCGTCCACGAAGGCTATTCGACCGAGACGCTCGACAACGACCTCGGCCTGTTGCGGCTCGCCGAACCTGTCGACGCGCCGATCATCAGGATCAGCGCCACCGCCGCGCCCGACAGCGGCAAGACCACGGTGACCGGCTGGGGCATGATGGAGGACGGCACCTTCCCCAACGACCTGATGGTCGCCGACCTCGACCTGGAGCCGAATGCGGCCTGCAACAGCGGCATCAAGCAGATCTACGCCAGCGACCTCAGGATGGCACTCGGCCAGCTCGCCGGCCGCATGCGCTATTCGGAAAAGGGCATCGAGGCGGGGGCCGTGGCCATCGCTTCCGACATGCGCGATCCGCTGACGGCCAACATGATCTGCGCCGGCACGACCAGCGGCCAGCGCGACGCCTGCAACGGCGACAGCGGCGGCCCGCTGTTCGTCGACGGCAAGGATGGGCCGGAGCAGATCGGCGTCGTTTCCTGGGGCGAAGGCCCGGCCGACGGCACCGCCGCCTGCGGCCACAAGAACGCCTATGGCGTCTACACCCGACTCGGCAACTACGTGTCCTGGGTCGAGGCCAAGATGCAAACGCCTGCCCCCGAACCGGAAAAGGCACCGGGCAACGGCACGGCCCAGAAGCCGAAGACGTAAGGCTGTTTTAGAACAGACTTCGGGCGGCGGGAGAAATCCCGCGGCTTCCGTCTTGATCGCCTAGAGCATTTTGCAGCCAGACGGTATCGTTGGCGTCGCACAAATGCGGCCAAAACAAAGAGATAGATCGTTTCACCGTTTCCGTGAAACGATCTATTTCCGCGGCGGCCCCTTGCGTTCGGCCGAGGCGGCCCAAAGGTTGATGTCGGACTCGCGCGCGTAACGGTCGATCTCGGCCAGTTCCGCCTCGCTGAAATCGAGGTTCTTCAGCGCGCCCACGCAATCCTCCACCTGGTCCGGCCGGCTGGCGCCGATCAGCGCCGAGGTGACGCGACCGCCGCGCAGCACCCAGGCCAGCGCCATCTGCGCCAGGCTCTGGCCGCGCTTGCCGGCAATGTCGTTCAGCGCCTTGATGTTGGCGATAGCCCGCTCGTTGATAAAGGCGGTTCTGAGCGACTTGCCCTGGCTGGCTCTGCTGCCTTCGGGGATGCCTCCGAGATATTTATCCGTCAGCATGCCCTGCGCCAGCGGCGAAAACACGATCGAGCCGACGCCGAGCCCTTCCAGCGTATCGAGCAGCCCGTCCTCCTCCACCCAGCGGTTGAGCATCGAATAGCTCGGCTGGTGGATGACGCAGGGCGTGCCGAGCCGATGCAGGATGTCGGCCGCCTCGCGCGTGCGCTGCGAGTTGTAGGAGGAGATGCCGGCGTAGAGCGCCTTGCCTGAGCGCACCGCATGATCGAGCGCGCCCATCGTTTCCTCCAGCGGCGTGTCGGGATCGAAGCGGTGCGAATAGAAGATGTCGACATAATCGAGCCCCATGCGCCTGAGGCTCTGGTCGAGGCTGGCAAGCAGGTATTTGCGGCCGCCCCATTCTCCGTAAGGGCCGGCCCACATCTGGTAGCCGGCCTTGGTCGAGACGATCAGTTCGTCGCGATAGCCGGCGAAATCGGTGCGCAGGATCTCGCCGAAGGCCCGTTCGGCCGAACCGGGCGGCGGGCCATAGTTGTTGGCGAGGTCGAAATGGGTGATGCCGAGGTCGAACGCCTTGCGCACGATCGCCTGCTTGTTGCGATGCGGCGTGTCGTCACCGAAATTGTGCCAAAGCCCGAGCGAGATTGCCGGCAGCTTCAGGCCCGAGCGTCCGCAGCGATTGTAGAGCATGGAAGAATAGCGATCTTCGGCGGGAGTATAGGGCATGGGATATTTCCAGTTGAAGACGTTACGGGCGCGTCCTTCGATGCTCGCTCCGTTCGCACCCGCAATTCAGCCTGTTTGAGATAAAACGGCAAGGTTACTTCCTCGCCAGCAGCGCCTTCGCCTCCTTCACGCCCAATGCGGCGGGCCGCTCGCATGTGGTTTGCATGGCGACGAATTTTCCCGTCTCGCCCGATCGCAAAATGCCGGTCATTACCTCGACCGCGTGCAGCGCCAGTTCCATCGAACAGCGGTGCGGTCGGCCTTCCATGATCGCCAGCGCCATGTCGGCAAGGCCGGCGGTGCGGTAGTTGGCCATCATGCCGTGCGGATGCTTCTCGTTGGCGACGGCGAAGGGATGGTCCCATTTCGGCAGCGTCTTCACCGCCGATTCGCCCTTGGTGTAGCCGACAACACCGCCGAAGAAGTTCGGGTCGGGCACGAAGACCGTGCCGGCCTCGCCGTAGAGTTCCATCGGCGCATGGCCATGGCGCCAGACATCCCAGCTCGTATTCAGAGTCACCACCGCTCCGTTGTCGAACTGGAGGATCGCATGGATGGTCGTCGGCGTGTTGACGGGGATTTTCTCGCCCTTGCGCGGTTTAGACAGGATCGTGCGCTCCTTCGCCGGCGTGGTGGCGACGGCGGCAACCTGGCGTACCGGGCCAATCAGCTGGATCAGGTCGGTGACGTAGTAGGGACCGATATCGAGCACCGGCCCTGCCCCCGGCTGGAAGAAGAAATCCGGGTTAGGATGCCAGTGCTCCATGCCGTGACTCATGACGTAGCAGGTGCCGCTGGTGATTTTCCCCACCTTGCCGGTGTCGATCAGGTTGCGCACGAGCTGGTGCGCGCCGCCCAGGAAAGTGTCCGGCGCCGAGCCGATGCGCCGGCCCTTCTTCTCGGCGCGTTTCTTCAGGTCCAGCCCTTCCTTGACCGAGAGGACGAACGGCTTTTCCGAATAAACGTGCTTGCCGGCGTCGAGCACGCGCTTCGACACCTCGTAGTGTACGGCCGGAATGGTCAGGTTGACGACGATGTCGATGTCCTTCGCCGCAAGCAGGTCGTCCACCGTCTCGGCGCGCAGCTTGAACTCCTTCGCCCGCGCCTTCGCCGCCTCCATGTTGATATCCGCGCAGGCCCGCATCTCGATGCCGCGAAACAGCGGCGCGAGCCTGAAATAGGCGGCAGAGATGTTGCCGCAACCGATGACGCCGATCCCGAGTCTTTTCGCCATGGTCCCCTCCGCTCACCAGGCCTTGGCCGATGCGATCGAGCGGCGCGCGAAGCGGCCGATGTCGTTCGGGTTGTCCTGTTCCATGACGTAGTATTCGGCAGCGGTCTTCGCGCGCAGCGTCGTGAACAGAGCGGGCCAATCGATGGTGCCGTGGCCGACATCGGACCAGCCGTCCTCGTCCAGCCCCTCGCCCGCCCTGGCGATGTCCTTGACGTGCACCGCCGAAATCCGCTTGCCGTGCCTCTCGATCCAGAGCAGTGGATCGGTGCCGCCGCGCACCACCCAGGCCACGTCCATCTCCCAGCCGATGCCGGGTGCGGCTGACAGGATATGGTCCATCGGCACCGACCCGCCGGCGAGCGGCTTGAACTCGAAATCATGGTTGTGCCAGGCAAAGCCGTAGCCGGCCGCCTTCGCCTTCTCACCTGCCTTCGCCAGCCGCTCGGCGAAACCGCGCCAACCGGCGGCATCGGTCGGCCGCGCCTGCGCCTCCAGGTACGGGCAGATCAGGAGCTTCATGCCGAGTGCCTCGGCGATCCGGCGCACACCGTCGAAATCGTTCTCCAGCGCATCGATGGAAAAGTGCCCCGTCGGCATGGCGAGCCCGTTCCTGTCGAGTTCGGCCCGCAACGCCTTCGGATCATCGTACACACCGCCGAAGCCCTCGACCTCAGTATAGCCGGCCACGCCGAGCATTTTCAGCACGGCGTTCCACGGCTGGAAGTTGCGGGCGCTGTAGAGTTGGAATGACCAGTTCATCGTTTCTGTCCGTTTGCTGGGAGGAAAATTCTCAAATCCGCGTGCCGGCTTCGCCGTCAAACAAGGAGGCTCGCATCGGGTCGAAGCCGATCGTCACCGTCTCGCCGGCGGCCGGCGCACGCTCGGCGCCGACGCGCACGCTGAATTTTTGGCCAGCGACGAGCAGCCAGATCAGCGTGTCGGAGCCCATCGGCTCGACCACCTCGACGGTCCCGCTCATGGAAAACGGCCAATCCTCGCCGCTGTTCAGCGCGATATGCTCCGGCCGGATGCCGAATGCCGCCGATCCAGCCACGGGGTTCCGCTCGAAACCATAGGTGGACAGCGGTATCGAGATGCCGTCGGTGGCGAACTGCCAGCCGCCTTTCCCGCCTTCCAGCCGGCCTTCCAGAAAATTCATGCCGGGCGAGCCGAGGAAGCCGGCGACGAAGCGGTTGACCGGCCGGTTGTAGATGACCGGCGGCGCGTCGAACTGCTGGATGACGCCGCCGCGCATGACGGCGATGCGGTCGGCCAGCGTCATCGCCTCGATCTGGTCGTGGGTGACGTAGATCATCGTGTTCTTCAGCTTCCGGTGCAGGAGCTTGATCTCGACGCGCAGTTCCGAGCGCAACTTGGCGTCGAGGTTCGACAGCGGCTCGTCGAAAAGGAAGACGTCCACGTCTCGCACCAGCGCCCGACCGATGGCGACGCGCTGGCGCTGGCCGCCGGACAATGCCGCCGGCTTGCGTTGCAAGAGCGGTTCGATCTGCAGAATCTCCGCCGCCCGCGCGATACGGCGGGCGATCTCGTCCTTCGGCGTGCCGGCGACGCGCAGGCCGAAGGACAGGTTCTTCTCCACCGTCATCTGCGGATAGAGCGCGTAGGACTGGAACACCATGCCGATGCCGCGCTCGGCGGGCTCATGCCAGGTGACGTTCCGGCCCTTGATGAAGATGCGGCCGTCGGAAATGTCGAGCAGGCCGGCGATGCAGTTGAGCAGCGTGGACTTGCCGCAGCCGGAGGGTCCGAGCAACACCACGAATTCGCCCTCGGCGATGTCGAGGTTGAGCGCTTTCAGCACCGATACGGCGCCGAAATCGAGCGATAGGTCCTGCACGGACACGCTGGCGCTGGAGGGAACGGTCAGGTTCATGCGCTCACCCCTTCACCGCGCCGGCAGCGATGCCACGCACGAACAGTTTTCCCGAAACGAAATAGACCAGCAGCGGCACCAGGCCGGTCAAAAGCGTCGCCGCCATGTTGACGTTGTATTCCTTCACTCCCTGCACGGAGTTGACGATGTTGTTGAGCTGCACCGTCATCGGGTAGAGATCGGGCTTGGTGTAGACGACGCCGAACAGGAAATCGTTCCAGATGCCGGTGATCTGGATGATGACGGCGACGACGAAGATCGGCAGCGACATCGGCAGCATGATGCGCAGATAAATGCCCCAGAAGCCGGCGCCGTCGACGCGCGCGGCCTTGAACAGTTCCTCCGGCAGCGAAGCGAAATAGTTGCGGAACAGAAGCGTCAGGATCGGCATGCCGAAGATCGAGTGGACCAGCACCAGCCCCGTCAGCGTGCCGTAGAGGCCCATCTCGCGCAGGATGATGACGATCGGATAGAGCATCACCTGGTAGGGAATGAAGGCGCCGACAATGAGGATGGTGAAGAACACCTCCGCGCCCTTGAAACGCCAGTTGGCCAGCGCATAGCCGTTCACCGAGGCGATGGCGATCGACAGCAGTACGGACGGCACGGTGATGCGCACCGAATTCCAGAAGCCACGGGAGAGGCCGTCGCAGTTGAGGCCCGTGCAAGCCTCGGCCCATGCCTTCACCCACGGCTGAAAAGTGATCTCGACCGGCGGCGCGAAGATATGGCCCAGCCGGATTTCCGGCATCCCCTTCAGGGAGGTCACGACCATCACGTAGAGCGGCAAAAGATAATAGACCGCCACGACGAACAGCGTGCCGTAGAGGATGATGTTGCGGCGCGACAGCGCCCGGCGCGGCTTGCGGCCACGGGGCTCCGCGAAGTCGGAAGCTGCCGCATCGGTGCCGGCAGCGGGCGTCACAAGCGTGGCAGGCCCGTTCATCGCCGCCCCCGCCGTCCGAATTCCAGATAGGCCCAGGGAACGATGACGATGACCACCGACAGCAGCATCATCGTCGAAGCCGCAAAACCCTGGCCGAGGTTCTGGCCGAGAAACATGTAGTCGTAGACATATTTTGCCGGCACTTCCGACGCATGGCCCGGCCCCCCGCCGGTCTGCGCCACCACCAGGTCGTAGACCTTGACGATGGCCGAGGCGATGATGACCAGCGTGGTGACGAAGACCGGCCGCAGCATCGGAATGACGATGAACAGATACGTCTTCCACACCGGGATGCCGTCCACCCGCGCCGCCTTCCAGATGTCCTCGTCGATGCTGCGCAATCCGGCCAGCATCAGGCACATGATGAGCCCGGTGCCCTGCCAGAGCGCTGCGATCAGGATGCCGTAGATGACCAGCTGGCGATCGTAGAGCGGGTTGAAGGTAAAGCTCTCCCAACCCAGCGAGCGCACCACGTGCTGCACGCCGAAATCGGGATTGAGCAGCCATTGCCAGACCAGCCCGGTGACGATGAAGGACAGCGCGAACGGATAGAGGAAGATGGTGCGGAACGTGTCCTCGAAGCGGATTTTGCGATCGAGCATCGCCGCCAGCAGGAAGCCGATGACGAAGGAAAAGATCAGCGACAGCGCACCGTAGATGAAGAGGTTCTCGATCGAAACCAGCCAGCGCGGCGTCGACCAAAGCCGCTCGTATTGGTCGAGGCCGACGAACTTCCAGCGCGGCAGAAGCTTGGAATTGGTGAAGGAATAGAGGACCGTCCAGGCCGTGCCGCCGACGAAGACGACGAGCGCGGTCAGCACCATCGGGATCGAGGCGACCTTCGCATTGAGATTGCGAAAGAGAGGGTTAGGGCGTTCGCTCTGGCTGCGCATCGCTGTCTTCGTTGCGTAACGGGGATGGCCCGGTCCCGCTGGGCGGAACCGGGCCGGCTTCCTGGCGCCGTCCTAGTCGGCCGAGCCGATGATGTCGGCGAAGCGCTTCTGCGCGTCCTCCACGCTCATGTCCTGCTTGGCGAAGAATTCCGCCATCAGGTCGTTGAACTGCGTGTTGGTGTCGGGGCTGATCAACTCATCCGTGCTCTTGATGACGTTGCCGGCCTTCAGCACCTCGAGGCCCTTCTTCATGCAGTCGTTGGCGGTGGTGAGATCGACGTCGCCGCGCACCGGCATCGACCCCTTCTTCAGGTTGAAGGCCACCTGCGTCTTCGGAGACAGCATGACCGAAGCCAGCTCTTCCTGCGCCTTGGACTTTTCCTCGTCGGCCAGCTTGGGGAAATAGAAGCTGTCGCCGCCGGTGGTGATATAGGCGTTCGGCATGCCGAGCCCGACCAGACAGCTGTAATCCTTGCCGGCCACCTGCCCCGCCACCTGGAATTCGCCCTGCGCCCAGTCGCCCATCGACTGGCCGCCGGCCTTGCCGGTGATGACCAGGTTGGTGGCCTGGTTCCAGTCTTGGACATTGGAATTCTTGGCCATCTTGCGGGCGTCGTCGGCGGCCTTGAAGACCTTCGCCATTTCCGGCCCGCCGGCGGCTTCGGCGTCCTTGTCCTGATAGACCTTCAGGTAGAGGTCCTTGCCGCCGATCGCGAGAAGAAGGTTGTTGAACAGGCCGCCCTCCTGCCAGCCCTGCTTGCCTATGGCGAGCGGCGTGATGCCGGCCTTCTCAAGCGCGGGTGCAGCGGCGACGAACTCGTCCCAGTTGGTTGGAACCGCCACGCCGGCATCGGCGAAGGCCTTGTTCGACAGCCATAGCCACTGCCAGGCATGGATGTTGACCGGCACGCAATAGACATGGCCGTCGAGCATGCAGCCTTCGAGCAGCGACGGCGGGTTGATGACGCTCTTCCAGTTCTCCTTCGCCGCAATATCGTCGAGGTTGCGCATAAGCCCGGCCTCGACCAGTTCCTCCGCCTGCCGGCCGTGGTTGAACTGCGTCGCCCCCATCGGATCGCCACCGGTGATGCGGCTGACCATGATCGGCCGCGCCGTATCGCCGGAGCCCGCGATGGCGCCATCCACCCAGTGGTTGCCGGTGGCGTCGAAGGCCTTGGCGAGTTCGGCGACGGCAGCCGCCTCGCCGCCCGAGGTCCACCAGTGGGTCACCTCCAGGTCCGTCGCGCCCGCGCTGCCGGCGAAGGCAAGGGCGGCGGCGCTCGCCGCCAGCATGGCGGTGACGCTTCTGTATCGCATTTCGCTTTCCTCCCAGAAATCTGAAACGTTACAGATTTTGGATACGGCAAAAAGCCACCCGGTGCAACCCTTCCGTCGGAATGGCTGGACATCGCTTTTCCAAACTGCCAGCAAAGCATTGTTTTCTTTCACCTCTAGAGAAATCCGAAGCGAAGTGATTGCATACCTGTAACGTTTCAGAATAAACATGCCTATTCATCGCCGCGACAATTGCGGAGCGGCGATGCGGCTGCTATGCGCCTTGCAGGGCGGAAGCGATGGATCGGGACGATCACACCAGCGAAACGGACGAGACGGAGACGGCCGGTCGGCCGACGCTGAAGACGCTCGCCTTCATGACCGGGCTCGGCGTCACCACCGTTTCGCGCGCGCTGAAGGACGCGCCGGAGATCGGCGCCGAGACCCGCAAGCGCGTGCAGCTCGTGGCCCGCCAGATCGGCTATCGCCCGAACCGCGCCGGCGTGCGCCTGCGCACCGGCAAGACCAACGTCATCTCGCTGGTGCTCGACACCGAGGAACAGATCGGCGGCTTCGTCTCCGACATGATCTACGGCATCTCGGAGGCGCTGGCGCCGACGCCCTACCACCTCATCGTCACGCCCTATTCGCGCAACAACGACCCGCTGGAGCCGGTCCGCTATGTGGTCGAGACGGCGTCCGCCGACGGCATCATCATCTCGCGCACCGAGCCGGACGACAAGCGTGTGCGCTACATGACCGAGCGCGGCTTTCCCTTCGCCACGCACGGCCGTACCGCCATGGGCATCGAGCACCCCTACCACGACTTCGACAACACGGCTTTCGCCGCACAGGCTGTGGAAAGATTGGCGGCGCTCGGCCGCCGCAGGCTGGCGCTTCTGGCGCCGCCCGCCAACCTAAGCTACTTCCACCACATGCGCGACGGCTTCGCCGAGGCGTTCGCCGAGCACGGCCTGACGGAAGTGCCGCTGACCGGCGTCACCGTCGATCATTCCATCGAGGCGATCCGTGCCCGCACGGCCGAGCTGATGCGCCGCAAGGTGCGGCCGGACGGCATCGTCAGCGGCGCGGGTGCGGCCACCTTCGCGCTGGTCGCCGGCATCGAGGACGCCGGCTTTCGTCTCGGCACCGACATCGACATCGTTTCCAAGCAGGCCTCGCGCCTGCTGCACCTGCTGCGCCCGCAAATCCACGTCGTCAACGAGGATGTGCGGCTGGCAGGCACCGAACTGGCGCGCGCCGTCATGGCGCGCATCGATGGCAAGCCGGTGGCTGCGCTGCAAAGCCTGAGCCGGCCGGGCGCGGTGGAAGCCTTCGGACAGGACGGATAGTCCTTCGGATCGATGGCCCAAGCCAGCGGGGATGCCGCGCCCCGACAGCCCTGCTATAGATTTGGCTTAAATCCGGAGTGCAGCCTTGCCATCGTCCCGCGACCGTCTCGAAACCATTCTCCAGCGTCTGCAAGCCCGAGCAGGCGACGAGCGCGTCTTCACGAGACTTTATATCGAAGCCGCCCGCGCAGCGGCCGATGCCGCCGACGCGCGCCGCAAGGTCGGTGTCACGCTCGGGCCTCTGGACGGCACCATTGTCTCAATCAAGGACCTGTTCGATGTCGCAGGCGAGCAGACGCTGGCCGGTTCCGTGCTGCGGCGCAGTGCTGCGTCCGCCACCGCCGACGCGGCAATCGTCATGCGGTTGCGAAGGGCCGGCGCCGTCATCATCGGTAAGACAACGATGACGGAATTCGCCTTCACCGCCGTCGGCGACAATCCGCACTATGGCACGCCCGGCAACGCCGCCGATGCCAGCCTCATTCCCGGCGGCTCGTCCTCGGGTGCCGGCGTGTCGGCCGCCGAAGGCACCAGCGACATCGCCATCGGCTCCGACACCGGCGGTTCGGTGCGCATCCCGGCGGCCCTGAACGGTGTCGTCGGTTTCAAGCCGACGGCGCGGCGCGTGCCGCTCTCCGGTGCCTTTCCACTGTCGCCGACGCTGGATTCGATCGGCCCGCTGGCTCGCAGCGTCGCCCTATGCACGGCGGCGGATGCCGTCATGGCCGACGAGGAATGGACGCCCCTGCCCGCCTTATCCCTCTCCGGCCTGCGTGTCGGCGTCCCGCGCGGAACGCTGTTCGACGGCACCGAGGACGAAATCGCTGCCGCCTTTGAAGATATAACGAGTAAGCTTGGACTTACAGGATCGCATATCGCCGATTTCGGCATCGATGACCTGCTGGCCGAGATGAAGGCGACGCGCAAGCGCGCCTCAATCGCGGCGATGGAGGGCGCCGAAATCCACGCCGACTGGCTGGCGACGGGTGCCGGCGTACCGGTCGATCCCCATATGGCGGAACCGCTGGAGCGCGCCGCTGCCGTGCCGACGCCTTTCTACATCCGCGCCCTGCGCCGGCGCGCCGAACTGGCGGCCGCCATGAACGAGCGCCTTGCCGGCCTCGATGTGCTCATGCTGCCGACTGTGCCGCTTTTCGCAGCGCCGATCGCCGCCATGGCGGCCGACGCAAGGCTGCGCGACCGCACCGAGGGCCTTTTGCTGAGAAACACGCAGGTCGCCAACCAGTTCGACCTCTGCGCCGTCACGCTGCCGATGCCCGGAACCCGCCTGCCGGCGGGGCTGATGCTGGTGGCGCGCAACGGCCATGACCGGCGGCTGCTGGCGATCGCCGCCGCGGTGGAAAGGCTGCTTGGCGCTTAACGCGCCTTGCAGCGCGTGGCTTCGCCCGCCGTCGCCTTTCGCTCGATTGCCGTGGCAACGAGGTAGGAGAATTCGCACGCCTTACCGGTATAGGTGACCGTCCGCCGCTCGATGGAACCGCGCAGCACCAGCTTTCCGGCATAGAGCAGATCGGACAGATCGGCCGGCCGGTTCTTTTCAAGCAGTCGTTTCGTGTCGATAGACACGCCCTTGATGATCGCGCCGGTCTTGAGGTCGAGCGCATTGTTCGACGGGCAGGGCGCCTTCACGCAACGCAACCCGTTGTCGCAGTAGACATAGGAGCCGGGAGCTGCATAGGCCGAACCGGCGGCAAGAAAGACCGGCACGGCGGCCAGGAGCTTGAGAGTCATCATGGCGCAACCCTGGCTTGCGATTGCGGCGAAAACCGGCCGTCAGCCGGCAGCCGGAAACCGCTGTCGATAGCGCTCGACGACTTCGGGGTTGCGCAGGTTGACCGGAAGTTCACCGGCGAGCACGCGCAGCGCCTCGCCCGCCGCTCCCGTTCCCATCCGCATCATCGATTCCTCGGTGATACCGGCCATGTGCGGGGTGACAATGACGTTGTCGAGCGAGAAATAGGGATGGTCCGGCGGCAGCGGCTGGGTCGAAAAGACGTCCAGCGCCGCACCGCCGAGGCGGCCCTCGCGCAGCGCCGCGACCAGCGCCGCATCGTCCACCACCGGGCCGCGCGAGACGTTGATCAGCAGCGCGCCAGGCTTCATGCGTACGATGCGGTCCGCGCTGATCAAACCCCGCGTTTCCGGCGTCAGCGGACAGCAGAGCACCACGACATCGCTCTCGGCGACCAGTTCGTCGATGGGCACGAAGCGCACGCCTTCCGGCGCGGCACGCGTACTGCGCGTCGTCGCCAGCACGCTGAGACCGAAGCCGTGCGCGGCGATGCGGCCGACCTCCTGCCCGACCGCTCCGAGCCCGACGATCCCGATGGTACGGCCCGCCAGCTCGTGGTTGAGGTCGGCATGCGCGCGGCCCGCCAGCCAGCCGTCCCGGCGCAGGTCGCGGTCCATCATGCGGAAGCGCCGCAGAAGCGCCAGTGCTGCGAAGATGACATGCTCGGCAACGGAGCGCGCATTGACGGCAGGAACGTTCGCCACCAGCACGCCGGCGGCGGTCGCCGCCTCCATCGGGATCATGTCGAGCCCGGCTCCGTGGCGGATCGCCGCCTTGAGCCGCCCGGCACCGGCAAACAGGGCTTCCGGCAGCGGCGCCCGCACGATGACGATGTCGGCGTCGGCCGCTTCGCGCGCCAATGTGGCGCCGTCGAGCGCCGAGGCGATCGCCAGCTCGCCCGCACCGGCGAGCATCTCTGACGCACGCGGATGCAGCGGGTGGGTGGAATAGATTTTCGGCATCGGAAGCTAGGCCCGTTCCAGCGCCGGCTCGCCGGGCACGCCGGCGCCACCGATCAGCCCCTTCCAGTAGCTTTCGGCGCCTTGCAGATGCGCGCTCATCAGCGCCTGCGCCAGGTTGCCGTCGCGCCTCAGCAGCGCCTCGTAGATCTGGATATGCTCGGCATGCGATTTGCGGCCGCGTTCCGGGTCGTTGAAATAGACCGGCAGGCGCTTCTCGCCCATGACATAATAGACCGAGCAGACGCGATGGAAGACGCTGTTCTTGGTCGCCCGCACGATCTCCAGATGAAAGTCGCGATCCTGTTTCGCCAGTCCGCGGCCGGCGTCCAGCTGCTCCTCAGATTCCTTCAGGATTTCGCGCAGCCGCTCGAAATTCTCCTCCGTCGCGCGCACGCAGGCGAGTTCGGCCGCCTTGATCTCGTGGATCTTCCTCAGCTCCACCGTTTCGTAGATCTGCACCGGATCGAGCGGCAGGCCGGCGCGCGCGAACAGCGCCATGGCCTCGACGCTGGCCTGCTTGGTGTCGATATAGATGCCGGACTTGGCGCGGCGCTCGACGATGCGCATCGCTTCAAGGATGGCCAGCGCCTCGCGGATCTGGCCGCGACTCACCGAAAAGTGCTCGGCCAGTTCCCGTTCGGAGGGCGTGCGGCCGCTCTCGCTGTCGCAATGGGCGAAAAGGTAGGCCGCCAGTTCGGCGAGAAGGTTTTTCTCTTTCATCTCAACAGCGTTGCGCGTGCGCCTCCAGAAAACGCTCGGAGACGGTGAAGCCAAGCCCCGGCGATTCCGGGATCGCTATCATACCGTCCTTCGCTTCGACAGTCTCTTCGACAAGATCGTGGATCATCGGATTGGCGCCCAGCGAATACTCCACGATAAAGGAGGCTGGCGAGGCGGCGCAGACATGCAGGCCGGCGAAGAAGCATGGCGCCCCGGCCCACAGATGCGGTGCAAAACGCAGATTGAAGGCGCTGGCCAGCGCGCCGATGCGCATCGCCTCCGTGATGCCGCCGCAGAAGCCCGGATCCGGCTGGAAGATGTCGGCGGCCTTCATCACGGCAAGGTCGCGGAAGGCGTAGCGCGTCGCCTCGCTCTCGCCGGTCGCGATCGGCACCGGACTGCCGGCGCGCAATTCGGCCAGCCCCGGCTTGTCATCGGCGATCACCGGTTCCTCGAACCAGGCGAGGTCCTGGTCGGCGACGAGATGGATGAAGCGCTTGGCTTCCGCCACCGTATAGGTGCCGTGGGCGTCGACCATCAGGTCGACAGCGGGGCCGAGCGCCTGCCGCGCCGCCTTGACGCGCCCTGCCGAGATATGCGCGGCGCCGTCCATGGCGCCGACACGCATCTTCACCGCCTTGAAGCCGCCCTTTTCGATGTAGGAGGCAAGCTGCTCGCCCACCCCTGCTGCGTCGGCCCAGCCGCCGGAGGCATAGGCCGGCAGTCGGTCGGCCTTGCGCCCGCCGAGAAGCCGCCAGACCGGCTGGCCGAGCGATTTGCCCAGAATATCCCACAGCGCGATGTCGACGGCGCTGATGGCGGCGATGCTCAGGCCCCGCCGCGCCAGTTGCGGCATGGCATGGCCCTCGGCGGCAGCCATCTGGTGGCGCGAACCGTTGTAGAGCATCTCCCAGATGACCGCGATGTCGGCCGGATCGCGGCCGACAAGCTGCGGCCCGACCTCGTTGTTGAGCATGTGGACGAGCGCGCCATAGCTGCCGGCGCTGCCGGCCGCGTTCTTGCCCTCGCCCCAGCCGACCAGCCCGTCGTCGGTCTCGATGCGCAGGATGGCGGCGTCGAAGGTCGTCACCTGGCCGAAGTCGCTGCGGTGCTGCCGTGCGGCTTCGATCGGGATGCGGACCCACCAGGCTTGGACCGTCTTGATGCGCATGATCGTCGTCTCGAACCTCTGGCGGGATGGAGCCTGGGAATGGCCGGACGGCGGGCCTTGTCAGGCCGGCATCGTCTTGCCGATCAGCGGCAGGATCGTCTCCGCCGTGATGCGCATCTGGTCGGTGTAGAACGTCTCCGTCAGCAGGCTGGAGCCATGATCCTGGATAAACTTCAGCTGTTCGGGCGAGATGTCGACCGGGTTGCGCTCGACCATTTCCGGATAACGGTTGGCCGGCGTGCGATCGACCGGAGCGACGAACTCGTTGGTCAGCGCGCCGTCGTAGCCGATCTCCTTCAGCGTGCCGACGATCTTCTTCCAGTCGATGGTGCCGATGCCGGCGGCGAAGCGGTTGTTGTCGGCGACGTGGAAGTCGAACAGCCGCTTGCCGGCCTTGCGGATGGCCTCGGCGACGTCGAACTCCTCCATGTGGATGTGGTAGGCGTCGAGGCAGATGCCGCATTCCGGCGAGACGGCATCGGCCAGCGCCATCGCCTGCTCGCCGCGGTTAAACAGATAGGTCTCGAACCGGTTGAGCGGTTCGATGGCGATCCTGACGCCGACCTTCTTGGCATGGGTGAAGCATTCGCGCGTGGCGTCGACCACCCACTTCCACTCCTCCTCCTCAGTGCCGTCCGGCACCACCTTGCCGACGGTCGCCGGCACCAGCGTGATGATCTCGCCGTCGAGTTCGCTGATCATGGTGAGTACGTCCTTGACGTACTGGACCGAACGTTCGCGCTGGCCCTGATCCCGGGCGGCGAGGTTGCGCTCGCCCAGCATCAGCGTCACCGCTCCCCAGCAGCGGATGCCGTATTCCTTCAGAAGCGCACGCGTCTCCTTGGTCTTGTACTGCTCGGGCTCACCGGAAATCTCGATCGATTCGTAGCCGAACTTCTTGATGCGCTTGAGCGTGACTTCGAGCGGCTCTGCCCGCATCCAGTTGTGCGTCGAAAGATGCATGATCGGTTCCTTCCCGGATTTGCCTGTAACTGTCCGTCCAGTCGGCCATGCGCGAACGCACAGCCGGCTCCTCCCCCACCGGTCTCAGTTTTTCAAACTGGTTAGACCAATTGAGCTTTCGATGACCTCTACAGCAATTTCTACGGCACGGCAAGGAGTGAGCATCGATTGAGCATTTCGAGATACAAAATATTGATTTTCAATATATAATATCGATTTATGTCATTCCACAAAAACGGCGAAACCACTGCGCCGCCTTGACCTCACCGCCATATTTGGTCATACCAGAATAAAGGGTGGAGAAAACGCCCCGACCGTTTCGAAGCAAGTAGCCGGACTTTGCGAAAACGCTATGCTGCGCCGGCACACGGGAGGACACGATGCCGACGACGATGAAGGGTCCCGCCATTTTCCTGGCGCAGTTCGCGGGCGACGCAGCGCCCTTCAACTCGCTGCCGTCGATCGCCAAATGGGCGGCGGGCCTGGGCTACAAGGGCATCCAGATCCCGACCTGGGACGGACGCCTGATCGACCTGGAGAAGGCGGCATCCTCCAAGGCCTACTGCGACGAGATCAAGGGCATCTGCAAGGACGCGGGCGTCGAGATCACCGAACTGTCGACGCATCTTCAAGGGCAGTTGATCGCCGTCCACCCAGCCTATGACGCGCAGATGGACGGCTTCGCCCCGGCCAAGGTGCACAACAATCCGAAGGCTCGGCAGAAATGGGCGGTCGAGCAGCTAAAGGCCGGCGCCAAGGCCTCGCGTAACCTGGGGCTGGACGTCACCGTCTCCTTCAGCGGCTCGTTGGCCTTCCCCTATCTCTACCCTTTCCCGCAGCGCCCGGCCGGCCTGATCGAAGAGGCATTCAAGGAACTCGCCAAGCGCTGGAAGCCGATCCTCGACGTCTACGAGGATCACGGCGTCGATATCGGCTACGAAATCCACCCGAGCGAGGACGTGTTCGACGGCGCCACCTTCGAGATGTTCCTCGATGCGCTCGGCGGCCACAAGCGCTGCGCCATCAACTACGATCCGTCGCACTTCCTGCTGCAGCAGATGGATTATCTGGCCTTCATTGACATCTACCACGAGCGCATCAAGGCCTTCCACGTCAAGGATGCCGAGTTCAATCCCGACGGCCGCCAGGGCGTCTATTCCGGCTACCAGAGCTGGCTGAACCGTGCCGGCCGCTTCCGTTCGCTGGGCGACGGACAGGTCGACTTCGGCGGTATCTTCTCCAAGCTCGCGCAGTACAATTACGATTCCTGGGCCGTTCTGGAATGGGAATGCTGCCTCAAGCATCCCGAGGACGGCGCGGCCGAGGGCGCGCCCTTCATCCAGCATCACATCATCCGCGTGACGGAAAAGGCCTTCGACGACTTTGCCGCCGGCAAGGAAGACAAGAAGCTGCTCAAGGCGATGATGGGCATCTAGGCGGTTCGATAACGGGACTGCTGTAAGGGAGGACGAAATGGTCGGCGCATCGAAGGCGGAAACGGGAGGCGGCCCGATCCGTCTCGGCATGGTGGGCGGCGGACAGGGCGCCTTCATCGGCGCGGTGCACCGCATCGCCGCACGCATGGACGGCGAATTCCAGCTGGTGGCCGGCGCCCTCTCGTCGAATGCCGAGCGCGCCAGGGCATCGGCCGCCGAACTCGGCCTCGATCCGGCACGCAGCTACGGCTCCTTCGCCGAAATGGCCAAGGCCGAAGCCAAACGGCCGGACGGCATCGAGGCCGTCGCCATCGTCACGCCCAACAACGTCCACTACCCGGCAGCGAAAACCTTCCTCGAAGCCGGCATCCATGTCATCTGTGACAAGCCTTTGACGTCCAATCTGGCCGACGCGAAGAAGCTGGCGGCGCTGGTCGCCAGGACCGGCAAGGTCTTCGTGCTCACCCACAACTACACCGGCTACCCGATGGTGCGGCAGGCACGCGAGATGGTCGCCAAGGGCCAGCTGGGCGATATCCGCGTCGTGCAGGCCGAATACCCGCAGGACTGGCTGACCGAGGCTGTCGAGGCGACCGGCCAGAAACAGGCGTCCTGGCGGGTCGATCCCAAGCAGTCAGGCGTCGGCGGCGCGCTCGGCGACATCGGCACCCATGCCTACAATCTCGCCCGCTTCGTCTCGGGGCTGGAACTGGACTCTCTGTCGGCCGACATCGACGCCTTCGTGCCCGGCCGCGTGCTGGACGACAACGCCAACGTCATGCTGCGCTTCAAGGCGAAGGGAAAGGCTCCGGGCGCCAAGGGTATGATCTGGGCGAGCCAGGTGGCGCCGGGCAACGAAAACAGCCTGAAGCTGCGCATCTACGGCACCAAGGGCGGGCTGGAGTGGACGCAGGCCGACCCGAACTACCTCTGGTACACGCCCTTCGGCCAGCCCAAGCAGTTGCTCACCCGCGCCGGCGCCGGCGCCATGCCGGTGGCGGGCCGCGTCAGCCGCGTGCCGTCCGGCCATCCGGAGGGGTATCTGGAGGGCTTCGCCAACATCTACCAGGAAGCCGCCCGTGCCATCCGCGCCGCGCGCCGCAAGGGCGGCAAACCGGGCAAGGACGTGGTCTACCCGACCGTTGAGGACGGCGTCGAGGGCGTCGCCTTCGTCGAGGCCTGCGTGAAGTCGTCGAAGAAGAACGGCGCCTGGACGAAGCT
>JBQCHN010000126.1:0-12879 GCA_051954615.1 Mesorhizobium sp. | reverse complement strand
CGACGTCATCAACGCAGCGACGCCGAAGACCAAGATCGAGGTGAAGAACCTCAATTTCTACTACGGCGAATCGAAGGCCCTGAAGGACATCACGCTCTCCCTGCCGGAGCGCAGCGTCACCGCCTTCATCGGCCCGTCGGGGTGCGGCAAGTCCACGCTGCTGCGCGTCTTCAACCGCATCTACGAGCTTTATCCGAAACAGCGGGGCGACGGCGAGGTGATGCTCGACGGCGCCAACATCCTCGACCGGTCGCAGGATTTGAACCTCCTGCGCACCAAGATCGGCATGGTGTTCCAGAAGCCGACGCCGTTCCCGATGTCGATCTACGAGAACATCGCATTCGGCATCCGCCTTTACGAGAAGCTGACGAAGGCCGAGATGGACGAGCGCGTCGAGCAGGCGCTGAAGCGCGCGGCCTTGTGGACTGAGGTCAAGGACAAGCTCGACGCCAGCGGCAACTCGCTGTCCGGCGGCCAGCAGCAGCGCCTGTGCATCGCCCGCACCGTGGCGGTGAAGCCTGAGGTGATCCTGCTTGACGAGCCGTGCTCGGCGCTCGATCCGCTGTCGACGGCGCGCATCGAGGAGCTGATCGACGAGTTGCAGGCCGACTACACCATCGTCATCGTCACCCACAACATGCAGCAGGCGGCGCGTGTCTCGGCCCAGACCGCCTTCATGTATCTCGGCGAGCTGATCGAATTCGACAAGACCGAGAAGATCTTCACCTCGCCGCGCGAGAAGCGCACGCAGGACTACATCACCGGCCGCTTCGGCTGACCGCCAGCACGGATACGGAAACAGCATCATGGCTGAACATACGGTCACCTCCTTCGACGACGATCTCGCTCATATCAGCAGGCTTGTCAGCACGATGGCCGACCTCGCCGGCACGATGGTCGGCGACGCCACGCGGGCGCTGATCGAGAGCGACACCGGGCTCGCCCAGCGCGTGGTTTCCGACGACGTGGTGATGGATGCGCGCCAGCGCGAGCTCGACAACCGCGCCATCACCATCATCGCCAAGCGCCAGCCGATGGCGGACGACCTGCGCGCGGTGGTCGGCGCCATCCGCATGGCGGGCGACCTCGAGCGCATCGGCGACCTCGCCAAGAACATCGCCAAGCGCGTCGGCGCCGTCGGCCAGGGCAGCATGTCGCGCGATCTTTCGCACTCCATCGACGCCATGGCGCAACTGGTGCTGATCCAGGTCAAGGGCGTCGTCGAGGAATACCGTGCCGGAGATACGGCGGCGCTGGCGCGGCTCAGGAACGACGATGAGCGCATCGACGTTAAATACACCTCCGTCTTCCGCGAACTTCTCACCTACATGATGGAAGATCCGCGCAACATCACCGCCTGCACGCACCTGCTGTTCTGTGCGAAGAATCTCGAGCGCATCGGCGACCATGTGACGAACATCGCCGAAAACGCGTATTATGTGCTGACCGGCGAGCAGTTGCCGGCGGCGCGGCCGAAGACCGACGAGACGGCGATGCCGGCACCGGCCGCGTGAAGGCACAGACGGGATGGTTGCAATGATCGCGCCGCGCATCATGGTGGTGGAGGACGAGGAGCCGCTGGGCGTCCTCCTGCGCTACAACCTGGAATCGGAAGGCTACCAGGTCGAGGTGGTGACGCGCGGCGACGAGGCCGAGCTGCGCCTGCAGGAGAACGTGCCCGACCTTCTGGTGCTGGACTGGATGGTGCCGGCGGTGTCCGGCATCGAACTGTGCCGGCGCCTCAGGATGCGGCCGGAGACGGAGCGGCTACCGGTCATCATGCTGACCGCGCGCGGCGAGGAGAGCGACCGGGT
The DNA here is from genome assembly GCA_051954615.1 of Mesorhizobium sp. Classification (GTDB taxonomy): domain Bacteria; phylum Pseudomonadota; class Alphaproteobacteria; order Rhizobiales; family Rhizobiaceae; genus Mesorhizobium. The sequence goes on along the minus strand of JBQCHN010000126.1, from coordinate 11,065 downwards.
GAGGGGGCTCCAGACCGGGGCCGACGACTATCTGGTCAAGCCGTTCTCGACGCCGGAGTTCATGGCCCGGGTCAAGGCGCTGCTGCGCCGCGCCAAGCCGGAAGTGCTGTCCTCGATGCTGAAGGTCGGCGACATCGTGCTCGACCGCGAGCAGCACAGGGTCTACCGCAAGAAGAACGAGCTCAAGCTCGGGCCGACCGAATTCAAGCTGCTGGAATTCATGATGCGGCATCCCGGCCGGGTGTTCTCGCGCACGCAACTGCTCGACAACGTCTGGGGCGAGACCGTCTATATCGACGAGCGCACGGTGGACGTCCATGTCGGGCGGCTGCGCAAGGCCGTCAACAACGGCCGCATGCCCGACATCATCCGTACCATACGCGGCGCCGGCTACGCGATCAGGGAAGATTGATCCCGTTCCGGCCGGCGGTGAAGCCGCCTCCATTGCGTTGACGCGGGGACTTGCTAGAAAGAGGCAGGACTTCACGGCGCGCGAAACCCCGCAGTTGAAAAAGCTCTTTCCAATCATGGCCTTCGTGGCCGTTGCGTTGGCCAGCCTGATCATGGCGGGGTTCGCCTACTTCGCCACGCAGGAAGCCGCACGCATCAAATTCTCGGCAACGGCGGACGACGCGCTGAACCGGATCGAAAGCCGCGTCGACCTGCATCTTTCGCTGCTGCGCTCCACCCAGGCGCTGTTCGACGCCCGCAACGGCAATGTTTCAGGCAGCGAATTCAAGTCGTTCTTCGACGCGCTCGACGTCGACGGCAATTTCGCCGGCCTGCGCGGCATCGGCTTCCTGAAGATGGTCAAGGCGGGCGACGAGGCGGTGGCGGAGCGCATCATCCGCCGCGATCATGGCTTCGACCGCGCCATCTTCCCGGCCTCGAATACGCCCTGGCGGGCGCCCGTCGTGCTGTTTGAGCCGCTCGACCCGGCGAGCCAGAAGGCTATTGGCTACGACATGATGAGCGATCCCGTGCGGCGCGCGGCGATCGAGAAGGCGGCGGCCGACGACGAACAGCACGCCAGCGGCCTGACGATGCTGGGCGAGGAGACAGGGGCAGACCAGGCCTATGCCGGCTTCATCGTCTTCGTGCGGCTGAACGTGCGGACCGCGCCGGACAGCATCGAATCGTCTGGCAAGACGGCGACCGGCTTCCTGTTCGCCTCCTTTCGGGCACAACAGTTTTTCCAGGCGGCGCTGCGGCGCGAGCCGCTGCTGCCGGTCAATATCGAGGTCTATGACGGCGCACCGGAGGCGGGGCGGCTGCTGTTCCGCTCGGAGACTCCGCCGGCATCGGGGCTAGGCACCAAGCTCGTCGCGTCGCGCACCGTCACCGTGGCCGGGCGCGAATGGACGATCCTGTTTCGCCCCACCAGCGCGTTCACGCCGCCGTCGTCGCGCGCCATCCCGGTGATGCTCGGCCTGTTCGGGCTGCTGCTTGCCGGCGCGATCGCCCTGATCGCGCGCTATCAGGAGCGCGCCTACGACGCCGTTTCGCTGCTGCACGAGACGTCGGAGATGAATCTGGTCGAAAAGGATCTGATGCTTCAGGAAATGAAGCACCGCATCAAGAATTCGATCACCCGCGTGCTCGCCATCGCCCGCCAAACGGCGGCGGGATCGAACGGTATCGAAGAGTTCTCGGAGTCCTTCTCGGCGCGGTTGCAGGCGATGGCCGCCTCGCAGGACATGCTGACGCGCTCGCGCTGGCAGAAGGCCGATCTCGGCGATCTGCTGCGCATCGAACTCGGCCAGGTATTCGGCAAGGACCTTCCCGACGGCCTGCTGGCGGGTCCGCAGGTGCTGCTCGACGAGAAAACGACGCAGGCGCTCGGCCTGACCTTCCACGAACTGGCGACCAATGCGCTGAAATACGGCGACGCCAACGCTTTCGGCGGGTTGAAGGTGGGCTGGCGGGTCGAAGGGCGGGGCGGGGCGCGCAAGGTGGTGCTGAACTGGCGCGAATCGGGCCAGGCGAAGCTGGAGGCGCCGTCGAAGGTGGGCTTCGGCACGAAGCTGATCGACATGAACATCACGCGCGAGCTGCATGGCACGATCAGCCGCGATTTCCAGCCCGACGGGCTGAAGGTGACGATCGACATTCCGCTCGGCAGCTAAGGCTCTGTCAGGAAAAAAGGCGGGAGCCGGGACTCCGGCTTCCGCCTTTTCGTTCTCGTTGCCTGCCTGAAGCGCGTCGCGATCTATCGGATTCGCCGGCTGCGCTTCAGGTTCCCTTCGGGAGACAGGCTCTAGTTGCAGCGCGCGGTGTAGATACGGCCGGTGCGCGGGCTGCGATACTGGCAGTAGCCGTTGCGCAGGTTGCGCACCAGCAGGCCCGAACCGGCGCCGACGACCGCGCCGACAGCCGCACCCTTCCAGCCGCCGACGGCGCCGCCGATGATGGCGCCCGCGGCCGAACCGACGCCAACGTCCTGCTCGGTCGTGGTGCAGCCGCTCACTGCGGCAACCATCGCCACGACCACCAAAATCTTGCGCATGAAGTACTCCTCTCGCCTTTGAAACAGTCCCTCGCTTTGCAGCGCAGGCCGATCTCTAGCACAACGGATCGGTTCGCGTCTGCCCTGCTTCCATCTTGGCTAAGAGAGTCTTTTTTCGGGCGTTCAGGGGGTGTTGGCGGCGATCATGACGGAAGGCTTCTCAACCGAGGCCTGTAACCTGCCATCGGTGATGCTCCAGACGATCTCGCCGTCCTCTTCTTCCATCGCCGGATCGACGGCGATGCAGGTGCCGAGCACGCGCGGCGCCCGGCCTGCAAGATCTTCCAGCGCGAAGGGCTGTTCGCTGGCGCAGTCCTCTCCCGTCTCGAAGATCGGTGTCGGCGCCGGCAACTCGCGGCACTGGGCGAGATCGGGCGAACAGCCAACGATGAAAAGCACGGCGGCGATGTGTTCCATGGCGGAAACCTCCGCCCCAGAAACGGCTTCGACCCCGACTCGGTTCCGTCCGAGCCCGTCCCCGGCCTGCGGGGCGGATTATTGCTTCAGCACGTCGGCCCATTCGGGATGACGACGGAACTGCGCGGCGGCGAAGGGGCAGAGCGGGATGATCTTCTTGTCCGCTGCGCGCGCCTCCTCGACCGCGCGGGTGACGAGGCGCTGGCCGACGCCCTGGCCGCGGAAGGCGTCCGGCACGCCGGTGTGGTCGATGATGATCTGGTGCGTGCCGATGCTGGTAAAGGTCATCTCCGCTTCGGCGCCGTCAGGGCCGCGCACGACGTAGCGACCCTTGCCGCCGCCAAGGTCTTCCCGTTCGATCTGAGGCAAGGTGTCGCTCATGATTCCACTCCTTCGACAGGTTCAACAGGCGCGGCCGACAGAAATGTCCGGGCCGCCGCTATCTCGTTGGGGCGAACCTCGTGGCCGCCCTCGTGCCATTCCACTGTGACATCGGCATTCGCGGCGCGCAAATAGGCGTCGAGCCGCGCGGTCAGGTCCGGCGGGCAGATCGGATCGTGACGGCCCGCCGTGACGAGGATGCGCTTGCCGGCGAGGCTGCCGTCGATCCGGGGCTCGAACGGAATCAGCGGATGCATCAGCACCAGCGCGTCGAACAGCTGCGGCCGCGCGAAGACGGTTGAGGCGAGGATGTTGGCGCCGTTCGAGTAGCCGAGGCCGTAGACGGCCGACGGTTTCGCCGCCGCCACGTGGGCGGCCACGAAATCCGCCATCTTGGCCGTCGCGCGGGCAAGGTCGGCGAGGTCGTACACGCCCTCGCCGGTGCGGCGGAAGAAGCGCGCGGCGCCGAACTCCGACACGTCGCCGCGCGGCGACACGATCGTCGCCCCCGGCACGAGGTCTCGGCCGAGCGAGGGAAGCTGGTTCTCGTCGCCGCCGGTGCCGTGGAAGACGAACAGCAGCGGTCCGCCCGGCTTTCCGGGCAGGACCTTATGGATGTAGCCGTCGATGCTCATGGCTTCCTCCTCAATCGTCCAGCGGCTGCAAGTGCTCTTCCAGCCAAGGCCTGAGATGGGCGTGCTGGCCGGGCAGTTTCAGCGCCTGACCGAGATGGGCGGTGTCCTCGTCGCGGTCGAAGCCGGGCTCGTTGGTGGCGACCTCGAACAGGACGCCGCCCGGCGTGCGGAAATAGATCGCCCAGAAGTAGTCGCGGTCGATTACCGGCGTCACCTGGTAGCCGGTGTCCATCAGCGCCTTGCGCACTTCGAGCTGCTTTTCGCGGTTCTCCACGGCGAAGGCGACGTGATGGACCGAGCCGGCGCCGAGGCCGGCGAAGTTCGCGCCCGGCAGCGTCTCGATGTCGACCACGTCGGCGCCGTTGCCGCCCTTGATCGCCAGCCGCTTGATGTTGCCGGCGCGGTCCGCCTCCTCGTAGCCCATGAATTTCAGGAGCTCCTCGGTGGCGCCGCCGTCGCGCAGCCTGAGCGACACGGAATGGAAGCCGCGGATGGCGTCATCGCCCGGCACGCCGCCTTTCACCCAGGGAGCGCGGCCGTCGCCTTTGGCCTCGACCAGCGCGAAGCTGTCATTGTCGGGGCCGGTGAAGGTCAGGCGTTTCTCGCCGAATTTCTCCTCGCGCGACAGGCCGCTCACGCCCTGTTCGGCGAAACGCTGTTCCCAATAGGGCAGCGTGCCTTCGGGCACCGAAAAGACGGTGGTGCCGACCTCGCCGACACCGGGCCGGCCCTTGCCGATGTTGGGGAAGGGGAAATAGGTCATCACCGAGCCGGGCGTGCCGACTTCGTCGGCGTAGTAGAGGTGGTAGACATCCGGCGCATCGAAGTTGACGGTCTTCTTCACCCGGCGCAGGCCGAGCTTGTGCGTGAAGAAGTCGTTGTTGCGGCGCGCATCGCCCGCCATCGAGGTGACGTGATGCAGCCCTTTGATCTGGTCGAGCATGGTCTTGCTCCCTTCGGGTTCCGGCGGCCCTTGCCGCTCTGTCCCTGCCAATATGAGGCCGATCCCGCCGACGGCACAGATGGCAAACACAGGATGATCTGTGCTGAAAAAGTGAACAATGGATAGGCGTTCGTTCACTCCAAGAAAGACATGCGGGAAGGCCCGCGCCATCGCCGGCGCGGGCCTTCGCTTCACTTTACGTCGAACGTCAGCGCAGCATCATACGCTGCTCGTCGCGCTTGTCGGCATAGCTGCCCTTGTCGTAGGCGGCCTGGGCCTGGAGCTGGTCCTTGGTGAAGTTGGTGTAGAGGTACGTCTTGCCACCCTTGTCGGTCATGAACTTCAGCTTGTCCATGCCGATCGCCACCGGCTTGGCGCCGATGCCGAGGAAGCCGCCGACATCGACGACGACGGCATCCACCTGGTTGTCCGACGTCAGCACGATGTCGTCGATCTTGCCGATATTGGCGTCGTCGGCACCGTAGACCGTCGTGCCGATCAGGTTGTCGGCGCTGATCTTGTCGGCCGGCATCTCTGTCAGCGTGGACTTGTCGATGGCCGCCGTCTGCGTGTCGTCGGTCGCCGTCGTGCCTGAGGTCGCTGCCGGCGCCTCGGCCATCTTGTCGGTCACCGCGTCACCCTTCTCGGCAGCCGTGGTCGCGGGCGTCACCGCCGGCGGGGCGTCGGGTGCCGCAGCCGTGCTTGCGGGCACCGGGTCGTAGGCCTTGCGGTCGAAGTCCGGCAGGCCCTGAAGCTGCTCTTTCGAGGCACCCTCGACGACGATCCAGCGGTCGCCGTTCTTCTCGGCCCATTTGCCCTTGTCGTAGTCGAAGGCGACGTTCTTGGTACCGATGCCGAGGAAGCCGCCGACGCCGATGACCAACGATTCGGCCTTGCCGTCCTTGTTCAGCACCATGTCCTTGACGTCGCCGATCTTCTGCGCGTCGTCGGCGGTGCCGTTGTAGACGCTTTCGCCGACGACCTGGCTGGCCAGCGTGCCATCCGGCTCGACGATCTCAGCCGGCGGGGTCGGCGCCATCGCCGTATCGCCGCCCGCGGGCGCCGCCGTGCCACCGGCAGCGGCGGTGGGCGGAGGTGCGGGCAGGTAGGGCGTCTGATCGAAATCGGGCTGCGCCGTCAGTTCCTCCTTGCTGGTTTCGGCCACCAGCCAGCGGTCGCCATTCTTCTCGGCCCATTTCAGCTTGTCATAGTCGAAGGCGACGTTCTTGGCGCCGACGCCCAGGAAGCCGCCGACGCCGATGACGATGGATTTCGCCTGGCCGTCCTTGGTGAAGACGACATCGGTCACCTTGCCGATGCTCTCGGCATCGTCGGCGGTGCCGTTATAGACGCTCTCGCCGATGATGTTGGTCATCAGGCTGCCGTCGGCCTGCACGACGGGAGCCGCCGGCGCGGCGTTCTCGGTCGCGGGCGCGGCCGGAGCCGGCGTCGTCGTTTCCTGTGCAAAGGCGCCGGAGGCCAACAGCATCGCCAGCGCGGTCGTTGCCAAAAGTTTGCGGGTCATGGTTGTCTCTCCTCGTGCGGTTTTCATGCGCCATGCCGGCCTGTCCTGTTGCGGACAGGCACGGCGTGGCGTCCTACCCGTTCACAACGTGGTGATGCCGGTTCCGTTCCGTGGCCTGCGGCGCGCGGAGCGCCCGATATTTGATCGGAACCATTGCCGCTCCCTGCCGTTTCCGCGGCGCTTCCGATTGCTTGGCGAAACGATCACATGGAGAGGGACATGCGATTTCAGGCGGTGCTGAACCGCGACGGCGGCACGTTGCGCACGACGGATCTCGACGCATTTGCCGAGCGCATGCGCACCACCCTCGAAGCGGCCGGCCACAAGGTCGAGATCGATATCGTCGGTGGGGCGGGCGTCGCCGCCGGTCTCGACAAGGCAGTGTCTCGCCGCGGCATCGACGTGGTGCTGGCTGGTGGCGGCGACGGCACGATTTCCACGGCGGCGACGCGGCTGATGGGCAAGAAGAAGGCGCTCGCCATCCTGCCCGCCGGCACCATGAACCTGTTCGCGCGCGGGCTCGGCATTCCCCAGACGCTCGACGGCGCGATTGGGGCCTTCGCGGCCGGAAAGGTCAGGGCGGTGGACATCGCCACCGCCAACGGCGAGCCGTTCGTGCACCAGTTCTCCATCGGCATGCACGCCAGGATGGTGCAGTTGCGCGAGAAGATGGATTTCGGCTCGCGGCTGGGGAAGATGCGCGCCTCCGCCCGCGCCGCCTGGATGACGCTGCGCAACCCGCCGGCGCTCAACGCCACGCTGACGATCGGCGAGGCGGAGATTGCGGCGCGCACCACCGGCATCGGCGTCACCAACAACCTGTTCGGCGAGGGCCATCTGCCCTATGCCGACGATCCGGCCGGCGGCGTTCTGGGCATCTACGTCAACGTCGCCAGCCAGCCGGGAGAGCTTGTGCGCCACGCCTTCAACATGGCGCGGGGCCGCTGGCGCGATAACCAGCATGTCGAGATCCACCAGGCCGACCGCGTGGTGCTTTCCGTCCGCGCCGGCCGCCGCAAGCCGCGCGCGGTGATGGACGGCGAACTGGTGGCGTTGGAAGCCGAGACGGAATTCAGGATCCACCCAGGCGCGCTGAACGTGCTGGTGCCGGCAGAGCCTGACTGAACCTCGCCGCATTTCCGGGCGCGAACCCGCGTCCCGCCCACCGGCCGGCAAACTGCTGGAAAGGCTTCGTTTTCAACCGCCGGCAGCGGCGACAGGAACAAAGCCACCCTTTCACCCAACCGTTTCTTAAGGGGTGCGGACCTAAAACCGGGCGACAGGGGCAGACGGAGAACAAGGGTGCGTCTTTCCGCGGCGACCACGGCAGAACGGTTGCTGCCGCAACGTCTGGCGTTGCGCGCCCGGCCGCTGCTGGGCCGTATCGATGCCGTGCTGTCCGGCGCCGACGCGCGCGGCGAGGCCGGCCGCATGTCGGTCATCGCCTTCGCCGTCCGCATCGTCTCGGCCGTCATCGCCTTCGTCAGCCAGGTGCTCATGGCGCGCTGGATGGGCTCCTTCGAATACGGCATCATGGTATTGGTGTGGACGACGATGATCATCGTCGGCGGCCTGTCCTGCCTCGGTTTCCACGCCTCGGTCGTCCGCTTCATCCCCGAATACAGGCAGCTTGGCCGGCTGGCGGAATTGCGCGGCGTCCTTGTCTCCAGCCGCTTGTTCGTGCTCGCCATGTCCAGCGCGTTCGCGCTTGTCGGCGCGCTCGGCGTCTGGCTCTCTTCCGGCTGGATCGAGAGCTACTACGTCGTGCCCTTCGTGCTCGGCATCACCTGCCTGCCGATGGTGGCGCTGTCCGACCTCATGCAAGGCATCGCGCGCGGCCATTCCTGGGCGCTGTCGGCGCTGTTGCCGACCTATATCGTGCGGCCGCTGCTGATCCTCGCCCTCATGGCGCTGATGCTCGCCACCGGCTTCGCGCCGGACGCGCGCACCGGCATCCTGGCGGCGATCGCGGCCACCTACGTCACCAGCATCGGCCAGTTGCTCGGCCTCACCCGCGCCATCGACGCCGGCCTGCCACGCGGCCCGACGACCATCCGCTTCGGCCACTGGTTCGCCGTGTCGCTGCCGATCTTCCTGGTCGAGAGCTTCTTCTTCCTGCTCACCAATGCGGACGTGCTGATGGTCGGCTTCTACCTGAAGCCCGACGACGTCGGCGTCTACTTCGCCACCGTCAAGACGCTCGCGCTGGTGCATTTCGTCTATTTCGCCGTAAAGGCGGGGGCGGCGACGCGCTATGCAGAGTTCACCCATGGCGAGCCGGAGAAGCTTGCCGCCTTCGCGCGCGAAACCGTGTCGTGGACGTTCTGGCCCTCGCTGGCGATGGCGGCGGTGGTGCTGGCGCTGGGCGAACCCATGCTTTCCCTGTTCGGCCCGGACTTCGCCGCCGGCTATCCGCTGCTGTTCCTGCTTGTTCTCGGCGTGGTGGCGCGCGCGGCCGTCGGTCCGTGCGAAAGCCTTCTGACGATGAGCGGCAACCAGAACGTCTGCGCCGCCGTCTATGCCGTCGCGCTGACGCTCAACATCGGCCTCAACATCGTGCTCATTCCGCAGTTCCACCTGTGGGGGGCCGCCGCCTCGACCACGCTCGCCATGGTCTTCGAGGCCGCAGCCCTTTCCTTCACCGTCTGGCGCCGGCTCGGCATCGCCATGGTGATCTTCCTTCCCGCCCGGAGACCTGCCTGATGGCCGCCGTTCCCCTGATCGAAGAAAGCAGCGGCGGCCCGGCCGGCGCGATGGTATCCGGCCTCGCCGGCCTGGCGCGCGATGCGGCGGACGCGGCCCAGCTCGAACTGATCGCGCATGGGCGGCCTGAGCGGCGGCTCGCCATCTACCCGGCCTCGGCCGGCTTCGATCTCGTCGAGGAACTCGACTATCTCAGCGCCCGCACGGTCGAGCCGAACGTCTTCTTCAATCCGCGCTTCCTGGCGCCGGCGATGCCCAGGCTGGAGGACCGCGAGGTACGGCTCGCCGTCATCCGCGATGGCGACGATTACCGCAGCCGGCTGCGCTTCCTGGTGCCGTACTCGATCGAGCGGCCGGCGGTGCCGCTCGGCGTTCCGGTCATGCGCACATGGTCGAGCCCGTTCGGGCCGATGGGCACGCCGCTGATCGATCGCGACGACCCGGTTGGCGTGCTGGACGATTTCCTCGGCATGCTGTCGCGGCCGCGTCTCAACCTGCCGAAGGTCTTCGTCTTCCCCGATATGCGGATGGACGGACCGGTGGCCGCGCTCATCAAGACGGTGGCCGAGATGCGCAGGCTGCCGCTTGCCGTCACGGGAGCGAACGAGCGGCCGGTGCTGGAAAGCGCGCTCGACGGCGAGGCCTACCTGCGTGCATCGCTGAAAGCGCATCACTACCGCGAGTTCCGGCGCCTCAAGCGACGCCTCGCCGACACCGGCGCACTGGAACATACGGTGGCGCGCGGGCCGGACGAGATTCGCCACGCCATAGAGCGCTTCCTGTCGCTGGAAGCGGCGGGCTGGAAGGGCCGCGAGCGGACGGCCATGGTGATCGACCGCTACCGGGCCGCCTTCGCGCGCGAGGCGGTGCACCGGCTGGCCGAGCAGGACATGTGCCGCATCCACGCGCTGGAGCTCGACGGGCGCACCATCGCCAGCCTGATCGTATTTGTCGAGGCGGGCGTCGCCTATACCTGGAAGACGGCCTACGACGAGACCCTTGCGGCCTATTCGCCCGGCACGCTTCTGATGATCGAGGTGACGAAGCAGCACCTCGACGATCCCAACATCGACGTCACCGATTCCTGCGCGGTGCCGGACCATCCGGTGATGAGCCGGCTGTGGAGCGAGCGCCGGCAGGTCGGCACCTTCGTGATCGGCCTGTCGCCGGAGGCCGACCGCGCCACACGCCAGGCGGCCTCGCAACTGCACCTCTACCGCGAGACGCGCAACATGGCGCGCATCCTGCGCAATCGCGTGAAAAGCCTGCTGGGCCGGCACTGACCACCAGCCGCAAGGCGACGTCTTTGAAACGTGTCGCGATCAGATTCGCTCGATCCGCTCCGGGTTCTTGATCTTACGCGCGTCTTTGTCCCGAAACCGGTTCCACTTTCGGGAGACATGCTTTTCGGCCGGGGGAGGAACTCCCCGCCCGGCCGACAGCTCGAAAGACTGGGAAATGTCGGCGATCAGTTGCCGGCCGGGACTTCCGCCAGCAATGCCTCGAAGACCTTCTTGGCCTTGCCGCTCTGCTTGACGGCCTTGGCCTGCTCCAGGTTCACCGGCTTGCCGACGACGATCAGCGCCACCATGCCCATGCCGTAGTGAGGGGTGCACTTGACGCCGTAGACGCCTTCCTTGTCCAGCGTGACGGTGATCGGCTGGCTGATCTTGCCCTTGAAGGGCTCGGCCCCGTCGGGGATCATGCCCTTGATGCTTTCGGCATCATGGCCCTTGTCGGTGGGCACGAAGGTGACGGTGTCTCCGGGGGCGGCCTGGACGAAGTCCGGCTGGAACACCATGGTGCCCTTCTCGCCCTTGTTGAGCATCTGGATCTGGTGATCGGCAGCCTGTGCGCCTCCAGCCAGCATCAGGGCGGCGAGGATGGTTGCTGCAGCGACTACGCGTTTCATGGAACTTGCCTTTCTTTTTCTCGGTGCGGCGGCGACCCGCCGG
>JBQCHN010000125.1:0-6954 GCA_051954615.1 Mesorhizobium sp. | reverse complement strand
AGCGGAAACGGTCTCGACGCTGGCCGAGCCGCCTTCGGGCGCCGCCTGGAAGGAGGCGGTGCGCACGGTCACCACCTTCTTGGCGTCGCTCGACTGCACCGTCTGGATGGCGTTGCCGGCATAGATCGGCCGCTTGAAGGTGTCCGGCGAGACGACCTCGATGATTTCCGACACCTGCGCCACGTCGAGCAGCGCCGCGACGCGCGGGGCGACGTTCTTGCCGGTGGCGGTGGCGGGCGCGACGATGGCATCGTAGTTGCCGGCGAGCGAAACGACCAGTGCTGCGGTCGGCTCGGCCAGCCGCTCGGCCAGCTCGTCGGCCTCGGCCAGAAGAACCTTGCGGACACCTTTCAGCTTGGCGGCGGCATCGGCCGCTGCCTTGGCGCCCTTGCCAGCCACCAGCACGTCGACGTCCGAGCCGATCTTGCTTGCCGCCGACAGCGCCTTGGCGGTCTGGTCCGACAGCGAGGCGTTGTCGTGTTCGGCGATGAGGAGAATTGCCATTTTCTTGTCCCTTTCTCGATCGCTTACAGCACGCCGGCTTCGTTCTTGAGCTTGTCAACCAGCTCGGCCACCGTCTTGACCTTGACGCCCGCCTTGCGGCCGCCCGGCTCCTCGGTCTTGAGCACCTTCAGCCGCGGCGCGACGTCGGCGCCGAAATCGGCAGCAGTCTTCTCGTCCAGCGGCTTCTTCTTCGCCTTCATGATGTTGGGCAGCGAGGCATAGCGGGGCTGGTTGAGGCGCAGGTCCGCCGTCACGATGGCCGGCATCTTCAGATCCACCGTCTGCAACCCGCCGTCGACCTCGCGCGTCACCTTGGCACGGTCGCCGGCAAGCTCGATTTTCGAGGCGAAGGTGCCCTGCGACCAGCCCAGAAGGGCGGCCAGCATCTGGCCGGTCTGGTTGGAATCGTCGTCGATCGCCTGCTTGCCGAGGATGACCAGGCCGGGCTTCTCCGCCTCGACCACGCCCTTCAGAACCTTGGCGACGCCGAGCGGCTCGACCTCGCCGTCGACCTTGACCAGGATCGCCCGGTCGGCGCCCATGGCAAGTGCTGTACGCAGCGTCTCGGCGGCCTGCGCCGGGCCGATCGACACAACCACGATCTCCTCGGCCTTGCCGGCTTCCTTCAGCCTGATCGCTTCCTCGACCGCGATCTCGTCAAACGGGTTCATCGCCATCTTGACGTTCGCGAGTTCGACGCCCGAACCGTCGGCCTTCACCCGCACCTTCACGTTGGCGTCCACAACCCGCTTCACGGGCACGAGAACTTTCATCTCAATCTCACCTCTCAACGATGTCCGGGTGCGCTCTTACCAGCGCCTGCCCGGCGGGATTTGCCGAATGCCGACATTTGCGGCGAAAATTCCGTTCTTCCGACGCCTCGCGGGTGGCGGAAAGGCTGCCAAAGGCGCGCGGACCCTAGTGGCGCCCGCAGCCACCGTCAATATCGCAGTGCACACCAAATCGGTTGAAAGCCCTGCCTTTTCGACCTCACTGGCGACCCCAGCGCGACGCAGGTGCCGTCGGCGGCGGCTCGGCGGCAACCACGGTCGGCTCCGCATCCACCGAAGCCGGCGCGACGACGATCTCCTCGTCATCCAGCGGCACGCCCCGGCGGCGCAGGATGAGCACCAGCACAGCGCCCGCCACGATGCCGCCGACGTGGCAGGCCCAGGACACCTGGTCTTCGCCGCCGGCCAGGAACATGATCACCTGCAGGAAAATCCACAGCGCCAGCACGATATAGGCGGGAATGCGCAGCGGAATGCGGGCGAAGGCCAGGATCCACACCTTCACGCGCGGGAACAGGATCAGGTAGGCGGTGACCACGCCGGCGATGGCGCCCGAAGCGCCGATCAGCGGTTCCTGCGAATCCGGCGCTACGAGACCGTGGACGAAAGCGCCGGCCACCGCGCAGGCCAGGTAGAAGACGAGGTAGCGGAAATGGCCGAGCGCATCCTCGACATTGTCGCCGAACACCCACAGGAACAGCATGTTGCCGCCGAGATGGAAGATATCGGCATGCAGGAAGGCATAGCTGATGTAGCTCAGGCTCTCCGGTATGACGACGAACTGCGGGGCGAGCGCGGCGGTATGGTGCACCACGGAAGGAATGAAGCCAAGGCCGAGCACGGCGGCATTGGTGAACTGCTCTCCGCCGAAGCTGGTGCAGAGATAGGCAACGACATTGAGCGCGATCAGCCCGAAGGTGACGTATTGCAGGCTGATCGAGCGCAGATGGTTGGAATCGTAAAGCGGAATGAACATCAGGCCGGTTCCCGGTGCCTTCCGCCCAGCCCTGTTGCACCCAACCCGGCCGTCAGCGGTTCTTGCCCGGCACCCATAGCACGTCCGCCTTGCCGTTGTCATTGACGGCGCGCGCGGCGACGAACAGGAAATCGGATACGCGGTTGAGATATTTGAGCGCGTCGCGGTTGACGTGCTCGTCCGGCTCCTGCGCCAGCGCCACGACGAGGCGCTCGGCCCGTCGCGCCACGGTGCGGGCAAGATGCAGCGCCGCCGCCGCCGGCGTACCGCCGTTCAGCACGAAGGAGCGCAACGGGGCGATCTCCTTGTTCAGGAGGTCGATGTCCTTTTCCAGCCGCTCGACCTGGCTGGCGACGATGCGCAGCGGCTCGTAGTCCAGCTTCTTGCCCGTGTCGGGCACGGCGAGGTCGGCGCCGAGGTCGAACAGGTCGTTCTGGATGCGCGCCAGCATGGCGTCGATGGCGGGATGCGATGCCCCGGTATGGACCCGCGCCATGCCGACGCAGGCATTGGCCTCGTCGACGGTGCCGTAGGCTTCCACCCGAAGATCCGATTTCAACCGCCGCTCGCCCGAACCGAGGCCGGTCGTGCCGTCGTCGCCGGTGCGGGTGTAGATCTTGTTCAGTCTGACCATGACAAGTCTCCGCTTCCGGCTACTTGCGCGTCATGTAGACGACGATCAGGATCAGCACCAGCGCCACGAACTGCAGCAGCACGCGCGCCTGCATGAGCTTGTTGGAGGTCACGCCGGAACCGCCGCGCATCATGTTGACGAGGCCGCGGACGAGCACCGCCACGACGGCGACCATGGCGACGATGGCGAGGGCTTTGACGAAGGTTTCCATGGGACGTTCCCGGTTGGTCAGGCGGTACGGGCGAGGATACTGTAGAAAAGCGCCGCCGGCAGCACGCGCTTGAGTATGACGCCGAGTCGCGCCGGCATGGTTACCACATAATGCGGCTTCGGGCGTTGCGACAGAAGCGCATGTCTGAGCGCCGCGTAGACGACCTGCGGATCGTTCCTGCGAGCTTCGGCAGCAGCCAGCCGCGCCTGCTCCATCTGCTCGCCGTAGCCCGCGCTGTGGACGGAGGCGGCCTCGTCGATGGTCTTCTCGAACAGCGGCCTGCCGTTGGCATGGATGTTCGAGCGCACCGGCCCCGGCTCGATCAGCGAGACATGGATACCGCTGCCGCGCAGCTCCTGCCGCAGGCACAGCATCAGCCCCTCGATCGCGTATTTCGAGGCGCAGTAGGCGCCGCGGAAGCGGGCCGGCATCAGCCCGAGGATCGAAGAGCAATGCACCAGCCGGCCATGGCCCTGCCGGCGCATCACCGGCACGACGCGCCGGGTCAGGTCGTGCCAGCCGAAGACGTTGGCCTCGAACTGGTCGCGCAATGCCTCGACCGGCAGGTCCTCGACCGCGCCCGCCTGCGCATGGGCGCCATTGTTGTAGAGCGCGTCGAGCCGCCCGCCGGTGCGTTCCAAAACCGCCGTCACCAGCGCCTCGATGGAGGCGCCGTCGCGATAGTCCATGAAGAAGGCCTCGAAGCCCTCCGCCTCAAGGGCCGCTATGTCCGCCGCCTTGCGCGCGGTGGCGAAGACGCGCCAGCCGTCGGCCTTCAGCGCCCGCGCGCAATAGGCGCCGATGCCGGAGGATGCGCCGGTGACGATGATGGACGGCGGCTCGGCCGCGCGATCGGTGGCTGCAAGGCTTGCCATTTGCGGCAAACCCTTCCCATATTCGCGACCGGTACACAATCGCAGGTAGGGACCCTTGCTGCGCAACATCGTCGCCGTGAAGCGCGTCCTGTACGATGCGTTGGGCCATTTCAACAACGACGACGGCTGGGCGATGTCCTCCCACCTGGCCATCACAGCGCTGATGGCGTTGTTCCCCTTCCTTATCTTCGCCACGACGCTGGCTTCCTTCCTCGGCGCGCAGGCCTTCGCCGACACCGCCGTGCACATCGTCTTCGACACCTGGCCCGAGCAGATCGCCAAGCCGATCGCCCGCGAGGTGCTCAATGTGCTGACCGTGCAGCGCACCGACCTCCTGACTTACGGCGTCGTGCTGGCCGCCTATTTCGCCTCCAACGGCATCGAGGCGCTGCGCACCTCGCTCAACCGCGCCTACCGGGTGAGCGAAACGCGCGGTTTCTTCTACCGCCGTGCCCAGAGCCTCGTCTTCGTGCTCATCGCCACGGCCGGCATTCTGGCCATATCCGTGCTGCTCGTCTTCGCGCCCATCCTGGCGCGGCTGGCGGAAGCCCATATCGAGTGGATCAAGCCCTATATGGGCACCATCACCGTCTGGCGTTACGCCGTCGCCTCGGCGGTGATCGTCGGCGGCCTGTTCTCGGTGCATTTCTGGCTGCCGGCGGGCAAGCGGCGCTTCGTCTCGCTGGTTCCCGGCATCCTGTTCACGCTGATCGGCTGGCTGATCGGCTCGACCGTCTTCGCCAGCTACATCGACCATTTCTCCAGTTACGTGACGACCTATGCGGGGCTGGCGTCGATCATGATCGCCGTCGTCTTCCTCTACATCGTCTCGGCGGTCTTCATCCTCGGCGGCGAGCTCAACGCCGCCATCAGCCGCTACCTGGAGGCGCGGGCGCGGGTGACCGGCTGAGGCCCCATCTGGGCCGTCGCCAGGCCGACGCCCAGCGTGGCGACGGCCATGCCGAAGATCTGCACAAGGTTGAGGTCCTCGCCGAACAGCAGCCAGGCCATGACGGCGGTGACGGCCGGCACCAGATAGAACAACGAGGCGACCTTCGCCATCGCGCCCTCGCGGATCATCAGCATCAGAAGGAAGATGGCGCCGATCGACAGCACCAGAACCAGCCAAGCGAGCGCGAAGACCAGCTCGCCGTTGAAGGTGACCTGCCGCGTCTCCAGCAGAGCCGAACCGAAGGCCACGGTCGCCAGCCCGCCGACATATTGCCAGAACGTCGCCGCCCACAGGTTGCCGCCTGAGGCGAAACGCTTCTGCCAGACGGTCCCCAGGCTCATGCCGATCACGGAGACGATCGATGCCGTCAGCGTGGCGGCGGTGACACCGCTGCCGAGCGCGCCGAGCTTCGGCCACAGCACGATGACGACGCCGACGAAGCCGACCGCCAGGCCGAGCCAGTGGCGCGGTAGGATTTTTTCGCCGAGCAGCTTGCCGGCGATGACGGCGGTGATCAGCGGTTGCAGGCCGACGATCAGCGCCGAGATGCCGGCAGGCAGGCCGCGATGGATCGCCCAGAACACGCCGCCGAGATAGACGCCGTGCATCAGAACGCCCGCGACCGCCGCGTGGAACGCTTCGGCAGCGGCCAGACGCTTCGATCCGAGGGCGGTCATCAGCAGGGCGAACAGGACCGCGGCCAGCGCGAAGCGCAGCGCCAGGAATGTGAACGGCTCTGCCCACGGCATGGCATAGCGCGCGCCGATGAAGCCGGTCGCCCACAGGACGACGAAAGTGGCGGGAACCAGCCGCTTCAGGCCGTGCATTGCCGGGAAACCTTGTCCGGAGGAATCGGAAGCGCCGATGTAATGCGGTTTGGCCGGCCAGGCAAAACGAAACCGCTGATTCATAGACTAAGGGGAGCTGAAGGATAGACCGCTATTCCAACCCCACCATGCGGCGTACGTCGTCCGGCGTGGCACCTGCCTCCCGCAGCGCCGCCAGTCCGGTATCCTTGAAACTCTTGGAAAGCTTGCGGCCGTCCGGCCCGAGGATCAGCCGGTGGTGGAAATGGCGGGGTGCGGGAAACCCGAGCAATTCCTGCAACAGGCGCTGCACGCCGGTCGCCTGATAAAGGTCCATGCCGCGCACGACATGGCTGACGCCTTGCAAGGCGTCGTCGGCCACCACCGCCAGATGGTAGCTCGTCGGCACGTCGCGGCGGGCGATCACCACGTCGCCCCAGGCTTGCGGCCGCGCCTCGACCTGCCGGGTCGCTGAAAGCGTCTCGTCGGTGAATTCCGTCCAGCAAAACCCCTCGCCCGCCCGCGCCGTCGCCGCCTGCATGTCGAGCCGCCACGAAAACGGCGCGCCGTCTGCGATCCGCCTTTGCCGTTCCTTGTCCGGCAGCGCCTTGTCGACGGCCGGATAGAGCGGCGCGCCGTCGGGATCGCGCGGCCAGCTTGCCGCCTTGCCGCTGTCGGCGATGAAGGCGCGGATTTCGCCCCGGCTCATGAAGGCCGGATAGGCCAGGCCCTCGCGCACCAGCCGGTCGAGCAGCGCCGCATAGTCGGCAAAATGACCGGACTGGCGCCGCACCGGCTTTTCCCATTCGAGGCCCAGCCATTCGAGGTCGCGACAGATGCCGGCTTCCAGTTCGGGCGTGCAGCGCGCCGTGTCGATGTCCTCGATGCGTAGTAGAAGCCGCCCGCCAGCCGCCCGCGCCAGCCTCTGGTTGAGCAGCGCCGAATAGGCATGGCCGAGGTGCAGCGCGCCGTTCGGGCTCGGTGCGAAACGGAATGTCAGCAGCGTCATGATGCGGCAACGGTCGGGCTGTGCGGCATGGCTTTCGATTGCTACCGTGCGGCCATGGAAGTCAAGCCGGCGGGCATCGCCTTCGGCCATGGAGGAAACATGCAGCGCATCGCCACGCTGGACGACGTCGCGCGCGGGCTGGATGCGCTCGTCGCGCTCGACCCGCGCCTCTCGGCGGTGCGCGGCAGGGCCGGCG
>JBQCHN010000124.1:0-9020 GCA_051954615.1 Mesorhizobium sp. | reverse complement strand
GGCACGCGGAAGCGGAAGCCGTTGGCGGCGATGGTGGCCGATTCCATGTCCAGCGCGATCGCCCGCGACTGCGACAGCCGCTGCACAGGCCCGCGCTGGTCGCGCAGTTCCCAGTTGCGGTTGTCGATGGTGGCGACCGTGCCGGTGCGCATGATGCGTTTCAGGTCGTAGCCGGAAAGCCCGGTGACTTCCTGCACCGCCTCCTGCAAGGCGACCTGAATTTCCGCCAGCGGCGGGATAGGCACCCAGATCGGCAGGTCGTCGTCAAGAACGTGATCTTCGCGCACATAGGCATGCGCAAGCACGTAGTCGCCCAGCGCCTGCGTGTTGCGCAGGCCCGCGCAGTGGCCGAGCATCACCCAGGCATGCGGCCTGAGGACGGCGATATGGTCGGTAATAGTCTTGGCGTTGGAAGGGCCGACGCCGATATTGACCATGGTGATGCCGCCATGGTTGGCCTTCTTCAGGTGATAGGCCGGCATCTGCGGCAGACGCAGCGGGGCGATGCCCGCCGAAGGCTGGCTTTCCCCGGCGCGCGTCACCAGATTGCCGGGCTCGACGAATTCGGCATAGCCTTCGCCGCCATTGGCCATCTGCGCGCGGGCGCGGGCGCAGAATTCGTCGATGTAGAACTGGTAGTTCGTGAACAGGACGAAGTTCTGGAAGTGCTGTGGGCTGGTCGCCGTGTAGTGGGTCAGCCGATGCAGCGAATAGTCGATGCGCTGCGCGGTGAATGGCGCAAGCGGCCGTGATTCGCCCAGTCCCACCTCGAAGGTGCCGTTGGCGATCTGGTCGTCGGTGCCATCGAGGTCCGGCACGTCGAACAGGTCGCGGATCGGCCGCTTGATACGCTCGGCCGCGGTGCCGTCGACATGCGTGCCTTCGAGGAAGGCGAAATGCAGCGGGATCGGCGTTTCCGATTCCGACACCGTCACCGGGACACCGTGGTTGCGCATGATCAGCCGAAGCTGCTCGACCAGATAGCTCTCAAACAGGTCGGGCCGGGTGATGGTGGTGGAGAAGTGCCCCGGCGTCGGCATATGGCCGTAGGCCTGGCGTGAGTCCACCAGCGTGAAGGACGTCGTCGTCACCCCGACTTCCGGGTAGAAGGCCCGATAGCGCTTCGTGATGTCGCCGTCGGCGGCCAGTTTCGCGAAAGAGTCGCGCAGGAACCGCGTATTGCGATCGTAGAGCATCTGGAGTGCCGCAACCGCCTCTTGGGCGTCGTCGAAGCTATGCCGGCCGTAGGGCTCCGGCGTGACGATCGCTTCAATGGCTTGGGGATAGATTCGCTTTTCCATGGCCCATTATATAGGGCCGGCGGGGCGCTGGGGAGGGGCGTGGCGCTGCGTTCCTTCTGGATATGTTGGCGTGCTCAACCGCGCTGCAGGCTGACCAGAAGGACGAGGCCGGCGCCGCTTTTCTTCATCGTCGGCGCTTCGATGGTGTGGCTGGGGGCGGACTTGACGACGGGAACCGCCAGCACGGGCGCCGCCAGGCACAGAAGAATGACGGCGGTGCGCGTCAGCAGGCGGGAAATGCTTGTGATCGATTTACTCATGATTGCCATCCTTCCGCTTCGAACTCACCGGCCGTTGCGGGACGGCAACTGGCCGAGGCAGTCCACACCGCAGCTGCGCGCGCTGGCTTCGCCCCAATTGCGCTGCGGCCTGCCGGCCTCGGCGACCAGGATGGCGAAGAACATGCCAAACAGCGTCATCAGCAGGCAGACGATGGTAAAGCGGCGGGCGAGCATCGGTTGTCTCCTTGGTATGGACACAACAATGCCAGGATTGGCCTGAACCGCCTCTGAGGTGGCCGTTCATGTGCCGTTCAAATTGATTAAAACACGGCGAAAAGCGGAGGCAGCCGCTACCAGGCTGCCGCTGCGGGTCGTGCGGGTAGCCAAACGCAAACGGGCGAAGCTCTCGCCCCGCCCGATTATCGGGAAACTCTATCCGTTTGCTTCAGAGTTTATGCCAGGTCTGGCTCTCACACAGGATGCTGAGAACGCAGCCGCTCAGTTTCAAGGAACTGCCGGAAAGCGCGGCGCTGCCCGAATAGGTTTTGCCGTTCGACGGTTTGGTGATCGTGCCGCTGTATTTGCCGCCGCCGCTTGCCTTCATGCTGCCGATCGCCTGGCCGGCATATTTGCCGGTCTTCAAAGTGATGCAGAAAGACCCGCCGCAAGCGCCGATCGCGGCTGTATCGCCGTCCTTGGTTTTCCAGTTGCCTTCGATCGGGTCGGCCAGCGCCGAACCCGTCATGATCAATATGGCTGCGAGAGCCATGCCTGCCTTGCGAAACATCGAGGACCTCCCTTGCTGCGGCCACCGGCCTGTCTATCCCTTACGCAAACGTAAGCTATTCCGGGAGTCGGCGAAGCGAAAGCCGGTGCCGTTGCGGAAGCCCGCAACATTTTTCAAGGCTGCGATGGACGTCGGGCGCGGCCTTTTTCGGGTGCGGCGACCGGGGCGATGCTTTTGCGTGGTTAGCGAAGTCTTGCCTCTCGTCGTTCGCATTTTCATCGAAATCGAGACGAAACCCAGCAAAGCCACGGCTTGCCATCCTTAACGATTTGTCACCTTTACCTCTTGTTTTAGCTTTGTTTTCTCCAAATTAAGCACGCCATTTAACGCGCAATTCAAGGCTCGCAGCCATTCTCGGAAGCATCGCAAGGGCACGTCTCCAGGGGACAATGAAGACGGCTCTCGGGAGCAGACAGGGATCGGAAAAGGGGACTGGAAATGGCACGTTTCGAAATGTTTGAAGCCGGCTTCGGCGCCATGGGCACGACCGCGCAGGCCGACATTCTGTTCGAATTGGGCATGATGTATGCGACCGGCCGCGACTGCGAGACCGATGTCGTCGCCGCCCACAAGTGGTTCAACATCGCCGCGATCAAGGGTTCGGCGCACGCCGCCGAACTGCGCTCCGAACTGTCGGCGACGATGACCAAGACCGAGATCGCCCGGGCGCTGCGTGAAGCACGCGAATGGATGACCATGCATTGATTTCTTCGGCGCCGCTTGGACGGCGGCGCCGGCACCATGACAGGGAAGGCGGATGACACCGGGACGCGGGGGCGCCGGGAGTGTTCGTCAGGGGAAAGCCGCGACCGGCCAGATAAGGCCGGCGCGGCTTTCTCCTTTCATTTTCACCATGTTGGCGCAGGTTCTGACCGTAAACCGCCAAACCATCTGGACATCCGCTTCCGGCGATGGAATCTTGCGGCCACAACGCCGACGCGGGCCAAGGGGGCTTCGCGCGCTTTGGGGAGGTTTGGACTATGATTGGAAAGAAATATCTGGGCGCGGCGCTGCTGGCTGCGGCGCTGTCCAGCTCGGCAGCCTATGCCGACGACATCACCTTTGCCGTTGCCGGCCCGATGACCGGTCAGCTCGCCACCATCGGCGACCAGTTCAAGCAGGGCGCGCAGGCCGCGGCCGATGCCATCAACGCCAAGGGCGGCGTCATGGGCAAGCAGATCAAACTTGAGATCGAGGACGACCAGTGCGATCCCAAGCAGGCGGTATCGATCGCCAACCGCATCCTCGCGAACGGCGTCATGTTCATCGACGGTCATGCCTGCTCCGGGTCGAGCATTCCGGCTTCGGCCGTTTATGCGGAGGGCGGCGCGCTGATGATGAGCCCGGCCTCGTCCAACCCGGTCATGACCGACGACGCGGCCGCCAAGGGCTGGAAGACCATCATGCGCCTCTACACGCGCGATGATCAGCAAGGCGCCTTCATCGGCCCATGGATTGCCAAGAAATATGCCGGCAAGAACGTGGTTGTCCTGGATGACAAGAGCGCCTACGGCCAGGGCGTCGCGGATGCCGTCGCAAAAACGATGAACGAGAACGGCCTCAAGGAAATCCTGCGCGAAAGCATCAATGCTGGCGAGAAGGACTATTCGGCGCTGGTGACGAAGCTGAAGGAAATGAAAGCCGACGTCGTCTATTTCGGCGGTTATCATCCGGAGGCCGGCCTGATCCTGCGTCAGGCGGCTGAGCAGGGCTTCAAATTCCAGCTCATCATGCCCGATTCCATCGCTTCGCCGGAATTCTGGCAGGTCGCCGGCCCGGCCGGCGAGGGCACCATGTTCGTCTTCCCGTCTGATCCGCAGGCCAAGCCGGAAGCCAAGGAAGCGGTCGAGAAGATCAAGGCCGGCGGTTTCGTGCCGGAAGGCTTCACGCTGTTTTCCTATGCCGTCATCCAGGCGTTCGCTCAAGGCATCGAGCGTGCCGGCAGCGAGGACCCGGCCAAGGTCGCCGAAGCTCTGAAGAACGGCGAGGCGATCCACACCGTGGTCGGCGACGTGGTCTTCGACGAGAAGGGCGACATGAAGAACGCCAGCTACGACATCAACCAGTGGCACGACGGCAAGTACGCGCCGATCCAGCCCTGATCGATCGTTTCGGGAAACGGAAATGGCCGGGCTCGTCCCGGCCATTTTCATGTCTACGCGCCGACTTCCTCCGCAAACTGCACCAGCACGGTGCCATCGCTGACCTGTGCGCCCTCGGCCGCGATCTCGGCGATCATACCGTCATGCGGAGCGGCGATGGTGTGCTCCATCTTCATGGCTTCGAGAACGAGTAGCGGCTGGCCTTTCGCCACGCGCTCGCCCACGGCCGCGCGCACGATCTTGACCAGTCCCGGCATCGGCGCGCGCAGCGACCCGGTGCCTGCCGCCGCTTCATCGGCGCTCGCCAGCGGGTCCGGCACGGTGAATGTATAGCTGGCCGCGCCGTCGAACACCGTTACATGGCCCGGCCAGCAGGTGAGAGGAAGATGGACCGGACCGACGCTCGCCGTTGGAGAAAGATCGACCCGATATTGGCCGTCTTTCACCGAAACGCCTGCCGCAATCTCCTCCTCGCCGAACTTCAGCTTCACCGTTTTCGGCACTGCATGGAAATGCGCGTAGCCGGCGAGCGCCGACCAGGGATCGTCCGAAGCGGGCCGGTCTCGAAGCCCTGAGGCTGCCAGCGCCGCCGCAGCGATCACGCCGGCGCCGGGCGGCGGCACCGCGGTCAGCGTTTCCTGTTTGCGGCCGATCAGGCCGGTATCGACGTCGCCGGTCGCGAAGTCGGCATCGGCGGCTAGCGCGGCGAGGAACGCGGTGTTGACGGTCGAGCCGGCAACCTCTGTTTGCGCCAGCATTGAACTGAGCGCCGCCAGCGCCGCTGCCCGGTCCGGCCCATGCGCAACCAGCTTGGCGATCATCGGATCGTAGTAGGGAGAGACGGCGTCGCCTTCGCGCACGCCCGTTTCGACGCGGATTTCCGCACCTGCCGGCGCGGCAATGGGAAACCGCAGATGGTGCAGCGTGCCGGTGGCCGGCAGAAAACCCTTGGCGGCGTCCTCGGCATAGAGCCGCGCCTCGAAGGCGTGGCCGTTCAGTGCGATCTCGTCCTGTTTCAGCGGCAGGCGCTGGCCGGCGGCCACCCGCAACTGCCATTCCACCAGATCCAGCCCGGTGACCATTTCCGTCACCGGATGCTCGACCTGAAGGCGCGTGTTCATTTCCATGAACCAGAACCGGTCCGGCCTGAGCCCCTCCGACGCATCGACGATGAACTCGATGGTGCCGGCACCGGAATAGGCGATGGCCTGAGCGGCGGTGACGGCCGCTTCGGTCATCGCTGCACGCAATTCGGGAGTCATGCCGGGCGCGGGCGCTTCTTCGATCACTTTCTGATGGCGGCGTTGCGCCGAGCAATCGCGCTCGTAAAGATGCACGACATTGCCGAAATCGTCGCCGAACACCTGCACTTCGATATGGCGGGGCTTCTCGACGTATTTTTCCACCAGCACGCGGTCGTCGCCGAAAGCTGCCTTTGCTTCTCGGCGGGCGCCGGAAAGCGCTTCGGCGAAATCGTCGGGATTGTCGACGCGCCGCATGCCCTTGCCGCCGCCGCCGGCGCGCGCCTTGATCAGCACCGGATAGCCGATCTCGCGCGCCTTGGAGGCGAGCACGACGATCTCCTGCGCCTCGCCGTGGTAGCCGGGCACAACCGGCACGCCCGCCTTCTCCATCAGCCGCTTGGCGGCGTCCTTCAGCCCCATGGCGCGGATCGACGCCGCCGACGGGCCGATGAAGGTCAAGCCCGCCGCCACGACCTTGTCGACGAAATCCGGGTTCTCCGACAGGAAGCCGTAGCCGGGATGGATCGCCTCGGCGCCACGTATACGCGCCGCCTCGATAATGTTTTCCGCCACGAGGTAGCTCTCGCCGACAGGTGCTGCGCCGATGCGCACTGCCTCGTCGGCCATCTCCACATGCAGGGCGTGCGCATCCGCGTCGGAATAGACGGCGACGGTTGCGATACCCATGCGCCGCGCGGTGCGGATGATACGGCAGGCGATCTCGCCGCGATTGGCGATCAGGATTTTCTCGAACATCGGCGTGGCGTCTTTCCAATGACTTGCCAGGCTTGGCCTGGTCAGGCGCTTTCGGCGAATTCCTTGAACAAGCGATTGAATTCAAAAGGCTGCTGCCGGAACGGGGCATGGCCGGCATCTTCGATCCGGACGATTTTGCCGCGCCACAGGGAATTGCAGTTCAGCGTGTCGAAGTAGTCGGCGCGGATGAAGGGGTCTCCGGCGCCGTTCACGATAGCCAACGGCGCGCGCATCGTCGCCACGATCTCGCGTTCGTCAAGGAACAGCCCTTGCGCGGCCGAGGCGAACATCAGTTCTCGCGCGAGGCCGTCGGTGCGGCGGCACATGGCCAGCAGGTGAGGATCGAGGCCATCCGCCGTGGCGGAGGTATGCGTCGCATAGGCGATCGCGTCCACCTCGGTGAAATCGCGCTTGCCGGTCAGGTTTTCTGCGTTCGGATCGATGTTGAATCCGGCCATAAGGCTTTCGAGGTTTGGCGAGATGGGCGGTGTTCCACTAATCATCACTCCGGCAAGTTCTGTGTTCCTTCCCACCATTTCCAGCGCGATATGGCCGCCCAGCGACCAGCCGAACACGATCGGCTTGTGCAAGGCGAGTGCGCGAAGCAACTGTTCGGCCGCGTCGGCATAGCCTGCGAAATTATAGGTTCCGGCAGGGTTCCTGGCATTCTCCGATGCGCCATGACCCGGAAGATCGAAGGCGATTAATCGAAAATCGGCCAGAGACGGATCGGCAAACTGCCGATCAAAAACCTCCTTGCTGCTCGAATTGCCGTGGATAAACACGATGGGTTGGCCCTCGCCACCGGAATCGAGCGCGGATAACGCCGCGTGTTCAGTTTCGATGGTGATGTTTTCTGGCTTCATGTCTGCTCCCCTATGTCAGAACGCTCGTGGTCGTCACCCTGCGACAATCCGGTTTGTCGGCGCCGTTCACATCCTGAACAGGCCGAATTTCGTTTCCGGCACCGGCGCGTTGAGCGCGGCGGAAAGCGACAGCGCCAGCACGTCGCGCGACTTGGCCGGATCGATGATGCCGTCGTCCCACAGCCGCGCCGAGGAGTAGAGCGGATGGCCCTCACGCTCGTATTTCTCCAGCGTCGGCTGCTTGAAGGCGGCTTCTTCGGCGGCACTCCAACTGCCGCCCTTGCGTTCGATGCCTTCGCGCTTGACCTGCGCCAAAACCATCGCCGCCTGCTCGCCGCCCATCACCGAAATGCGTGCATTCGGCCACATCCACAGAAACCGGGGCGAGTAGGCGCGTCCGCACATGCCGTAATTGCCGGCGCCGAAGGAGCCGCCGATGATCATCGTCAGCTTCGGTACCTGCGCCGTCGCCACCGCCGTCACCAGCTTGGCTCCGTCCTTGGCGATGCCGCCGGCCTCGTATTTGCGGCCTACCATGAAGCCGGTGATATTCTGCAGGAAGACCAGCGGTATCTTGCGCTGGCAGCACAGTTCGATGAAGTGCGCGCCTTTGACGGCGCTTTCGGAAAACAGCACGCCGTTATTGGCCAGGATGCCGACCGGCATGCCGTACAGATGCGCATAGCCGGTCACCAGAGTGGTGCCGTAGTTGGCCTTGAACTCGTCGAAATCCGAGCCGTCGACGATGCGGGCGATCACCTCGCGCGCGTCGTAAGGCTGGCGCAGGTCCGTCGGCACGATGCCGTAGAGTTCATGCGGATCGTAAAGCGGTTGAATCGGTTTCTGTAGGGAGAGGCTTACGGCCTTGTTCCGATTCAGGTTTCTGACGATGCGTCGTACGATCGCCAGTGCGTGCGCGTCGTCCACAGCCAGATGGTCGGCCACGCCGCTCTCGCGCGTATGCAGATCGGCGCCGCCAAGCTCCTCGGCCGAGACGTCCTCGCCGGTCGCCGCCTTCACCAGTGGTGGGCCGCCGAGGAAGATGGTGGCCTGCTTGCGCACCATGATCGATTCATCCGCCATCGCCGGCACATAGGCGCCGCCCGCCGTGCAAGAACCCATGACGCAGGCGATCTGCGGGATGCCGGCCGCACTCATGTTGGCCTGATTGAAGAAGATGCGGCCGAAATGCTCGCGGTCCGGAAACACCTCGTCCTGGTTGGGCAGGTTGGCGCCGCCTGAATCGACCAGGTAGATGCAGGGCAGGTTGTTCTGCAGCGCGATTTCCTGCGCCCGCAAGTGCTTCTTCACCGTCATCGGGTAGTAGGTGCCGCCCTTCACGGTGGCGTCGTTGACCACCACCATGACCTCGGTGCCTTCGACGCGGCCGATGCCGCAGATCATGCCGGCCGACGAAATGTCGCCGCCATACATGTTCCAGGCGGCGAACTGGCCGATTTCGAGAAACGGCGAGCCGGTGTCGAGGAGCTGCGCCAGCCGCTCGCGCGGCAACAGCTTGCCCCGTCCGACATGCCGTGCGCGCGCTTCCTCCGACCCGCCGAGCGCAACGCTCGCCGCCTTCTCGGCGATATCGGCCACCACCTCGCGCATATGCTCCGCATTGGCGCTGAAGCTTTCGGAGGAGGGCGAGATCTGCGACTGGATGACGGGCATCAGGCGTCCTCCGCCATGATCTCGCGACCGATCAGCCAGCGGCGGATTTCGGAGGTGCCGGCGCCGATC
>JBQCHN010000123.1:0-5729 GCA_051954615.1 Mesorhizobium sp. | reverse complement strand
CCGCCGCCGCCATGCCCTATGCGCGCCGCGCTATGGAGGTCTTCAGGCAGCGCCAGCAGGCCTATGCGAACTACGACGCCGCGCAGGAATCCGGCCGCCGCGCCAGCCGCCGCTTCCTCGAGGTCTTCATCGGCGGCGCCTATGACGAGGCCCAGACGAAAGCCGGAAGCCAGGCTCGGGATCCGCCGGCCGGCATCGGTCCTTGATCCTTTTGTGAGACCATTTTTGAACGTGCGCGCATAAACGCCCCGGGGTGGGGTGCTGTTCGTCATCTTCTGCGCAGGCGATGGCATTCCCTGCGGAGCGCCGGCCTTCCCCTAGCCTTCAGTCTGATGTTTCCAGCACGGCAGTTTGCCCTCGGGAAGGTTGGCACGAGGTCTGCTCGGCAATCCAGGCCTTCGCGCCGAGCGTGATGGCATCGTACGCGGCGCGGCCCACGGCAGCTCCGATATCGGTGTGCAAGCCTGCGAACCGCTCTTCCGGATCGCCGCGAGGTGCGGCCACAACGATGCAGTCGGTGCCGGTGCCGGTCACGACTTGGCCATGCGGTTTCCATTCCAGATCGACGAGCGCAACAGTACGAGCCTGCGCCGCGATCGAAACCGTTTCCACGAACGCCGCCTGCGACAGCTGCCGGTCGACATGGACGAGCAGGTTGATCGTTCCCGCGCGTTCGTGGAGCGCCGGCGCCGAGCCGACGCGCGCCGCGTTGCCGAGCCCCACCGTTGCAAGGCAGGTAGCGGCGGCGAGCCCGGTTGAAGCTTCCGCGACGTGATGTTTGCGGACATCGCGCGAGGTCATGAGCTGCACCGCGTCATCCAATCCCGCCGCCGACATCCGGTCCTTCAGGAACTGGACCGGATCGAGACCGAGCGGCAGGTCGTCGTCTCTGACGTGCAGCCACGCGACGCTGCTGGCTGAGGTGAAGCCCGGCCGGGTGAGCGACCAGCTCAGCATTGCGTGAGGCTGCGTGAACTCGGCTACAAGGATTGGGCTGTCGCACCGGATCGAGAAGGCTTTCATCCGGCGATGTCTCACATGATGAGATTCCGCCGGCAAGACTTGAGACCGATTGCGTCTGTCCTTTCTGAACCTTGCCGGAACAGGAGGAGACGGGAATCGGTGCGTTCGGGACCTGGCGGGGAGTTCGCCGTTGACAGCGCCTTCCGTCGATCGGTAAGGGTTTCCTTGGAGCTGGTTCCGTCGCGAGACGGATGAAAAGGGAACACGGTGAGGCTGGCGACAGCCAAATCCGCGACTGCCCCCGCAACTGTAACCGTAGAGCCTCCAACCCACATGCCACTGGTCAGCCTCGCTGACCGGGAAGGCGGACGGGGGCGACGACACGGAAGTCAGGAGACCTGCCTGTTCCAGTCACCCATGCTTGACCACGAGGGGTGGGCAGGCGCGGCCGTCCGTTGCGGTGACACAGTCTGGTGTTGCCGCATGCGGGTGGGGCGCGGGTGTTCCTGTAACGTCTCCGATCCCAGTCTACTTGCGGTTTTTGGAACCGGCACGACGCCGTCGTGCCCTTGAGCCGTTTGGGGGCAGATTTGAGAAGACTTCTTATTGCGGCTGGCGCACTGTCGTCGGCCATATCATCGCAGTCGCAGTCGCTGGCGCAAGACGCCTCGACGTCCGGGCCGACGCTGCTCGATCCCATCTACATCAGCACGCCGCTCAGGCGGGAGAGTCCGCTGGTGCGTTCAACCTCGTCGGTGACGGTCATCGATGAAGCCGAGATCAAGAAGTCGGCCGCACCGGACCTGCCAAGCCTGCTCCGGTCCTATCCTGGCGTTTCGGTAAGCACCAATGGCGGGATGGGTTCGATTGCCAGCGTTTCTCTGCGGGGAACCAAGACGAGCCAGACGCTGATCCTGGTCAACGGCGTGCGCATTGCGTCCGCTACGTCGGGCGGCGCTTCCATCTTCAACATCCCGCTGGATTCGGTGGAACGCATCGAGATCGCCAAGGGCGCGCACTCGGCGCAATACGGTTCCGACGCCATCGGCGGCGTCATCAACATCATCACCAAACAGGGCGGCGGCTGCGGCGACGACCGCAAGGTCTGCGGCAGCGCCACGGTCGGCGTCATGAACCCGTGGGGCGGCTATGCGTCCGGCAACGTGCGGGGCGAGGCCGACGGCCTGACCTATTCGGCCGGCGCCAGCATCATCGGCACGCAAGGCTACGATTTCACCACGCCGGACGCGCCATGGGGTATCCACGAACCCGGCGACAACGGCTTCCTGCAAGGTTCGGCGAACATGTCGATCGCCAGGGATTTCGACTGGGGACGTATCTATGGCGACGCCCTGGTGGCGCGCGGCAGAACCCGCTACGACAACGCCTTTCCGTTCGACAACCAGCAATATACCACCACCTTTGCCGGCGAGATCGGCACCCGCATCGACCATTCCAAGGACTGGTCCTCGACGGTCGAGCTCTACTCCGGCATCGATAACCAGAGGAACTTCCGCAAGGATCAGCCGGGCGACAGCCGCTTCGATACGAGCCGCTACGGCGTCTTCGCCTCGACCGAAAAGAGTTTCGACACCGGCGGCGTGAAGAACGTGCTTACCGGCGGCGTCGAATCCTATCGAGAAAAGGTAGATTCCACCGTCGACTACGATGTCAACGCCCGCACCGTCTCCTCGGTGTTCGGCCAGTATTCGGCCGAATACGAGGCGCTGCGCATCGACAGCGGTATCCGCTACGACGACAACAGCCAGTTCGGCGGCGTGACCACCTACAATATCGGTGCCAGCTACGAGATCACGCCCGACCTGACCCTGCGATCCTCTTATGCGACGGGCTACAGGGCGCCGACTTTCAACGACCTCTATTACCCGTCGTTCCCCGGCTTTCCACCGGCGTCGAATCCCAACCTGAAGCCGGAGAAGTCGCGCTCGTGGGAAGCCGGCCTCAACTGGCGGATGGGCGTGGACACGACGGTGGACGTCGCCTTCTACCAGACGATGCTGACCGATGCGATCACGCTCGACCAGAACTTCACGCCCGTCAATGTCGGCCGCGCCCGGATCACCGGCTTCGAGGCCGAGCTCTCGCACCGTTTCTCCGATGAATGGAGCGGCAAGGTCTCGCTCGACCTGCGCCGGCCGATCGATCGCGATACGGGCAAGTATCTGGTCAACACCGATCGCTTCAAGGCAACGGCCGAAGTCACCTACAGCCCGACCGAGCAGTTGGATCTGACGGCCAGGGTGCTCTACGGCGCAAGCCGCTATATCTACGATTTCACGCATGAAAGGCTGCCGGACTACGTCACTGCCGACTTCACCGCGCTCTACGCCATCGATGCCAATTCGCGGCTGAAATTCGCAGTCGAGAACATCTTCGACGAGCAATACCAGACCGATCTCGGCTATCGCGCGCCGGGACGGACTTTCGACTTGAGCTTTACGCGGACGTTCTGACGCTCCATGAACAGGGCCGCGCCGTCAGGCGCGGCCTTGAAAGGATAACGATGCCGGAAGCAAGGAAAGGTCGAGCGCTGTTCGCCCCGCTGGCGGCGATGCTGGCAATCGCCCATCCTGCGTTTCCTGCGGCTGCGGCGTCTATGCCGCAGCGCGTCGTTTCGATGAACCTGTGCACCGATCAGATGGCGATGCTGATCGCCGCGCCCGGCCAGTTGTACTCGGTGTCCTTCCTTGCCGCCGATCCCATCTCCTCGGTGCTGGCGCCGCAAGCCGGCCGCTACGCGGTCAACCACGGACAGGCGGAGGAGATTTTCCTCATGCAACCCGATCTGGTGCTGGCCGGAACCTATACGACCGGCGCGACCGTCGACCTGCTGCGCCGGCTGGGAATCCGGGTCGAGCAGTTCGCCCCGGAAAATTCCTTCGACAATATCCGCGCCAGCCTCAGGCGCATGGGCGACGTGCTCGGACAGCCGCATCGCGCCGAGGAACTGGTCGCCGACCTCGATCGGCGGCTGGCGGCGGTGAAGGTCGGCGATCACGCCGGCATGACCGCCGCGATCTACTACGCCAACAGCTATACGTCCGGCAGCGGCACGCTGATCGACGACGTGATGACGAAGGCAGGGTTAGTCAACATCGCGACGAAGTTCGGTTTTGCCGGCATGGAACGCCTGCCGCTGGAACTGCTGGTGCTGTCCGATCCCGACCTTCTTGTCACCGCTGACCGGGACTATTCGGCGCCGGCGCTGGCGCAGCAGGGGTTCGAGCATCCGGCCTTCCGGGCGCAGGCGGCCCTGAGCGGTGCAGTCGACCTCGCCTCGCGCTACACGATCTGCGGCGCGCCGTTCACCGTCGAGGCCGTGCGGCTGTTATCTGAGGGCGCCGACGCCCGCAAGGCGGCTCCGAAATGAGCGATGCCCGCCGCTACCATATGGCGCTGATTCTGCTCGGATTGGCGACGCTCATCCTGTTTTGCCTGTCGCTTTTGGTCGGGCCGGCCGGCATCGGCTTTTCCGACAGCGTGTCGGCGCTGTTTTCGGAGCGGCGTGACGCCATCGCACTCATCATGCGGGAAATCCGCTTGCCGCGCGCGCTACTCGGCCTGATGGTGGGTGGCACGCTCGGCCTGTCGGGTGCTGTGCTGCAAGGCTATCTGCGCAACCCGCTGGCCGAGCCGGCGCTGATCGGCGTCAGCGCCTCGGCCTCGCTCGGCGCCGTGCTCGCCATCTATACGGGGCTGAGCGCGGTTTTTCCGTTGGCGCTGCCGCTGGCGGCACTGGCCGCGTCCGTCGTCGCGGTCCTGATCGTGCAGGCGATGGCCGGTGCGCGCGGCAGCGTGCTGACGCTGATCCTTGCCGGCGTGGCCGTCTCCAGCTTCGCCGGCGCAATGACCTCGCTGGCACTCAACCTGTCGGCCAATCCCTTCGCCGCGCTGGAGATCATGTTCTGGATGCTCGGCTCGCTGACCGACCGGTCGATGACGCATGTGTGGCTGGCGCTGCCCTTCATGCTGGCCGGCTGGGCGGCGCTGCTGACGCTGGGGCGTGCACTGGACGCGCTGACGCTGGGTGGCGACACCGCCGCCAGCCTCGGCATCGACATGCGCCGCGTGCAGTTCCTCGCCGTGTTCGGCACCGCTGCATCGGTGGGGGCGGCGACGGCGGTCACCGGCGCCATCGGCTTCGTTGGGCTGGTCGTGCCGCACCTTTTGCGGCCACTGACCGGCGGGCGGCCGTCGCGCCTTTTGCCGGCCAGCGCGTTGGGCGGCGCCTCGGTGGTCCTGGCCGCCGACATACTTGTGCGCGTCGTCGCGCCGGAGCGGGACCTGAAGCTCGGCGTGCTGACGGCCATCGTCGGCGCGCCGTTCTTCCTCTGGCTGGTCTGGCGCGAGCGGAGGAAGGTGGCATGACGCTGCTTTCCGTTTCGCACCTTTCGGCGGCACTCGGCGGCCGGCCCGTCCTGCACGACATCTCGTTCGCTGTCGGGCCGGGTGAACTGGTCGGCCTGATCGGTCCCAACGGCGCGGGTAAATCGACGCTGCTGCGCGCCCTGATGGGACTGACGCCGGCATCCGGCACGATCGAACTGGATGGCGAGGACGGGCGCGGCCTCAACGCCGCGCAACGGGCGCTGAAGGTGGCCTTTATGGCGCAGAGCCGCGACGTCGCCTGGGCGATGCCGGTGGAGGCGCTGGTGGCGCTGGGGCGGCTGCCGCACCTGCCGCGCCTGTCGCCGTTGCGGGCAGCCGACCGCGCCGCCGTCGATACCGCCATGCGCATGATGGAC
>JBQCHN010000122.1:0-7911 GCA_051954615.1 Mesorhizobium sp. | reverse complement strand
CATGTGCGCCTTGCGCTCCGAAGGTTCCATCTTCGTGCGGACAGCATGTGGAAGGCGCAGCGCCACGCACCAGCAATTGTAGAAGGCGCCCTGCGGGCCGAACAGGGTTTCGAAGTCTCCCCAGCGGCCGGCCGTGACAGGTTCGAAACGAAGATCGATATCCACGGCCAAGCTTTCCTCCCACTCTTGAGACTCAAGAGCTTAGGGCGTAGTGTTGCAATGTTCAACCTTTGTTCCAGCCATGACGCCTGCATCTGACAAGACACCCGGCTTCTGTCGCGACTGCCTTGCCGAGCAGAAGGCAGACCTGCGCCGCTGCCATGTTTGCGGCAGCCCTCGCCTCGCGCGCCACAAGGAGCTTTATGACCTGACGCTCGCGCATATCGACTGCGACGCCTTTTACGCCGCCGTGGAAAAACGCGACAATCCGGAGCTTGCCGACAAGCCCGTGATCATCGGCGGCGGCAAACGTGGCGTCGTCTCCACCGCCTGTTACATTGCCCGCATCCACGGCGTCCGCTCCGCCATGCCGATGTTCAAGGCGCTGGAAGCCTGTCCGGAAGCGATCGTCATCAAGCCGGATATGGAAAAGTACGTCCGTGTCGGGCGAGAGGTACGCGCCATGATGCAGGCGCTGACGCCGCTGGTCGAACCGATCTCGATCGACGAAGCCTTCCTCGACCTCGCCGGCAC
Organism: Mesorhizobium sp.; assembly: GCA_051954615.1. Taxonomy (GTDB): domain Bacteria; phylum Pseudomonadota; class Alphaproteobacteria; order Rhizobiales; family Rhizobiaceae; genus Mesorhizobium. The sequence continues at coordinate 7,218 of JBQCHN010000122.1, read as the reverse complement.
AGAAAGGCTGCACGGCCTGCCGCCGGCACTCGTGCTGGCGCGCTTCGCGCTGCAGGTGGAAAAGGAGATCGGCATCACCGTGTCCGCCGGTCTTTCCTACTGCAAGTTCCTAGCCAAGGTGGCGTCGGATTTCCGCAAGCCGCGCGGCTTCTCCATCATCGGCGAAGCGGAAGCGCAGAGCTTCCTGGCCGAGCAGCCGGTGACGCTGATCTGGGGCGTCGGTAAGGCCTTCGCCGCCGTTCTGGAGCGCGACGGCATCCGCCTGATCGGCCAGTTGCAGCGCATGGAGCGCAACGAACTGATGCGCCGCTACGGCACGATGGGCGACCGGCTCTACCACCTCGCGCGCGGGGAGGACGACCGGCGCGTCCACGCCGACCGTGACACCAAGAGCGTTTCGGCCGAAACGACCTTCGACATGGACCTCGCCTCGGCCGACGACCTCGTTCCGGTGCTGCGGTCGCTGTCGGAAAAGGTGGCGGCGCGGCTCAGGAAAGCCGGGCTCGCCGGCCGCACCGTCGTGCTCAAGCTGAAATCGGCCGATTTCAGGATACGCACCCGCAACCGGCAGCTCGGCGACCCGACGCGGCTGGCCGACCGCATCTTCTCCACCGGTCTCGACCTGTTACGCCGCGAGATGGACGGCACCCGCTACCGGCTGCTCGGTATCGGCGTCAGCGACATTTCGGATGATGGCAAGGCCGATCCGCCCGACCTCGTGGACGTGCAGGCGCGTAAGCGCGCGCTTGCTGAAGGCGCTATCGACGCGCTGCGCGACAAGTTCGGCGGCAAGGCGGTCGAGACGGGCTACACCTTCGGCAAGGGGCATCGCGGCCGCCCGACCCGGCCCGATGAGGACGAAGGACCAGAAGTCCAGCACCCCTGGGAGCGGATCTAGAAATCTGCAATCCCAACAACATGCCGGTTGTCCCGACATTCACATGCGCTTCAGTTCGATCCGGCTGGTCACCACGGCCTCGCCGGTCCTGAGATCGGTGTCGGTCGTGGTCAGCGTCATGCCGTCGTCGCCGTTTTTCTCGACCGTCATCCTGGCAGTACGGTCGCCGTTGACCGGCTTTGCCCAGGTGATGCCGAGATTGATCGCGCTGCCCTTGCGCACGCCATTCAAACCTGCCGGACCGGTCGCGGAACCGACATAAGAGCCCGAATATTTCGAGCCGCTGGATTTCAGCGTCGCGCTGAAATGTCGGGAAAAAACAAGAAAACCCCGACAGTCGCCATCCAGCACCAGAGAGCCGGCGGTGGCGGCCGACTTGAATTTGCAGGAGACGCGGATTGTCGGCGCAGCGATACGCACTTTGACCGAGCCTTTGCCGACCCAGCTGCCTTCCATCGACTTCAGGAAAGCCGATTCGTCGGCGTAGGCCGAGCCAGCGCCGGCCACAATGCAGCCGACCAAGGCCATGATATACGGGATCGATCTCAATGCGTTCTCCTGTCCTGGGTCCGGAAAGTACCGGGCGCAACGCTACCAGCCAAGCCCGGTTCCTTTTGGTTATATCGCCTCTGGCCCATGCGAAGATGACCCGGTAGCGATTGCGGCCCAGCTATGCGCCTGTCAAAGAGCGGCCATGGCTCCCCAACCCTCCATCGTGAAAGCCGCCTTCTGGATGGCCTTGTCCATCGCCTCCTTCCTGGCGATGTCGGTTGCCGGGCGCGAAACCACGCGAGTCCTCAATGTCTTCCAGGTGCTGGAACTGCGCTCGGTGATCGGCTGGTTCATCCTGCTGCCGGCGGTTCTGGCCACAGGAGGGTTTGCCTCGATGCGCTCGTCGCGCCTTCCGCTGCACATCGCGCGAAATGCCGTCCACTATGTCGGCCAGGGCGCATGGCTTTACGCGCTGACGCTCATTCCGCTCGGTGTGCTGGTCTCGATCGAATTTACGACGCCGATCTGGACGGCCCTGCTCGCCGTGGCCTTCCTCGGCGAGAAACTTGACAGGGCGCGCGTCGCGTCCGTCGTGCTCGGCCTGATCGGCGTCGTCATCATCGTGCGGCCAAGCGCGGGGTCGCTCAGCGCCGGCCATCTGGTGGTGCTGGGAGCCGCGGTCTGCTTCGGTATCTCGATGGTGATGGTGAAGTCGCTGACGCGAACGGACATGGTGCTGCGCATCATCTTCTGGATGCTGGTCGTACAATCCATCATCGGGTTGGTTCCCGCCCTCTACGAATGGCAGAATCCGCCGCTTTACCTGTGGCCATGGATCATTGTCATCGCCTTTTCAGGCATGTCGTCGCACCTGTGCCTGGCGCGGGCGCTGACCTATGCCGATGCGACGCTGGTCTCGCCGATGGATTTCCTGCGCGTGCCGCTGTCAGCCCTGCTTGGCTGGGCCGTCTATTCCGAGCAGATCGACGCCTTTACCGCGCTTGGCGCCGTACTTGTGCTGTCCGGCAACCTGCTCAACATCCAGCGCCGCCAGCCGCGGCCGGCGGAAGCGGCCGCAAGCTGACGCATACCCCGCCGCTACTGCCCCTCATCGGGAATCTTGAGCAAATGGCCGCAGGCCTTGCAGTGCACGGCGTCCGGTTCGTGGCGAGACAGGCCGCATTGTGGGCACGGAAAGTAGACCTTGTAGGGCCTGAAGATCGCCTGCGCCAGCCGTACGAACAGCGAGATGCCGATGAGCATGGTCACGATGGCGGTGAGCTTGCCCGCCACGCCCGGCAGCACGAGATCGCCGAAGCCGGTCGTGGTTATCGTCGCGACCGTGAAATACATCGCATCGACATAGCCGGCGATGCCGGCGCCGGTGCGGAAGAAAAAGGTATAGACGAAGCCGGTAACCACCAGAAGGAACGTCACCAGGTTGACGACGGCCTGGCTGGCATCGCGCCATTCGCGCACCTTACCGCGCCTGAAATGCCGCCAGATCGCGCCGCCGCGCGACAGGGACCACAGGCGCAGGATGCGCAGGAAGCCGAGATTGGCGAGCGCGGTCGGGAAAAGCAGCGTGACGAGGATGAAAACGTCCACCCACGAGGCGGGCTGCTTCATCAGCCTGAGCGGATCGGTGGAAGCGAGCAACCGGGCACCGAGATCGGCGGCGACGAGAGCCGCAACTGTATAGTCCAGCCACAGGAACGACCGCGATTCCTGCAATACCGGCGTCGCTATGAAGAAGGCGATGATCGCCAGATCGACGATGATGGCCGCGAACTGGAAGCGAAACGCGGCGGGCGACGTGCCGTGGTAGAGCTTGCGCAAGATATCGCGCAGCCACGGCAGACCGGCCAGTTGCTCTTGCTCCTTGGGCTCGGCGCCGGTCACACCAGTTCCACTTCGACCACGCCCGGAACGGCGCGCAGGGCGGACGCTTCGCGCGGGCCGATGCGATAGCGATCAGGAAGCGCGACCTCGACCTCACCCTGGGCATCGCCCTTGATGATGACGAAGCTCACCTGCCCTTCGCCCTTCACGCCGAGCTGGCTGGCCAGCGTGCCGACGGGACCGGCATCGCGCAGGAAGATGCGCAGCGATTTCTGCACCTGGCCGGCCATATCGTCCAGTGACTGCACGGTCTGGATGCGCATGTTGATGCCCTCCGGCCGGTCTTCCGCCGAGACGGTGATGACCACCGATTTGCCGGGCTCCAGCATGTCGCGATACTGCACCAGCGTCTCCGAGAACATCACGGCCTCGTACTGGCCGGTCATGTCGGAGAAGTTGACGACGCCCATCTTGTTGCCGGTGCGGGTCTTGCGCTCCTGCTTCGAGGTCACCGTGCCTGCCAGCCGGCCGGCCGTGGCGCCGCGCTTGACGGCAGTGGAAAACTCCGCCCAGTTCTGCACGCGCAGCTTTTCCATCACCGTCTTGTACTCGTCCAGCGGATGCGCGGAGAGATAGAAGCCGACGACCTGGAATTCGCGGTGCAGCCTGTCCGCCGGCAGCCACGGCTCGGCGGCCGGCAACGCCAGCGCCTGCGATTGTGCGCCAAGCGACGCACCGAAAATGTCGGCCTGGCCGAGCACGGCGTTCTCATGCGCAAGCGCGGCCAGCCCCATCATGCGATCCACGCCGGCCATCATGGCGGCGCGATCGTGGCCGAAGCAATCCAGCGCACCGGCCATGGTCAGGCTTTCGAAGACGCGTTTTCCCACGATCTTGGGGTCGATCCGCTCGCAGAAGTCGGCGAGGCTCTTGAACGGCTTGTCGCCGCGCCTTTCGACGATGTGATGAACGGCGGCGTCGCCGACACCCTTGATGGCGGCGAGCGAATAGAAGATGCGGTTTTCCGCCACTTCGAAATCGCGGAACGAGGTCTGCACCGAGGGCGCCACCACCTCGATGCCGAGACGCATCGCGTCCTGCCGGAAGTCGGCCAGCTTGTCCGTGTTGGCCATATCGAGCGTCATCGAGGCGGCGAGGAACTCGACCGGATAATGCGCCTTCAGGTAGGCCGTCTGGTAGGACACGACCGCGTAGGCGGCGGCGTGCGATTTGTTGAAGCCGTAGTCGGCGAACTTGGCCAGAAGGTCGAAGATGAAGTCGGCCTGCGGCTTGGAAACGCCGCGCTCGACGGCGCCGGAGACGAAACGCTCGCGCTGCTTGTCCATCTCGGCGCGGATCTTCTTGCCCATGGCGCGGCGCAGCAGGTCGGCTTCGCCGAGCGAATAGCCGGCCAGCTCCTGCGCGATCTGCATGACCTGTTCCTGATAGACGATGACGCCTTGCGTCTCCTTCACCAGATGGTCGATCTTGGGGTGGATGGAGGCCGTTTCCTCTTCGCCGTGCTTGCGGGCGTTGTAGGTCGGGATGTTCTCCATCGGGCCGGGGCGATAGAGCGCCACCAGCGCGATCAGGTCCTCGATGCGGTCCGGCTTCATGCCGATCAGCGCCTTGCGCATGCCAGCACTTTCCACCTGGAACACGCCGACAACCTCGCCACGCGACAGCATGGAATAGGTCTTCTCGTCATCCAGCGGTATATGCGCCAGATCGATGTCCACGCCGCGCCGGCGGATCAGCTTGACGGCGATGTCGAGCACCGTCAGCGTCTTCAGGCCGAGGAAGTCGAACTTCACCAGTCCCGCCTGCTCGACATATTTCATGTTGAACTGGGTGACCGGCATATCCGAGCGCGGATCGCGGTACATCGGCACCAGCTCCGACAGCGGCCTGTCGCCGATGACGATGCCGGCGGCGTGCGTGGAGGCGTGGCGGTAGAGCCCTTCCAGCTTCTGCGCCATGGCGAGCAGCGTCTGGACGACCGGCTCCTTTTCCGCCTCTTCGGCAAAGCGCGGCTCGTTGGCGATGGCGTCCGCCAGCTTGACCGGATTGGCCGGGTTCTGCGGCACCATCTTGGTCAGCCGGTCCACCTGTCCGTAGGGCATCTGCAGCACGCGGCCGACATCGCGCAACACCGCCCTCGCCTGCAAGGTTCCGAAGGTGATGATCTGGCCGACCTGGTCGCGACCATATTTGCCCTGCACGTAGTGGATGACCTCCTCGCGCCGGTCCTGGCAGAAGTCGATGTCGAAGTCGGGCATCGACACGCGGTCGGGGTTGAGGAAGCGCTCGAACAGCAGCGAGAAGCGCAGCGGGTCGATGTCGGTGATGGTAAGCGCGTAGGCGACAAGGCTGCCGGCACCCGAACCACGCCCCGGTCCGACCGGAATGTCGTGCGCCTTCGCCCATTTGATGAAGTCCGACACGATCAGGAAGTAGCCGGGGAACTTCATCTTCTCGATGATGCCCAGCTCGTATTCCAGCCGCTTGTCGTAATCCTCCTGAGTGTGGCCGGCGGTCGGGCCGTGTGCGGCCAGCCGCCTAACAAGCCCTTCGCGCGCCTGCCGCTTCAATTCCTCCGCTTCCGCCCTTTCGGCGGCCTCCGGGTCGGCGACGCCTGCGCCGGCGAAACGCGGCAGGATCGGCTTGCGGTTTACCGGATAATAGGAGCAGCGCAGCGCGATCTCGACGGTGTTGTCGAGCGCTTCCGGCAGGTCGGCGAACAAGGCCGCCATCTCGGCCTGGCTCTTCAGGTGGTTGTCCGGCGACAGCCGGCGGCGGTCGTCGGCCGCGACCACCGCGCCCTCGGCGATGGCGATCAGCGCGTCATGCGCCTCATAGTCCTCGCGCGCCTGGAAAAACGCCTCGTTGGTTGCGACCAGTGGCAGTTCGTGCCGATAGGCCAGTTCCAGCGTCGCCTTCTCGATCGCTCGATCATAACCTCCCATGCGCTCCAGCTCGACATAGAGCCGGTCGTCGAACAGGCGCTTGAGCGCCAGCAGGCGGCTGTCGGCCAGTTCGGCGTGGCCGTCGCCCAGCGCCTTGCCGATCGGCCCGCGCGGCCCGCCGGTCAGGCATATGATGCCCTCGGCAAGAAGCGGCAGCATGTCGGTGGAAATATGCAGCGCCTCACCGGAGGGCGTGTCGAGATAGACACGGCTGACAAGCCGCACGAGATTGGCGTAGCCGGCCTCGCTCGCCGCGATCAGCACCACCGGGCGCAAATCCGGACCGGACCGGCGCCGGTCCCGCTGGCCGTCGGCGGGCTCGTCCGAGAACGCCAGGTCGAGCTGGCAGCCGACGATGGGCTGGACGCCCTCCTTCGTCGCCTTCTGGGCAAATTCCAGCGCGCCGAACAGGTTGTTGGTATCGGTGACGGCGATGGCAGGCACCTCGTCCTTCAAGGCATGGCCGACGATCTTGCCGATCTGCAAGGCCCCTTCCAGCAGCGAATAGGCGGAATGGACGCGCAGATGGATGAAAGGGCGGCCCGGCCTTTCCGGCTTGGCCGCCTGCGCGGCGGCCTCGCGCTTCAGGGGATCGCGGGGAAGTCTTTCATCCGACATGGGGTCGCGCAGCTTGCAAGGACTCGGGGATCAGGCCTTGAATGTATTAGGCCCGGCCCGGCGATGCCAGCCGAACATTCCCCAGTTCACAGCACAAGCCTATGCGAACTCCATGATGATGGCATCGACGGCGAGGCTGTCGCCGGGCTTGGCGTTCAACTTGGCGACCGTCAGGTCGCGCTCGGCTCGCAGCACGTTCTCCATCTTCATCGCCTCGACCACGGCCAGCGTCTCGCCCGCCTTGACCTCCTGTCCTTCGGCGACGGAGATGGACACGACGAGGCCCGGCATCGGGCACAGAAGCAGCTTCGACGTATCGGGCGGCAGTTTGACCGGCATCAGCCTTTCCAGTTCGGCAGTGCGCGGCAGCATCGTCAAAGCGTTGACCGACATGCCTTTCCA
>JBQCHN010000121.1:0-17356 GCA_051954615.1 Mesorhizobium sp. | reverse complement strand
GGCCTCGCCGTCGCCAAAGCCGAGAACCTGCACTTCCACATGCCGCGCGTTGCGGATGTAGCGTTCAAGGAAGATCGTCCCGTCGTTGAAGGAGCGGGCTGCGAGGGTCTGCGTCGAGCGGGCGGCATCCTCCAAGTCCTCCGGCCGCTCAACGATACGCATCCCGATACCACCCCCTCCGGCACAGGATTTGACCAGCAATGGATAACCTATCGCGTTGCCCGCCTCGGTGATCTTGGCCAAATCGCCTTCCGCGAAGCGCGGGCTCCCCGGCACGACTGGAACGCCGGCGGCTTCGGCTAGGCTGCGGGCGCGCTCCTTGTCGCCCATGGCCGCGATGGTTTCGGCGCTGGGTCCAATGAAAATAAGCCCAGAATCTTCGACAGATTGGGCAAAATCCGCGTTCTCGGCCAGAAAACCGTATCCGGGATGAATGGCATCCGCGCCAGTCTTTTTCGCCGCCGCAATGATCGCAGCCCCGTCGAGATACGACTTGACAGGCGTCGCCGCGTCGATGGCGACGCTTTCTTTCGCCATCAGCACGTGCTGGGCAGAGATTTCGACGGGCGCATGGATGGCGACGGTCGCATGCCCAAGGGCGTGGCATGTCCTCATGATGCGGCACGCAATCTCACCGCGATTAGCGACCAGAATCTTGTCCATGCCTTTTCCTTTGGCGAAGAATTTTGGAGCTTATTATTGACGCATAGTTGGTATATGATACACCTTCAAGTGCAAAGTTGATATATGATGTATCGAAGTGAGGCGAGGCTCCTCTCGGTGTCGCGCATGAAAGGGAGAGGCAGATGACGGGCGTTACGGTGAACTGCGACATGGGGGAGTCCTTCGGCATCTACAGCTTCGGCGATGACGAGGCCTGCCTGCCCTTCGTAACCCACGCCAACATCGCCTGCGGCTTCCACGCCTCGGACCCGATCGTCATGCGCAAGACCGTACAGCTTGCGAAGAAGCATGGGGTGAAGATCGGCTCTCATCCGGGCCTGCCAGACCGCGAAGGTTTCGGCCGCCGGGAAATGCGGATGACGCGGGAGGAGGTCTCCGCGCTCGTGATCTACCAGACGGGCGCCCTCGAGGCCTTCGCCCGCGCCGAAGGCGTGGTTCTGTCGCACATCAAGCCCCATGGCTCGCTTATGGGAATGGCGCAGCGCGAGGAGCATGTTGCGATGGGTATCGCGGACGCCGCGGAAATGTTCGGCCTGCCGCTGATCGCCAACGCCAATTGCGTGATGTCGGACGTTTTTGCGCGGCGCGGCCTGGAATTTTCCTGCGAATTCTATGTCGATCTCGACTACGACGACGACGGCCGGCAGATCATCACGAAGGAGCATCCGCCCGTCTCGGCCGACGCCATCGCGAATAAGGTGCGCCGCGCCATCCTGGAAGGTCTGACCGCCTCGATCAGCGGAAAGGACGTGGCGGTGGTCGCGGAATCGATCTGCGTCCACAGCGACACTCCCGGCGCGTTGGCTGTCGCGAAGACGGTCCACGAAACTCTGGCGGCGATGCGGTAGCGGGAACCCGGCGATGCGCTTTGTCAGCGGGGCGGCCGCGCATCAGATGTCCCTCGAGGCGATGGGACCCATCATGTATGCGATCGCCGCCGGCCTGGGGCCGGACAAGCGCGCGCGTCTTTTTTCGAGCGGCAATTCGGTGACGGAGCTTTCGAGCGGATTCGACGTCGCGCGCTTCATGGTGCCCGATCAGGGAACGGGACGAGCCGTCCCCAGAATGCTGGCCGAACTCCTGCACAGCGCGGACCGCGATCTTGGCGATGGCACGACGCGGCTCGCGGTCCTCACCCACGCCATGTTCCAGGAAGCGGTGCTGGCGTCAGAGTCCGGAACGGACAGCCGGCGGCTCGGACATGCGCTGCGCGCGATGGTCCGGTCTTTCACGACGAACCTTGCCGGCCGGGCCAATTTCCAGCCCAATCTGGCCGCGGTCGCGCGAACCGCCGGCGCGGATGCCGAACTGGCGGACCTCATCGACCGGGCCGCCACAAAGGTCGGCGCGGGCGGGCTGATAGAAGTCTCGAAGGGAGACTGCGCGCATCCGCAACTGCAATTCCACGACTGTTTCCTGCTCGAGGCCGAACCGGTCCTCGCAGAGACGGCGGGCCGCGAATTCGGCGACGCCTATGTTCTGGCGGCCAATGAGATCATAGACGATTTCGGCCATCTCGTCCCGTTGCTGGAAGCGTTCGCCTCCCATGGCAAATCCCTCGTCATCCTGGCGCGCGACATAACCGGCGCTGCCCGCCAGACGCTCGCCGCCAACCGTACCTCGACGCATGTGGCGGTCGTCGCCTACAGGCCGCGCGCCGTGGCGCAGGAAGCCGCGGACATCCTCGAAGACGTCGCGACAGCAACAGGCGGCCAGCTTGTCTGCGGCCTTCGCGGCACAACCCTGGCATCGTTGCGGCCCGCCGCGCTCGGGCGTATCGGCGGCTTTCATTATGTCGCGGATCGCGCCCATTTCTACGCCCCGGCCGGCGCCACACAGGCATGCCGAGACAGAAGCCGCGCGCTTGCCGCCGAAGCGGACCGGAAACGCCTTCTGTCGCTTGACCGTGAAAGACTGCTGCGGCGGGCCGCGAGGTTGAAGGGAAGCTTCGCCGAACTGCGGCTGGCCCGCAGCGACGCGCGCGAATTCGAGGCCAAGTTCAATCGGGTCAGGCGCGTCATCTCCTCGACCATGTCGGCCCTCGAGGGCGGAGTCGTCGCCGGCGGCGCAAGCGCGTGGGCAAGCGCCGTCCCCGGGGCCGAAAGCCCCGATGACACAGCGGCGCGGCGCTGCCTGATGGCCGGCATCGTGCGCCTATACGAGCACATCGTTTCCAACCGGTCGGCGTCCTGCGACCCGACCAGGGATGTGCTTGCCACTGGCGCGATGCTCGCCTCGCTCCCCGTCAACGGTGAAATTCAGGATCCACTTCTTCTCACCACCCGGATTTTCGAGCGCGCGGCCTCGGCCGCCGAAGCGTTCCTGGGAGGTGATGCCATCCTTACCGGGAGATGATCGGACAACGGAAATCGAGGCGCAGAGACAAACAGGGAATGGGGAACGCACTTGGAACTTGATGCCGGCCCGAAGGCCATGCTCGAAATCGAGCGCGCAACGCATCGCTACGGCGATCTGACCGCGCTCGACAATGTCTCTCTTTCCGCAAGGCAGGGAGAATTCCTGACGATCCTGGGCGAAAGCGGGTCCGGCAAGACCACGTTGCTGCGCATCATCTCGGGGCTGGAACAGCCGACGCAGGTCGACAGGCTGACCATCGGCGGCGAAAACGTCGTCGGCATTCCCCCTTCGCGGCGCAACTGCACGACCGTCTTCCAGTCCTACGCTCTTTTCCCGCACATGACAGTCGCGGAAAACATCGCATACGGCCTGATCGTGCGGGGCATTGCACGCGAGGATGCGCGCGCGCAGGCCTCCAGAGCTCTCGAAACGGTGCGTCTGCCCGGCTTCGAGGATCGTCGCATATCTCAACTTTCCGGCGGCCAGAAGCAGCGCGTCGCCATCGCGCGCGCCATCGTGACCCGTCCGGCGGTGCTTTTGCTGGACGAGCCGCTCGGCGCGCTGGACGAGCGGCTTCGCGTCAACATGCAAAACGAACTGACCGACCTGCAAAGGCAGCTCAAGACCACCTTCGTCTACATCACCCACAGCCAGGAAGAGGCGTTGGCCATGAGCGACCGCATCGTGCTGATGCGGTCCGGGCGCATAGAACAGCTGGGAACGCCCTCTGAGCTGTTCGATCTTCCCACGAGCGCATTCGCGGCGGAGTTCATGGGTTTCGAGAACCTGCTGCCCGGCACGGTGCGATCCATCGAGCAGGATCTTGTCGGCGTGGAACTGGATGGCGGCGTCCAGGTTGCCGGCGTCGCCGCGAACCCCGGTGCTCTTTCAGTCGGCGACCAGGCCACGATAGCCATCCGCGCCGAGCGCCTCAGCCATTCGGAAGCTCCGCGCAAGCAGGGCCGTCGCCTCAACACCCTTGCCGGCACCAAGATCGACCAGCGGTATCGCGGAAAATATTCCGACATCGAGATCAGGACGGCCGCAGGCGAATTCAAAATACGAAGCTGGGACAATGCCAGTCTTCCCGAAGAGATCAGCTCGATAAGCTGGAGAGCTGAAGACTGCGTCGTTCTGACGCCAGCAGTCAAACGCAGCACAGGAAAAGGGGAATGAAATGAAAGACAGGTTTTCGACATTCACGCAGCTTGAACTGACGCGACGCGGGTTCCTGCAATCGAGCGCAGCGGCCGTCGGTGCCGCCGCCCTCGGGACGGGCCTCGCCGCGACTGCGCAGGCGGCGGCATCCGATGTGGTGCGCGGCTACGGCGTCACAACCTCGCAGCTCAAGGACTGGTCCATCATGCAGAAGTCCATCGGCATCACGATGGAGTTCACGGGCACCAACAATTCCGTCGGCGTGTTCCTGCGCGACGTGGTCGCCTCGCAACTGGGCGACGACGCCGACATCTTCGTCTTCGAATCCGGCACCGAGGACGTCCTGGGGCCGCAGGGCATCTACCTGAAGATCGACGAGAAGCATCCCGAGTTGAAGCTTTGGGACCGTACGCCCGACGAATGGAAGCGTTCCGAAACCGTGGTCGACAAGGAAGGCGTGCAATACGGCGTCCCCGTCATCGGCAACGCCGACAGCTTCGGCTACTATCCCGACAAGGTGGGCGCCGCTGCCGACGGCAATGACGAGCTTTCCTGGTCGCTGATGTTCGACGACGAGAAGACTCGCGGCCGTGTCGCCTACGACCAGACCTGGACCTATTCCATCGGCGTTGCGGCGCTCTACCTGATGGGATTGGGCAAGATCGAGGTCAAGGACGTCGCCGACATGACCGGCGAGGAAGCCGGCAAGGTCGTAGACTTCCTCATCGAAAGGAAGAAGGCCGGCCAGTTCCGCACGCTCCACACCGCCTTCGAGGAGCAGATCCAGCTTCTGTCCAGCGGCACTGTCGACGTCATCAACTGCTGGGAGCCGGCCGTGCGCGAGGTCAACAAGGCCCTCGGCGCCGACAAGACCCGCTACGCCTACACCAAGGAAGGCTACTTCAAATGGGGGCACGGCGCCTATATCGCCGCCCAGGCCGAGGGTCGCGGAAACCTCGACAACATCTACAAGGTGCTGAACTACTATCTCGGCGGTGAGTATCGCGCGCTTCAGGCTCGCGACCGCGGCTATGCCGGGCCGAACATGGATCTCGGCGTGCAGTACGCCAAGGACAACGGGTGGTCCGCCGAGGACATCGAGAACCTGAGCAACACCGAAAAGAAGGTCGCCCGCAAGTTCACGAAACCCTACACGAGCACCACGACGCCGACGAACTCGGACGCCATCGAGGAAGAATGGCAGCGTTTCCTTAACGCCTGACGGCTTCCACCTGAACGCGGATTGCCCCGCGCAATTGCGGGGCAATCCTCAACGCACGGTTCTATTGAGGACGGCCCCATGGCGGCAAATTCGAAAACCAGTGGCCCCGGCCGATTCCGGCTGGGAAGCGACACTGTCGTCAACGTCTATTTCCTGCTGTGGTTCTGCCTCGTCATCATCCCTCTGATCGTCCTGTTCGCATTCAGCTTCTTCGAAACGAAGAGCTTCGTGACGACTTACAGGCCGACGTTGAACACATGGCTCTCGCTGCTTGATTCCGGCCGGCTCACCGTATCGCTGCGGACGCTGAGGATCGCGCTCACGGTGACGCTTATCGAATTCATAATCGCTTTTCCTTTCTCCTTGTGGTTGGCCAAGGGAAAGGTATCCAAATCCACGCAGGCGATCGTGCTTGCCCTGCTGACGATCCCGTTCTTCCTCGACCTATCGTCGCGCATCATCATCTGGCGCTCGATTCTCAGCGAAAACGGGCTGATAAGCCACCTTATCGTCCAGTCCGGACTGACCAGCAGCCCCGTTGACTGGCTTCTCTACAACGAATGGGCCGTGCATTTTGGCATGCTGCTCACCTATTTCCCGACCATGGTGCTGCCGATCTACATGGCGATCTCAATAATCGACGATTCGCTGATACAGGCGAGCGGCGATCTGGGCGCCAGTCGCAAAGACACTCTGTTCAGGATCATCGTGCCGCTGTCTCTGCCCGGCATCCTGGCCGGCTTCATCCTGACGCTCGGACCGGCGCTGGCCGCATGGATCGAGCCGAGCATGCTCGGCGGAGGCTTTGTGAACCTGCTCAGCAATTCGGTCGAAAGCGCCTACGGCGCGCTGCGCTACCCGGTCGTTGCCGCACTTTCCAGCTTCGTCATGATACTGCTCGCGGCCCTTGTCATCGTGCTTGCGATCGTTGCGAGGCGGTTCGGAAACCTCGGTTCCATCTTCTCGGCCCTAAGGAGCTAGCTGATGAACACGCTTGCCGTCGATCGTCCGCCTGCCCGCCGCTCGGGAACACAAGTCGGAGACTGGAAGATATGGACCTTCCTTGCCAAATGGGCCGGACTGCTGTTCATCTTTCTGATCTATTTTCCGCTCGCCTGGCTTGCGTTGATGTCGATCAGCGAACGTCCGCTGTCAGGCATCCCGCTTCCTCTGACGCTGGACAATTACCGGGCGCTTGTCGACGACAGCCGCTGGGTCGGACCTTTTACGATAAGCTTGGTGATCGCCGTCTTCGTCGGCTTCCTGAGCGCCGTCGCCGCCACGCTCGTGGGACGTCATCTGCCCAATGCGAGGCGATCCGGCCTCAAGCTGCTGCTGTGCGTGATTCCGCTCTTCGTGCCGGGAATGTCGATGGGCGCGGCGCTTTTCATCGTCTTCCGCGCGATGCTGGGATTGAAGCTGGGATACTGGTCCATCGTCGCCGGCCATTTTATCTGGGCGTTTCCCTTCGGTCTTCTGGTCGTGCTCGTCCTCACGTCCCGCTTCGATCACAGGCTGATAGAGGCGGCGGAAGACCTCGGCGCCTCGAAATTTCGCACCTTCTTCGATATCGAACTGCCGATCCTGCGTCCCGGCATTGTGGGCGCCGGGCTTTTCGGTTTCCTCCTGTCGTTCAGTGAGGTTTTGCGGACCATATTCCTGCGCGGCACATCGACGACCATGCCGATCTACAACTGGACGATGGCGGCATCCCAGCAGTCGCAGGTACCAATCATCTTCGCGCTGGCCACGATCATATTGCTGGTGACGCTGCCCTTGCTGGCCGGCGTCTTCTGGGTCCTGTACGCGAGACTCGACAAGTCGTGAGGTCAGCTATTTCCATACAGCGGCTATGACTGTAGGAGTGCCGTCCGGTGTTGTTCGCCCACCGCTCGAAAACGCTCTTCCAGTTCGAAATGGTCGAAAAGTTTGATCGTCGAATTTAACGACTGTTCCGTCAGATACGGTGCCCGCACCGCACTCGACAGGCTGTCGGTTCGGATAGAAGGCACACGCCTCGGCGTGATCGGCCTCAACGGCTCGGGCAAGACCACTTTCGCGCGGCTGATAAACGGGCTGTCCGTTCCCAGCGGGGGCAAGGTGGTGGTCAACGGCATAGACACCGGCCTGGAACCGGAGCGTGCCCGCATGGAAGCAGGCTTCGTGTTTCAGAACCCCCACACCCAACTCATCATGCCTATCGTCCAGGACGATATCGCACTCGGCCTGAAGGCGCGGGGCCTGAAGCAACACGAAGCGGATTTGCGCGCGATGGAAGTTCTTGCACGCTTCGGGATCGAGGCGCTGGCCAGACGGCGTGTCCACGAACTGTCTGGTGGCGAACTCCAGCTTACGGCAATCGCGAGCGTGCTGGCGCTGGAGCCCAGGATACTGGTTCTGGACGAGCCGACCAGCCAGCTCGATCTGCGCAACCGTCGTCGCGTGACCGGCGCCATCGATACTCTGCCGGAGGACGCGGTGGTCGTCACGCACGACCTCGAACTCGCCGCAAGGCTGCCCCGGCTGCTGCTGTTCCACGAGGGCCGTCTGCTTGCGGACGGCGCTCCCGGCGAAACCATCCCGCACTATTTGAGCATCGCGGGATGCTGACGAGCCTTCATATCGAGGGCCGCAGCCCCCTGCATCGTCTCGGCGCGGGTCTCAAACTGGGCGGGCTCGCGCTCGCAAGCATAGGGCTTTTTTGGGTGACCTCGATCCCGGCCCTCCTGTTCTGCTTTGCGCTGTCGGTTCTTTCATATCTGTCTTCGGGAATAGGTCTGGTCGCGGGGTTGCGCCGCCTCCTGCCTCTCCTGCTGTCGCTTGCCTTCCTGATACTGTTCAACCTCTTCTTCCTTCCGGCGCGTGAGGTTGCCGTTCTCACGCTGCGCATCCTCGCGCTGGTATTCTGCGCAAGCGCGGTCACGGCCACCACGCCGCTCGGCGAAATGATGACCGTGGTGGATCGTCTCACCCTGCCCCTGGAAAGACTGGGGGTCTTGCGGCCGGGGGATGCCGGCCTGGCGTTGGGGCTGTGTCTGCGCTTCGTGCCCGACATCCTCGGGCGCTATGAGACATTGCGGGAAGCGCACAAGGCACGCGGCCTGAAGCTCCGCTTGACGACGCTGCTCGGTCCGCTGACAATCCTCACCCTGAAGCAGGCCGACGAAGTCGCGATGGCTATCGATGCGCGCGGCCTGCGCCGCTCCGGATCAACATCCTCGACGCAAAGAGATCCCGTACAATGACCACCCGCGACCTCGTGCTCTCGGCGCTCTTTTCCGCCATCGTCGTCGTGCTCGGCATCGTGCCACCGATCACACTGGGCATCATCCCAGTTCCGATCACGGTGCAATCGATGGGTGCCATGCTCGCCGGCACGATCCTCGGAGCCAGGCGCGCCGGCACCGCCTTTCTCATCGTCGTCGCGCTGGTGGCCATGGGGCTTCCCGTACTCGCGGGCGGCCGCGGCGGCCTTGCCGTCCTGATGGGACCGACGGGAGGCTATATTCTCGGCTGGATCGTGGCGGCCTTCGTCACCGGCTATCTCTCCGAGCGGCTGGTGCGCGAAAATACAGGCACGTGGCGCCAACTCGGCGACTTTTTCATCGCCTCCGTGCTGGGCGGTCTCATCTGCCTGTACGCCATAGGCATGCCCTGGGTGACGGCAGTGGCTGGAACACCGTTTTCGGCCGTGGCGCTCGGGTCGCTCGCTTTCGTTCCGGGCGACCTGATCAAGGCCGCGGTGACCGCGGTCGTGGCCCGCAGCGTGCTGGCAGCCTATCCGCTGCTGCCGCAACGGGCCTGACCCCGAAAATCATTGCGGCAAAAGCGATATCACTCGGCGGCGAGAGATCTGTCGAGCGCCCCCAGGAACATCTCCGCGTTCTCGCGCGAGAAGACCAGCGGCGGGCGTATCTTCAGGACGTTGTAGTCCTTGCCGCAGACGCTGATCAGCACGCCGTCGTCGCGCATCCGGTTGACGACGCGGGTCGTCGCTTCCCTGTCGGGCTTCGATCCTGCCTTGCCGGTCACGATCTCCAAGCCGAAGATAAGGCCCGCGCCGCGCGCATCGCCGACGATGTCGTAGCGGGCCTTCAGCTTCGACAGCCCCTCGGCCATATGCGTGCCGACGAGCCGGGCGTTTCCCTGCAGCTTCTCTTCCTCAATCGCCTGAAGCACGGCAAGCGCGGCGGCGCAGGAGACGGCGTTGCCGCCAAACGTGTTGAAATAGCGCGCGTTCTCACCGAACCCCTGCACGATTTCCGGGCGGATCACGGTGCCGGAGATCGGCTGGCCGTTGCCCATCGGCTTTCCGAGCGTGACCATGTCCGGCTCGACGCCGTGGCGCTGGAAGCCCCACATGAAATCTCCCGTCCGCGCGAATCCCGGCTGCACCTCGTCGGCGACGAAGACCCCGCCTGCCGCCCGGATGGCGTCGACCGCGCCTTTCAGGAAACCCCTCGGCTCGGCAAGCACGCCGTCGCTCGTGAACAGGCTGTCGACGATCAGCATGGCGGGCTTGATGCCGTGGCGCAGCAGGTCATCGATGGCGGCCTGCACATCCGCCGTGAACTTTGCGGCGATATCGGCCTGCGGATAGTGATAGGCGTGCGGCGACGGAACCGTGCGCACATGCGAACCCAGATTGACCGCCTTGCCGAGCGACGGTGAGAACTGAGAAACGGTGTCACTGATGCCGTGATAGGACATATCGGTGACGATCACGCCGGTTCCACCCGTATGGAACTTGGCGATCCGGTAGGCGAGATCGTTCGCCTCGCTGCCGGTGCATGCGAACATCACATGCCCCAGCGCCGCCGGGAACGTGGCCAGCAGCTTCTCGGCATAATCCAGGATAAGCGAATGGAGGTAGCGGGTATTCGTCGCCAAGACGCCGACCTGCTCACGGATCGCTTCCACGACCCGGGGATGGCAATGGCCGAGCGAGGTGACGTTGTTGTAGACGTCCAGATACGCCCTGCCGGTGGCGTCGTACAGCCATACGCCTTCACCGCGCACGAGGTGCAGCGGGTTCTCGTACATCAGCCGATAGGCCGGTCCCAGCACCTTGTAACGCCGAGCGACCAGCGTCTCGTCCTCGGCGCTCAGGTTCCCCTGCCCCGGCACGAACGCGTTCGGCATGGACAGGTCAATCTTCTTGGACATTTCACAGCTCCTTGCTCACGCTTCGCCGGCGGTCGGATTGCCAAAAGCACCATCACCCGGCGTTGACAGCAGGCGCCCGCCGTTGCGGTAGACGCGAATTTCGCCGCAATGAGTGATGTCGACGACCTTCAGCTATATGATACACCATACATCAGTCAAGGAAGGTTTTTGGCCGCTTCCACGCTAGACAGCATGCGGCGCTTTAGGTATATGGTATATCACAATTTGCAGCACGGATTGCCGTATGATCTATGATGAGCCGCGATATCGGATTGCCGGGGACCGCTTCATCGAAGTGGAATTGGGAAATGAGCTCACTTTCGATCTGAACGTCATCGTCCACAATCTGGCGAGCGCGGTCGATCAGGCTGGAATCGCCGGCCTGATCGAGCTCATTCCCGAACTGGCTTCCTTTCAGGTGTCCTACGATCCCGACCGCATCAGCTATGAGGATATGGTGCGCGAGATCGAAAGGGTGCGCCTTTCGCTGACGGGATCCGGAGCCTCAGAGCGGGAAAGCCGCCTCTTCTACGTGCCGCTGTTCTACTTCGACCCGTGGACCGCGGAATGCGTCGACGAGTATCGCGCCAAGATCAAGGACAAGACGCCCGATCCCGACTATCTGTGCGAGATCAACGGCCTGTCCAGCCGCCAGGAGCTGATGCGCGTCCACTCCGGCACGGAGTATTGGGTTGCAGCGCTAGGGTTTTGGCCAGGCCTCTGTTCCCTGATGCCGCTCGACCCGAGCAGCCGCCTGATCGCGCCGAAATACAATCCTCCCAGGATGTGGACCCCCAAGGGCACCATCGGTCTCGGCGGCGGCCTGACTTCCGTTTATCCGGACCGGACCCCCGGCGGCTACCAGATCTTCGCGCGGACGCCCATGCCTATATGGGATCGCGAGGGGCGCCTTCCCGCCTTCAAGGAGAGCTTGGCCCTCTTCAGGGCCGGCGACCGCGTTCGCTTCGTGCCGATCGATCGTGAGGAATACGACTTCGTGGAAAGCAAGGTGCAGGACGGAAGCTACCAGCATCCATGCGTCGAATACCAGACGTTCTCCGTGACGCGGTATCAGCAGTGGCGCGACGGCATATTGCGGGAGAGCGGCCGATGATCGAAGTCGTCAAGCCAGGTCTCGAAACGTCGATCCAGGACCTTCCCGGTCGTCTCGGCTTCTGGGCGCAGGGCTTCCCCCCGTCCGGCCCCGTGGACGAATGGTCCTTCCGCCTCGCCAACTTGCTGGTAGGCAACGACCGGGATGCCGCGGCCCTTGAATGCCAGTTCCTTGGACCGTCGCTGCGGTTCGGCGCAGACGGCTTCGTCGCCGTGACCGGGGCGCCGATGAATGCCGCCCTCGACGGCGCGCCGATCCCGGCATGGGAGACGGTGTCCGTCAAGGCCGGGCAGACCCTGACAATGGGAGCAGCGACGACGGGCGCGCGAGCCTATGTGGCATTCGCGGGCGGCATCGATACGCCGCCGGTTCTGGGTTCGCGCTCGACCTTCCATATGGCGGGTGTCGGCGGCATGGAAGGCTTCGCGCTGAAGGCGGGGCAATCCATCCCGCTCGGCGTATCCGGCGGTCCCGAGAGCTTCGTCCGGGTCCCGGAGGAAGCCCGTCCGGCCATCGGCGGGAATTCCGCGGCCGTCGTCGAATGCATGCTGGGCCCCAATGACGACTGGCTGGACGAAGCCGCCGTCGAAATGTTCTTCGGCACCGAATGGTTGGTTCAGGCCCGCAGCAACCGTACAGGAATCCGCCTCTCCGGGTCGGCATTCACATTCGCGGAAAAAGCGCGCGACAAACTGCCCGAGCACGGCCAGGACACCTCGAACATCGTGGATCACGGCTATCCCTTGGGCGCAATCAATCTGGCGGGACAGACTCCCATCATTCTTATCAACGACGGCCCCAGCGCGGGCGGCTTCATAAATCCGTTTACGATCCCGAGGGCCGCTTTCTGGAAACTCGCCCACCTGAGACCCAACGCCAAGGTGCGATTCCGGAAAGTCGATCTGGCGGAAGCAAACACCATGCGGCGCGAACTCGATCGGCGCTGCCGGATCGAAACGCTCGTTGGAATTTGACCCCCCTCGATCGGTTGACCGAGACGAAAAGAGAGGAAAGATGTCGGCTACACTGGCGACTTCGCCCGCGTCGGCTTTCAGCACGCAATCGCCAAAGATGTCGCCCAGCGATATCAAGGATGTGCTCGCAACGAGCTACGGCATCCAAGGGACGGTCAAGCTGCTGACGAGCGAACGCGATCTGACTGCCCATGTTATGGCCGCCGAGGGCGACCGGGAATTCGTTTTCAAGGTGGCCAATTCCTCGGAGGACCCGGCGGTCGTCGATCTCCAGAACAAGGCCCTCGACTATATCGCCTTGACCCCCTGCGAGGTTCCGGTTCCCGAAGTGATCCGGTCGGTCGACGGCGCGCGTCAGATCGTCCTGGATATCGGCGGCAGCAGGCATGTGGCGCGCATGCTCAGCTATCTCCAGGGCATGCCGGTCTATCTGACGCAATCCACGGTCAGGCAGCGCCGGGCGCTGGGCACTTCCCTCGGCAAGCTTTCGCTCGCGCTGGCCGGCTTCACCCATCCCGCGGCCGGACATGAAATTCTCTGGGACCTGAAGCACACGGCCAAGCTCGAAGAACGCACGCAATACATAGACGATGCTGCCAAGCGGGAACTCGTCGAAACGATTCTGCGCCGCTTCCGTGACAACGTGAAGATGGTCGAACCCTCGCTCCGCCATCAGGTCGTGCACAACGACTTCAATCTTCACAACGTTCTGGTCGATCAGTCCGATCATGACAAGGTGAGCGGCATATTGGACTTCGGCGACATAGTCGACGCGCCGCTCATCTACGACGTCGCCG
Organism: Mesorhizobium sp.; assembly: GCA_051954615.1. Lineage (GTDB taxonomy): Bacteria > Pseudomonadota > Alphaproteobacteria > Rhizobiales > Rhizobiaceae > Mesorhizobium. Next base: position 3,883 of record JBQCHN010000121.1, on the reverse strand, counting down.
TCGCCTGCTCATACCAGGTACCCGATACGGGCGATCCGCTCTCGCTGGCGACCGAGTTCCTATCGGCCTACCACGCGGTAAATCCTCTTTCCGAAGAGGAGATCGACCTTCTGTTCGATCTGATCAATACGCGAAACGCGATGACGGTCACCATCACCGAATGGCGGTCGAAGCTCTACCCCGAAAACAGCACCTACATTCTCCGCAACAATCCTCGGGCGACACTTGCGCTGGAACGCTATACGACAATCTCCCGTGATGAGGCGCGCGCCGCTTTCCGCGCCACTTGCGGCTTTCGGTAATACGCAATCCCTATAGAACTGGATGAAGATCATGCAGACGAACGTTCTGACGGAAACTCCCGGAAATATTTGGAAGGTGCTGGTAGCGGCGGGTGACGTAGTCGAGGCGGGCCAGACCCTCTTCATCATGGAATTGATGAAGACGGAGGTCCCCCACGTCAGCCCGATCGCCGGAAAGGTCCGTCAGGTCAACATCACGGAAGGCCAGGAAAACGTTGACGCCGAAGTTGTAGCGCTGGTCATCGAACACGATTGACGCATCGACGGGCCGAAGGCGGCTCGTCCGGTATCGATCGATATCCGCCCATTGCAGAATCTTGTGCACACGGCCTGCCGGCTTACGCACGGAGGAAAGAGCATTATTGTCTTTATGCCCCGGGTTGCGTTATATCATATACCAACCTAGGAGTGTTTCGGTGCCGAAGATCGAATACAAGACACTGAACGATCACGCCTATGAGGCAATAAAAAAGGGCCTCATGGCGGCGGAATTCGGACCGGGCCAGGCACTTATAATACGAACGCTTGCCGAAACCTATGGCATTTCGACCACCCCGGTCAGGGAAGCGCTTCAGCGTCTTGTGGCAGAACGTCTTCTCAACCTGCTGCCGAACCGCACGATTGCGGTGCCAGAACTGAATGCCGAAAAATTCGCGGAGATTCTTCGTATTCGCTGCGCACTGGAAGGAATGGCCGCCGAACTCGGTGCGAAACATATCGAGAAGGTGCATATCCGCCGCCTCAAGAAGCTCCTGCATACCATGGAAGCTGCGCTTGAGCGGGAGGACTACAATACCTACAGATCTACGAACCAGGAGTTCCATTTCACGCTTTATGACTGCGCCGATTCACCGGAACTGCTCCAGATCATACAGGATCTGTGGGGGCGTGCCGGCCCCTACATGAAGGTCCTCTTCATGGACGGCCGATACAAGACCATGGCCAATGACGAGCACCGAAAGATCATCGCGGCATTGGAAGACGGCGACATACCGGGCGTCCGCGAGCATATCGTCTCGGACGTGGAGTCCGCCTGCCTGATCATATTGGAGGAACTCCAAGGAAATCAGGCAGGCTAGCCTGCGGTGCTCACGGAAGCAGCAGATTGTCTGCGGTAGCACGATGCCGGCCAGCGTTCCGGCTGGAGACTGTGGTCGCCGCTGAAAGTCGGTTCGATCCGAGGTTTGAAGGTCCGTTTTCGCACGGTCCGTTGCTACGCAGCCACGCGGTTGGCAGCCCAGCGTCCGGCATTCTTCAGGATAAGGTCGGAATCGATGAATCGCTCCCGCAGGATCTTCTCGTAAAGTGCCCCTTCCTGCTCCCTGCCTATTTCGCCGGTCTCGCCGGTCAGGATTTGCAACGCTTGCTGTAATGCCGCTACGGTCCCCGAGCCTTCATCGAACTGGGCTTTTTTGCGCCAGACGAGGCTGTCCGGCAGCAAATCCTCGCAGGCTTTTCGAAGGAACCACTTCTCGGTGGTAAGGCCAGTCGATTCGGTGACGTCAGTATCGGTACGGCGCAACTTCAGCGCAGCCGGGATGGATTGAGCAAAATCGATAAGGTCACGATCGAGAAAGGGCGTCCGCGCTTCCAGCGATTCCGCCATTGAAATCCTGTCGACGCGCTGCAAGTTGATATTGTGCATGGTCCCCAGGCTGCGCGTCAGTTCGTCGGCCAAAGCGCGAGGATCATCGACATAGGCATGTTGATAGGTGTAGCCCGCAAAAAGTTCATCGGCGCCCTCCCCTGTCAAGACGGCCTTGACCTGGCGCCGTGCAAGCCGGGACGCGAACAAGGTGGGAATAGCACTGCGCACCAGGTCGATATCGGCACTTTCGAGATGATAAATGACGTGGGAGAGGTTTTCGACGATGTCATCAGCGGTAAAGACATATTCGCTATGATCTGAACCGATGTGGGTGGCAACCGCTCTCGCCGCGATAAGGTCCGGCGAACCGGCAGTGCCGACGGCAAACGTTTTCAAAGGCGCTTTGCCGGCCTGCTGAAGCTGGCGTTGCGCGATCGCTGCAATAATGGAGCTATCGAGCCCCCCTGAGAGAAATGAGCCCACTTCGACATCGGCGACCATCCATTTGGCGACGGCCGCGTCTATGACCAGACGCAGTTCTCGCGCTGTGACGTCAATATCGAAGCCAAGTTCTGCCTGCGCTGTCCCCTGCGGGGTGCGATACCATCGGCGCCAGCCGTCGCGGCTGTCATAGAGCATGCCCGGTGGAACCGCTTCGAAGGTCGTCAGGCCCAGTCCGTCGAACGCTTTCAGTTCGGAAGCAAAGGCAATGCCGGCTCCGATGCGCGCCATGTAGAGCGGCTTGATGCCGAGCGGATCGCGGGCGGCAATGATGCGATCGGGCGTCGCCAGCACGAAAGCGAACATTCCGTCCAACCGATCGATCCAGCGTGCTTTCCCGGTACGGAAGAGATGCAGGATAGTTTCGCTGTCACTGGCGGTCCGAAAATTATCCTTGCCCAGGATAGCGCGAAGATCGGCATGGTTGTAGATTTCGCCGTTGACGATCAGCATGTTCGACCCCTGCAGGATCGGCTGCGCACCGTCCTCCGGCCCGATGATAGACAGCCGGCAATGGCCCATGATGACCTGTGTGTTTTCCAGTCTGAGGACTTGTGAGGCATCGGGGCCGCGGTGATCGAGCTTGGCGATCATGCGTGCGGCCATTTCCTCGTCACCGACATTCCACAAACAGATCAGTCCGCACATGACTTTTCCTTTTCTTCGAATTGCCGGCAACTATGGTGGCATGGCAATACGGCCCGCATCAACAACCCTTCCGGCCGGGTTGAAACCTTGATGGCGCTTCCGGCTCGGCCGCCTTTACCTCCGCCGTCATGGCAATCGACATCCCCCATGACCGCACACGGTTCTGCTGGGTCGGCGCCGAATTCGATTAATCCAGGCCAACCGCCGCCACTCGCGTGATACGGTCGGTCTTTCATCCGACGGCGACTGGCCGTTGCCTATTGGCGGAAAGGAAAGGCCGACAGCCGAGGCGTCTCGCGATCTTTCAGTTTCGCTCCGAAAGATCGAGTGGAAGTACGACCATGCGGCCCTCGACTTCGCCGAAATAGGCCTTCACGCCATAGACCGACCGGAGGTTGTCGGCCGTCACCACGGTCTCCGGCGTTCCGTCTGCCACCACGCGTCCACGGTCGAGGAGAATAAGGCGCGTGCAGCTTCGCGCCGCGAGGCCGAGGTCGTGCGTCGAGACGATGACGCTGCGCCCCTTCTGCGCGAGTGACCGGAATGTCCGCATGAGACCGATCTGATGGGCTGGATCAAGTCCGGCGGCAGGCTCGTCCGCAAGAAGCAGCGGCGTTTCCTGCGCCAGCGCGCGGGCGGCCAGCACGCGCGCCAGTTCGCCGCCCGAAAGCGCAGTCGCCTGGCGCTCGTGATAGGCCTCGACGTCCATCATGCGCATGGCGGTATCGACGGCGGCGCGGTCGGCTGCCCGCAACGGCGACAGGCGCGGCAGGTGCGGCAGCCGCCCCAGCGCCACCAGCGCCTCCACCGGCATCGCCCAGGCGACGTCGCGGCTCTGCGCCAT
>JBQCHN010000120.1:0-11596 GCA_051954615.1 Mesorhizobium sp. | reverse complement strand
GCGCGCAACGCCTCATGCCCGTCCAGACGGGCGAAGCGATAGAGCGCGGCAACGCGAAACGGCGGCTCGGACGGGGATAAATCCATGACCGGGGCTGTAAACGCTCGCCTCCGTCGTTTCAAGCCATGCCGAATTCGCGTTGAACAACAACGCCTTGAAAGGACAGTGAGACGGGCTTGACCGGTTGCACAGGTTTTTGTCGCGGCCTTCTATCCCCGTGACATGGCACGCGGCGATACTCGCACGACCGACAAGGAGGCGGTCGCAATGTTCAGCAAGGACGTCGTCAGCGAGATAACCGAAGCCGCCAAGGCGCTCGATCTCGAACCGGCTTCGCTGCTGGCGGTCGCCGAGGTCGAGAGCGGCGGCAAGGCCTTCGCACTCGTCGCCGGTCGACGCGAGCCGCTGATCCGCTTAGAGGGCCACTATTTCGACCGCCGGCTCGACGAGGATCGGCGCGCGCTGGCCCGCGAAAAGGGGCTGGCCTCGCCGGTGGCAGGCGCAATCGCCAACCCCGCCACGCAGGAAGCCCGCTGGCGCATGCTCAAGGAAGCAACCGCGATCGACGCCAAGGCCGCCTACGAGTCGGTTTCATGGGGCCTCGGACAGGTGATGGGCGCCCACTGGGCCTGGCTCGGCTATGCCAGCGTCGAGGCGCTGGTGGCGGAAGCCCGCTCCGGCATCGCCGGCCAGATCCGGCTGATGGCGCTTTATATCGAAAAGGCCGGCCTCGCCGGCGCGCTGCGCGACAGCGACTGGAACGCCTTCGCGCGCGGCTACAACGGGCCCGCCTACAAGCAATACGGCTATGACGCCCAGATCGCCGCCGCCTATGCACGCTATGGCGGAAGGAAGGGCAGCAAAAATGGCACCGCCGTGGACGGTGGCACAGTCTCCGGCCCCGTCCTGCTCGGCCGCGGCGCGAAAGGCGAGGCCGTGACCGAATTGCAGCGCGACCTCCTCGCGCTGGGCTACGCGCTCGACGCCGATGGCGCCTTCGGTCCGGCAACGGCCGCGGCCGTCATGCGCTTCCAGCAAGACAACGGCCTCATGGCGGACGGCATCGCCGGGCCGGCGACGCAGGCCGCCCTTCGTGCCGCGCTGAGCAGGAACGGCCCCTTCGTCCGGCTCTGGAACTGGCTCAGGCAACGGCTTTCCGGCCTGTTCGGAGGCGCCTGATGCAAGACGCCGCGTGGACTTCACCGGACCGGTCTGCTAGACGGACGCTAAATCGGTTGAAAGCTGTTTCGACCGAACTAGCCGCAGTATCGGAGGCTCGACATGGCGACCAAGGCGACCCACACCGGGGCGACCCAGAGCGGGTCGAGCAAGACCGAAAGGCTGCTGGCGCTGCTGGACGGCCAGTCTGTCATCCCGGTCCTGAAGATCGCCGATGTAGCGCATGCCGTGCCGCTGGCGCGTGCGCTCGCCCGCGGCGGGCTGAAGGCGATAGAGATCACGTTGCGCACGCCGGACGCGCTGGAGTGCATCAGCCGCGTCGCGGCCGAGGTGCCGGAAGCGGTTGTCGGCGCCGGCACCATCCTGTCGGCCAGCCAGTTCGACGAGGCGGCCTCGGCGGGCTCGAAGTTCATCGTCAGCCCCGGCATCACGCGCGAACTGCTTGCTGCGGCCGGGAACAGCGAGGTGCCGCTGCTGCCGGGCGCCATCACGCCCGGCGAGATCATGGCCGCGCGCGAGGCGGGTCTCGACTTCCTGAAATTCTTCCCGGCGGAACAGGCCGGCGGCGCCGCTTTCCTCAAGGCGCTGGCCTCGCCGATCGCCGACGTCAGGTTCTGCCCGACCGGCGGCATCGGCCCGAAGAACGCGGCCGACTATCTCGGCCTGCCCAACGTCCTGTGCGTCGGCGGCTCATGGGTAGCGCCCGACGACCTGGTCAAGGCCGGCCGCTGGGACGAGATCGAGGCGCTGGCCAAGGCGGCGAGCGCACTCGCCCGCTAGACCCGGCCGGGCGGGAAGCCGCCAGGCTTAAGGCGGCCTTTCGCCAGGTTCTCCGTACGCGGCCACATCTTGCCGCCTTCCTTCGCGGTCCCTCGGGCCGCGTTCCCCTTTCCTTCGCCACATTGCAACGGCCGGCGGCGACGCCGAAGCCGATGCCGAGCGATCCCGGCCGCCCGAGCGGTACGGGCCTGTCGATTCGCGCCTGAAGCCTGGCCGATCGAAACAATCATCAGAAACGAAAATGGAGCCTGACCATGAGAAGACAGGGATTCGGAATCAGCATGGCTTTCTATCTATGCGCGACGGCGCTCGCCGTCGCGGGCCCGACAAGCGGCAATGTGATGAACTATGGCGCTGTCGGCGACGGCACGACCGACGACACCGCGGCCTTCAACCTTTGCCTCGTTCACAACACGGTCTGCTGGGTTGATCCGGCGAAGACCTATGCCGTGGGCGACGTCAGGATGAACGACGGAAACAGGCTCGCCGGTCTCGGCGTCGTCGAATACGGCACCGAGACGGCAAGCACCACCAATGCCCGCCCCGTCCTCGTCGCGGTGTCCGGAGCGACCCAGGTTCTCGACGTCAACTCCGTCACGGAAGGTGCCGCCGTCGAGGGCGTCTTCATCGACTGCAGGAATTCCGGCATCAACGGGATTTCGGGCGGGAGCTTTCAGTTGACCGTCGAGGATACGACCGTCGTCGGATGCGACGTCGGATTCGGAGGCGGCGCGTATACCGGCGGCGCCCACGTCCTCAACAGCACGTTCGGCAACAATGTGACCGGGATAGAGAACCTGATCGATTCCTTCGTCGTCAACGCCGACCTCGCCAACAACACCGGCGACGGCATCTATCTCGGCACTGGCGCCAACGCCAACACGATCGTCAACAGCCGTTTCGAGTGGAACCAGGGGTTCGGCCTCGAAAGCTACGGCGGCACGAACAACAACAGCATTTCGAACTCACTGTTCGACCGCAATTACAAGGCCGGCCTGCGCCTCGTCGGCGTCACCGGCATGACCGTCTCCAACTCGGTGTTCTCCCGCAACGGCCGCAACAATGTCGGCCCCGACGAGAACGCCCAGATCTACATGAGCGGCTCGAAGAACGTCAGCATAAGCGGCGGCCTGAGCGTCGTCGGCAGCGATGACGGCGGCACGGGACCGGTCACGCCGGCCTATGTGTTTTCCTACGATACGGGAACCGCGAGTTCCGACGTCACCGTCTCGGGCTTCGCCACGAGCGGGCTGTTCAATGCCTCGACCAATCCGGAGGGATCGTTCACCGTGGCGGCTGTCGAGGGCAGCGAGCCGACAGCCGGCTACAACGTGTCCGGCGTGAGCGACATTCCCGACACGGCACGGACGGCCACCGGCATCACCGCCTATGCCAGTGGCGGGCAGGCCAACGCGACGTTGCTGCGGGCCGGCATAAACGCGATCGCGACCGCTTCCGCCGCGAGTGCTTCGGTCAAGCTCGCGGCCTGCGTGCCTGGTCGACAGCAGACCGTCGCCAACCTGGGCGCGAACAGCATCCAGGTTTTCGGCACCAGTCCCAACACCATCAACGGCACCGCGACGGCAACCGGCGTGGCCCAGGCCGCCGGCAAGATCGCCACCTATATCTGCACCGGTTCGGGGAATTGGACGCGGCTGTTGAGCAACTGACGGCCAGCGGGCCGGCAACGAACCCATAAGACAAAGCCGCGCCGGAAATTCCGGCGCGGCCTTTTTTACTGGATCGGTGGCAAGACGGGTCCGGCCTGCGCCGGGCCTGAATTATTTCTGGCCGAAGCGGGCCACCGAGATGAACTTCACGGCCGAGCCGGTAAAGCGGTGCGCTTCGCCCATCTCGTCGGTGTTGGTGAACCCGGTGGTATAGACTTCGACGGGCGCGGTGCGCACCAGATTGTAGGCCAGACGCGGCTGCGCATCCGTTTCGGCGGCGGCCGCTTCGTTGACGGCGTCCTCGCCGTCGAGCGCCCAGCGCGCCAGTTTCGGCGGAGCCGGCAGCACAACCGCCTTCGGGCCGGGCTTGACGTCCCGAGCGTTGGCGCGCGCTTCCTTCGGCGTCGTCTTGACACTGCCGCCGACCGCCGCGACGGGATCGGAACCGGCCGGACGAGCCGCAACCGCCAACCGCGGCGACGCATCGACGCCGGACGGATCGCTGAAGGCCGAGCGCGGCGGCATCGCCGTCAGCGAGGCGACCTGATAGTCGTCGGTCGAAACCTTCTCCAGCATGGCCTTGACCTCGTCGGGCCTTGCCACGTCGGGCCGCTCGGACGGCAAGGTGGACAGGGCCTGCGCCGACAGCGCCTGGCTGGCGCCATTGCCCTGCGCGGTGTCCGCCAGCGCCAGAAGCACGGCCTGCTGGTTGCCGATCTGCTGATCGGGAGCGGGCGAATGCTGGGGACGCCAGGTCGGCAAGGGCACGCCGGCAACGGTCGCCGGCTCGTCCTGCACGGAAGCCGTCGCAGCGGCCTTGCCGAACGGCATGCTGTCAGGCGTCGGCGCGGCGGAAGCCACCTGCACCGGCTGGATATCCACAGTCGGACGAGGCGCGGATGCGTCGGCCATGCCGAACGGAACCGTCTCGGGCGTTTCGGCCTGGGCCACCGCCTCGACGCCGACATCGGCCTTAGGCCGCGGCGCAAAGGCCGGCAGCGGCACGTCGCGCGCCGGTAGCGCCGCGATGATGGTTTCCGGTGTCGCAGGCGCTTCCTGCTCGGCCGTCGGCGCCTCGTCGGCGGCGTCCTCGACCATCGGGATGTCGGCGCGCTGCGCCCTGTCGGGCGAAACGATGGCAATGCCGGGCTGGGTCTTGGCGGCCGGAGCCGCCTTGGCGATCTTGGCCTTCGGGGCCGGAGCGGCAGAGGCCACATCGGCCTCGTCTTCCGCCTGGTCGGCGCCACCGCCGAACAGTGCCGTCCACAGCGTGCCGGACTTCCCGGAGCCGCCAGCACTAGCCAGTTCGATGTTGGGCGTGCCGCTCGACTTGCGCGCCTTGTATGCGGCCAGTGCCACCTCGTAGCCGGGCAGCGGCTTGCCGTCGGAGGGCACATGCAGGGTCTTGCCGTTCGGGAACACGCGCGCCAGTTCCTGGCGGCTGATGCCCGGCCAATGGCGCACGTTGCCGACGTCCATGTGGACGAAGGGCGAGCCCGAGGTCGGATAATAGCCGACACCACCGCCCTGCATTTTCAGGCCGATGTTGCGCAGCGTCTTCAAGGGCACGCCGGGGATGTAGAAATCCAGCGCCTTGCCGAGCATATGCTGGCTCTTCTGCGCCACACCCCTGGAACGGCTGCGCAGCATGGAATTGGTGGCCGGCGCACGGTAGCCGCAGATGACCTGGATGTAGCTGGTGGCGCCGCTCTCGCGATAGGCCTCCCAGACCAGGTCGAGCAGGCGCGGATCCATCTTGACCGGCTCGTTGCGGCGCCAGTCGCGCAGGATGTAGTTGATCTTCTTCAAGCCCTCCGGAACGTAGCGGCCATTGCGCTTGTAGACGATCTCCGCCTTCTCATGCGTATGCAGATGATAGAACTTCAACGAGCGTGTCTCGGCACTGGCCGTAACTGCCGTCGTCGAAAGGAAGCCAAGGGCGAGAGCCGCCGCTGCCAGCCATTTCGGCCAGCCCGCGCTGAAGTGCCGCCCGTTTGTGAGTCGTTCGATTCTGTTCAAATCAAAAGGCCTTGCAGGCTGCCGTCTGTCCCCGGATTTGACCAAACGGACGTGAGTACGTCCGAATATCGATCCTATTGGTTAATCATCGCTTATTGAAGCAAATTGCGCCAACACCATGGCGGCAACGCGGCGAAAAAGCTACTCCGGCACACTTGGTAAACCGCTGGTTTAGATCACAATTCCCCGTTTTCGGGAACACGATCCGTTACCGGCTGCCACATTGCGTGAAAAGGCCTATGACGGCGCGCGACTTCGACATCCGGCGGGCAGGAACCGGCGGCAGCCGGCCGATTCGTTCTCAGGAGGCGAGCCGCTCGAGGCGCCCGGCCTCGGGATCGATGCCGTATTCCTTGAGCTTGCGGTAGAGCGTCGAGCGGCCGATGCCGAGACGCCTGGCCACCTCGCTCATCTGGCCGTTGTAGCGGTCGATGGCGAGCTTGATCATTTCGAGTTCGACGGCGGCGAGCGAGCGCACGTTGCCGCGCTCGTCGAGCGCGCGCAGCGAACCGAACGTCTCGGTCGGAGGCACCGGCGGTTCGCTGGCCGGAGCTTCGATCTCACGTCGTTCCGGCGAAACCGCGACCGCCGCCATGTCGGCCTTCGCCCCTTGCGAATCCGCGTCGGCGCCGAGATCGACGACGCCCTCTACCTGGGCGCGGATCTGCGGAAATTCCTCCGGCGTCAGCATCGTGCCTTCGGCCAGCACCGAGGCACGGTAGACGGCGTTCTCGAGCTGGCGGATGTTGCCCGGCCAGTCGTAGGCGGCAAGCATAGCCAGCGTCTCGCCGTTAATGCCGTCGATGCGCCGGTGCGGGTCGGTCGCGCCGACGCGCTGCATGAAGTGCCGGACCAGATGCGGAATGTCGTCGCGCCGTTCGCGCAGCGGCGGCACATGGATGGGATAGACGTTGAGGCGATAGAACAGGTCCTCGCGGAAGGCGCCGTCCCTGACCCGCTGCAACAGGTCGCGATGCGTCGCCGAAATCAGTCTGATGTCCACCTTGACGGTGGCGCGGCCACCGACTGGGTCGACCTCGCCCTCCTGCACGGCGCGCAGGAGCTTGACCTGCACGTCGAGCGGCAGGTCGCCGATCTCGTCGAGGAACAGCGTGCCGCCATGCGCCTCGACGAACTTGCCGGTGTGCTTTTCCGTCGCGCCGGTGAAGGAGCCCTTCTCGTGGCCGAACAGGATCGATTCCACCAGATTGTCGGGGATAGCACCGCAATTGACGGTGACGAACGCCTTGGACCTGCGCTCGCCCGATCCCTGGATGGCGCGCGCCACCAATTCCTTGCCGACGCCCGATTCGCCTTCGATGAGGATCGGAATGTTGGAGGCCGCCGCCTTCTGGCCGAGCCGGATCACGCGATCCATGGCGGGGCTGCGGGTGATCATGTCCTTGAAGGTGAGCGTGCCGCCGCCGCGCCGCGCGCCGCGCTTCACTTCGCCCTCGACCGCCTCCACCTTCAGCGCGTTGGCGATGGCGGTTTGCAGGCGGTCCGGCGAGGCCGGCTTGACGACGAAGTCGAAGGCGCCGTGGCGCATCGCCTGCACCACCGTCTCGATGCCGCCCTGCGCCGTCTGCACGATGACGGGCACATGGATGGCACGCTCGCGCATCGCCTTCAGGACGCCGATGCCGTCCAGGCCCGGCATGGCGAGATCGAGGATCATCGCCGAGATGTCGCGGGCGCCGGGACCGTCGAGCGCGCTCAAGCCCGCCTCCCCGCCCTCGGCGACGACTGTGGCATGGCCGAAGCGCGTCACCGCCGCTTCCAGCAGGCGCCGCTGCACGGGGTCGTCATCGACTATGAGGATGGAACCTGTCATCGGTCGTTCGAATTCTCAGGCTGCACGGTTCTGCCCTATGGATCATCCTGGCACAGGGTTCTAAATAAGCTTTCAAAAAAGCCGGTGAACGAATTGCTTCGCATTTGACCGGCTTTCCGTCCCACCCTCGCTGAAGGTAGAGGCATGAACATCATCTCGCGCCGCCGGCTCGCCGCGGCTTCCACCGCCCAGGGCGCGGCAGCGACCATGGGAGCGACCATGGGCGATCTGCCGGAATGGAACCTCGCCGACCTCTACAGCGGCATGGAGGCGCCGGAACTCAGGCGCGACCTGGAAAAGGCGGCCGCCGACGCCGTCGCCTTCGAAAGCCGCTGGAAAGGCACGCTGGCCGCCGAGGCCGGACGCGGCAGCGACGGCAAGCTCGGCGAGGCGCTGAAGCAATATGAGGCGCTGGAGGAACTGATCGGCCGCATCGTCTCCTATGCCGGGTTGGTTTACTCCGGCAACACCGTCGATCCGCAGCGCGCCAAGCTCTACGGCGACGTGCAGGAGAAGATGACGGATGCCAGCGCACATCTGCTGTTCTTCGCGCTGGAGCTCAACCTGATCGAGGACGCGGCGATCGAAGCAGCCCTCGACGCCGACCCCGCCTTCGGCCACTACCGGCCGTGGGTGCTGGATCTGAGGATGGACAAGCCCTACCAGCTCGAAGACCGCATCGAGCAGCTTTTCCACGAAAAGTCGGTGACCGGCCGCGGCGCCTGGAACCGACTGTTCGACGAGACGATGGCGGACCTGCGCTTTACCATCGACGGCGAGGAGCTGACGCTGGAGCCGACGCTGAACCACTTGCAGGACGCCGACGGCGAGGTCCGGCGCAAGGCGTCCGAGGCGCTCGCCGCCACCTTCTCGAAGAACCTGCGCACCTTCACGCTGATCACCAACACGCTGGCCAAGGACAAGGAGATCTCCGACCGCTGGCGCGGCTTCAAGGACATCGCCGATTCCCGCCACCTCGCCAACCGGGTGGAGCGCGGCGTCGTGGATGCGCTGGCCGCCGCCGTTCGCGAAGCCTATCCGCGCCTGTCGCACCGCTACTATGCGATGAAGGCGCGCTGGCTCGGCATGGACCAGATGAACCACTGGGACCGCAACGCGCCGCTGCCCGAAACGCCGAAGGCGACGATCGCATGGGACGAGGCGAAAAACACGGTGCTGTCGGCCTATCACCGCTTCTCGCCGCAGATGGCGGATATCGCGCGCACCTTCTTCGACCGCAACTGGATCGATGCGCCGGTCCGGCCCGGCAAGTCGCCCGGCGCCTTCGCGCATCCCACTGTCCCATCGGTCCATCCTTACGTTCTGCTCAATTACATGGGCAAGCCGCGCGACGTGATGACCCTGGCGCACGAACTCGGCCACGGCGTGCATCAGGTGCTGGCCGGCGGGCAAGGGGCGCTGATGGCTTCCACGCCGCTGACGCTGGCCGAGACGGCTTCCGTCTTCGGCGAGATGCTGACCTTCCGCTCGTTGCTCGACGCCACCGCCGACAAGCGCGAGCGCAAGGCCATGCTCGCCCAGAAAGTCGAGGACATGATCAACACGGTGGTCCGCCAGATCGCCTTCTACGAGTTCGAGCGCAAGGTGCATGCCGAGCGCCGCAACGGCGAATTGACGTCGGACAAGCTCGGGCAGTTCTGGCTGGAAGTGCAGGCCGAAAGCCTCGGGCCCGCGATCAGGCTGCGCGAGGGTTACGAGACCTTCTGGACCTACATCCCGCACTTCATCCATTCGCCCTTCTACGTCTACGCTTACGCCTTCGGCGACTGCCTGGTGAACTCGCTCTATGCAGTCTACCGGGGCTCCGAGCGCGGTTTCCAGGAGAAGTATTTCGACATGCTGAAGGCCGGCGGCACCAAGCACCATTCGGAACTCCTGAAGCCTTTCGGCCTCGACGCCACCGATCCCTCGTTCTGGCAGATCGGGCTCGGCGTCATTTCCGGCCTGATCGACGAGTTGGAAGCGCTGGATTGAGCTTGGCGAACAAGCGGACGGTTCTCGTCTCCATGGTGAGCGACGATGTCTTCCCCTGACGCGCCATTCATCCTCTTCCGCGATGATTTTTCCGGCGAAGAAACGCTCTTCGACCGGCCCCGGAAAATCATCGTCGCGGAACGGACGGAGGATTTCTTTCCCGCTTTGGAGGAGGCGCAGCGCGCGCACGAGGCCGGCCGCTGGCTGGCCGGCTATTTTTCCTACGAGGCCGGCTATCTGCTGGAACCGAAGCTGGCGCCGATCATCCCCGAAAGGCGCGATACGCCGCTGCTCGTGCTCGGCGTCTTCGACGGCCCGTCGGACACCGCCCTGCCGGCCGACCGCCGCCACGCCACCAACGGCCCGATCCACGGCGTGCGCGCGACATGGTCGTTCGAGGATTATCGCCGACGCTTCGACACGCTGCACCGGCACCTCAGGCAGGGCGACTGCTATCAGGGCAACCTGACCTTTCCCGTCGAAGCCGGGTGGAGCGGTGATCCGCTGTCGGGTTTCGACGCGCTGGCGGCGCGCCAGAAGGTGAAATACGGCGCGCTGGTCGATCTCGGCGGACCGGTCATCCTGTCGCGCTCGCCCGAATTGTTCTTCGAGGTGGACGCCGACGGCTGGATCGAGACACATCCGATGAAGGGCACCGCCCCGCGTGGCGCCACGCCGGATGAGGATGAGCAGCTGAAGGAGTTCCTGCGCAACGACCCGAAAAACCAGGCCGAGAACCGCATGATCGTCGACCTGTTGCGCAACGACATCTCGCTGATCTCGGAGGTCGGCAGCCTCGATGTGCCGGAACTGTTTCGCATCGAAAGCTTTGCCACCGTGCACCAGATGGTGAGCCGGGTGCGGGCGAAGCTCCTGCCCGGCCTGACGATCCGGCAGATTTTCGCGGCACTTTTTCCCTGCGGGTCCATCACCGGCGCGCCGAAGATCCGCGCCATGGAAATCCTTCACGAACTGGAAGGCACGCCGCGCAACGCCTATTGCGGCGCCGTCGGCTGGATCGCGCCGGGCGGCCGCATGCGCTTCAACGTCGCCATCCGCACGATCACCCTCTTCGCCGACGGCAGGGCGGTCTACAATGTCGGCGGCGGCGTCGTCTTCGATTCCACCGCCGAGGAGGAGTATGCTGAATGCCTCTTGAAGGCGCGCTACGCGACGGGACAGGCCCCGACGGCGGACAACCCGACTTCGAACTGATCGAGACGATGCGCTGGGAGCCGGGCGCCGGCTTCCTGCGCTTGGAACGGCATCTGGCAAGGCTCTACGCCTCGGCGGCCGAACTCGGCTTTGCCTGCGATCCGCAGAAGGTAGGCGAGGCTTTGGCGAATGCTACAGCGCAACAATCGGTGGTGCAGCGCACCCGCCTGGTTCTGTCACGCAACGGCGATGCCGCCGCATCGGCCCAACCCTACGAGCCGCTGCCCGCGGATCGAATCTGGAAACTGAGACTGGCGCGCTCCCGGCTCGATTCGGGCGATCCGCTGCTGCGCCACAAGACCAGCCGGCGACAGACCTACACCCACGCACGCTCCGAATATCTGATCACCCAGGCCGACGAGGTGCTGCTCGCCAACGAACGCGGCGAACTGTGCGAAGGCACCATCACAACCCTCTTCGCCGATTTCGGCGGCGCGGCACTTGCCACGCCGCGCCTCGATTGCGGCCTGCTGGCAGGCATATTGCGCGCCGAGATGCTGGACCAAGGCAAGGCCGAGGAAGCCGTGTTTTCCTTCGACACCCTCAAATCCGCCCGGGCGGTCTTCGTCGGCAATTCGCTGCGCGGCCTGATCCCGGCCACGATCATCTGAATACTGGAGCAGGAATGTTCGTCGTTTCGCTGCACTA
Organism: Mesorhizobium sp.; assembly: GCA_051954615.1. Lineage (GTDB taxonomy): Bacteria > Pseudomonadota > Alphaproteobacteria > Rhizobiales > Rhizobiaceae > Mesorhizobium. The sequence continues at coordinate 256 of JBQCHN010000120.1, read as the reverse complement.
CAAGGTACCTCTGATCGAGATCGACAGGTTGGTCGAGGCTCACAAGGCCTGGCTGAAAGAGTGCTACGCCAAAGGTCTCTTCATCGCTTCGGGTGCCAAGCGACCACGCACCGGTGGCATCATCATCGCACGCGGATCGCGTGACGCACTCGACGCGCGGCTGGCCGAGGACCCTTTCGCCAAGGCAGGGGTCGCGGACTACGAGGTGACTGAATTCGCCGCCACAGTCACGGCGTCCGATCTGGAAACGTATCGG
>JBQCHN010000119.1:0-7811 GCA_051954615.1 Mesorhizobium sp. | reverse complement strand
TTGTCGCCGGGCTGCATCTTGCGCTTCACCGCGACGAAGACCTTGACCATCTTCATCACGCCCGGAGGCATTTCGTCGCCGCGCTGCACCTTCTCGACCTTGTCCATGAAGCGCTGTTCCAGCGCCTTCTTGGAGTCGTCGTACTGGCCGCGCAGTGCTTCCAGTTCGCCCTGGAGCTTCTCGTCCTCCACGGCAAACTGCCACCACTGCGAACGCGGATAGTCGCCGAGCGTCTCGCGGGCGAGCGTCGTGCCCTTCTTGAAGCCCTTCGGCCCGGCAATCGCCTCCTTGCCCACCAGCGTATCGGCCAGGCGCGCGTAGACGTTGCGGTCGAGGATCGCCTGCTCGTCGTCGCGGTCCTTGGCCAGGCGCTCGATCTCCTCGCGCTCGATGGCCATGGCGCGCTCGTCCTTCTCCACGCCGTGGCGGTTGAAGACGCGCACCTCGACGATGGTGCCGTAGGTTCCCGGCGGCATGCGCATGGAGGTGTCGCGAACGTCCGACGCCTTCTCGCCGAAGATGGCGCGCAGCAGCTTTTCTTCCGGCGTCATCGGGCTTTCGCCCTTCGGCGTGATCTTGCCGACGAGGATGTCGCCCGGCTGCACTTCCGCGCCGATATAGACGATGCCGGCTTCGTCGAGGTTCTTCAGCGCTTCTTCCGAGACGTTCGGAATGTCGCGCGTGATCTCCTCCGGCCCGAGCTTGGTGTCGCGCGCCATGACCTCGAACTCCTCGATATGGATCGAGGTGAAGACGTCGTCGGCGACGATCCGCTCGGAGAGCAGGATGGAGTCCTCGTAGTTGTAGCCGTTCCACGGCATGAACGCGACGAGCACGTTGCGGCCGAGCGCCAGGTCGCCGAGGTCGGTCGACGGACCGTCGGCGATGATGTCGCCCTTGTTGACGTGGTCGCCGACTTTCACCAGCGGACGCTGGTTGATGCAGGTCGACTGGTTGGAGCGCTGGAACTTCATCAGCCGGTAGATATCGACACCGGACTTGCCGGGATCGAGGTCTTCCGTGGCGCGGATGACGATACGGGTCGCGTCGACTTGGTCGACCACGCCGCCGCGGCGCGCGCCGATGGCGGCACCGGAGTCACGGGCGACGATCGGCTCCATGCCGGTGCCGACGAACGGCGCCTCGGCGCGAACCAGCGGCACGGCCTGACGCTGCATGTTCGAGCCCATCAGGGCGCGGTTGGCGTCGTCGTTTTCCAGGAACGGGATCAGCGCCGCAGCCACCGACACCATCTGCTTGGGCGAAACGTCCATCAGGTCGATGTTTTCGCGCGGCGCCATCATCACCTCGCCGGCGCTGCGGCAGATGACGAATTCGTCGACGAAGCGGCCGTCCTTGTCGAGATCGGCGTTGGCCTGCGCGACGTAGTGCTTGGCCTCTTCCATGGCGGAGAGGTAGATCACCTCGTCGGTCAGCTTGCCGTCGACGATCTTGCGGTACGGGCTCTCGATGAAGCCGTACTGGTTGACGCGCGCGAAGGTCGCCAGGTTGTTGATCAGGCCGATGTTCGGGCCTTCCGGCGTCTCGATCGGGCAGATACGGCCGTAGTGCGTCGGGTGCACGTCGCGCACCTCGAAGCCGGCGCGCTCGCGGGTCAGGCCGCCTGCGCCGAGAGCCGACAGGCGGCGCTTGTGCGAGACTTCCGACAGCGGGTTGGTCTGGTCCATGAACTGCGACAGCTGCGAGGAGCCGAAGAACTCGCGCACGGCGGCGGCCGCCGGCTTGGCGTTGATCAGGTCCTGCGGCATGACCGTGTCGATCTCGATCGAGGACATACGCTCCTTGATCGCGCGCTCCATGCGCAGCAGGCCGACGCGATACTGGTTCTCCATGAGCTCGCCGACCGAACGCACGCGGCGGTTGCCGAGATTGTCGATGTCGTCGATCTCGCCCTTGCCGTCGCGCAGCTCGACCAACGTCTTGACCACAGCGAGGATGTCCTCCTTGCGCAGCACGCGCACGGTGTCCTCGGCGTCGAGTTCAAGGCGCATGTTCATCTTGACGCGGCCGACAGCCGACAGGTCGTAGCGCTCGCTGTCGAAGAACAGCGAGTTGAACATGGCTTCGGCCGTCTCCAGCGTCGGCGGCTCGCCCGGACGCATGACGCGGTAGATGTCGAACAGCGCATCCTGGCGCGATTCGTTCTTGTCGACGGCCAGCGTGTTGCGGATGTAGGCGCCGACGTTGACGTGGTCGATGTCGAGGATCTGGATCTCGTCCTCGCCGGTCGACAGCAGGACCTTGAGGGTCTTGTCGTCGATCTCATCGCCGGCTTCGAGGAAGATCTCGCCGGTGGCGTAGTTGACGATGTCCTCGGCCAGGTAGTTGCCCAGCAGGTCCTCGTCGGTCGCCTTGATGGCCTTCAGGCCCTTCTCGCCCAGCTGCTTGGCCTGACGCGCGGTGATCTTCTTGCCGGCCTCGACGACAACCTCGCCGGTGTCGGCATCGACCAGATCGCCGACGGCCTTGAGGCCCTTGAAGCGCTCGACGTTGAAGGGAATGCGCCAGTGGTCGCCGGCGCGCTTGTAGGTGATCTTGTCGTAGAAGGTCGACAGGATCTCCTCGCCGTCCATGCCGAGCGCCATCAGGAGCGACGTCACCGGAATCTTGCGGCGGCGGTCGATGCGGGCGTGCACGACGTCCTTGGAATCGAACTCGATATCGAGCCAGGAACCGCGATACGGGATGACGCGCGCGGCAAACAAAAGCTTGCCGGACGAGTGCGACTTGCCCTTGTCGTGGTCGAAGAAGACGCCCGGCGAACGGTGCATTTGGGAAACGATCACACGCTCGGTGCCGTTGACGATGAACGTGCCGTTCAACGTCATCAGCGGCATGTCGCCCATGTAGACGTCCTGCTCCTTGATGTCCTTGATGGACTTGGCGCCCGTATCCTCGTCGATATCGAACACGATGAGGCGCAGCGTCACCTTCAGCGGAGCCGCATAGGTCAGGTCGCGCTGACGGCACTCGTCAACGTCGAACTTCGGCGCTTCGAACTCGTACTTGACGAATTCGAGCATCGAGGAACCGGAAAAATCGGAAATCGGGAAGACCGACTTGAAAACGGCCTGCAGGCCCTCGTCGGCACGGCCGCCCTTGGGCTCGTCCACCATGAGGAACTGGTCGTAGGATGCCTTCTGAACCTCGATGAGGTTCGGCATCTCCGCAACTTCCGGGATCTTTCCGAAGAACTTGCGTACGCGTCTGCGGCCATTGAAAGTCTGGGTCTGGGCCATCGTCGCTCCTTGTTCAGCCATGCCTGGCTTCATCTCTGGGGGACCGCCCTGCCCGGCGATCCCTGCCATCGGCCCGCATCTCGGCAAGCGGGCCTGTTCCTGCTTCAGCATCGGACTTTTCCGGAACCGGGTTTCCCATTCGGGTCCGATGCAGTCTTTAGAACGGGAAAAAACCCGTTTCCCGAAGGCCGTTTTCCGGCCCTCGGGAAAGAGGTTCTCCCCACTTCCCCCGCGCTACGGGGACCGGCGGACGGGAAAAACCGTCCGCCGGAACCGCAACTTACTTCAGCTCGACCTTGGCGCCGGCTGCTTCCAGCTGGGCCTTGATCTTCTCGGCGTCAGCCTTGTTGGCGCCTTCCTTGACCGGCTTCGGAGCGCCCTCGACCAGGTCCTTGGCTTCCTTGAGGCCCAGGCCGGTGATGGCGCGGACTTCCTTGATGACCTCGATCTTCTTGTCGCCGGCGGCGGTGAGAACGACGTCGAATTCGGTCTTCTCCTCGGCAGGAGCGGCGGCGGCAGCACCACCGCCAGCAGCGGCAACCGCCACCGGAGCGGCGGCGGAGACGCCCCACTTCTCTTCGAGGAGCTTCGAGAGTTCGGCCGCCTCGAGGACGGTCAGGCTCGAAAGCGTGTCAACGATCTTTGCGAGATCAGTCATTTGCGTTTTCCTTCAATCAGTTCGAACGTGTTGTTATTGCTGAGGAACGGCCTCACGCCGCCTCGTCCTTCCGGGCATAAGCGCCAATGACGCGAGCGACCGAGCCGGCCGGCGCATTGACGATCTGGGCGATCCGGGTCGCCGGAGCGACCAGCAGGCCGACCAGCTTGCCGCGCAACTCGTCGAGTGACGGAAGCGTGGCGAGTGCCTTCACTCCGTCGGCGTCGAGCGAGGTCTGACCCATCGCGCCGCCGAGAATGACAAGCCTGTCATTGCCCTTGGCGAAATCGGATGCGACCTTCGGCGCTGCAATCGGATCCTCCGAATAAGCGATCAGCGTCTGTCCCTTGAACAGATCGATGATCGATGCGGAGTCCGTGCCCTGAAGAGCGATCTTGGCGAGGCGGTTCTTCGCGACTTTGACGGTGCCGCCGGCCTGACGCATCTTCGTACGAAGATCGTTCATCTGCGCGACGGTGATACCGGCATAGTGGGCCACGACCACTGAACCGGCGCCCTTGAAGGCGTCGTTCAGGCCCGTGACGAGTTCGCGTTTTTCCGCTCTGTCCACTGCCTATCTCCAGTTGACCCCTGCCCCCATTCGCGGAAACAGGCGTCGGTTGCCTTTTGCCGGGCGAGCTTTCCATTCACGGATCGCTCGAACGGCGGTTCAGAGGATCCTGCCCCCTTTCCGTCGGTCCCGGTTCCCCGGAGCCGCGCCAAAAGGCAAACACGGTTCGAACCTTTCAAAAGAAGCCGGAGCTTCCTTGTCGGGTCTTCACCCGTCTCATGCAGGCCATTCGATTAAGGCCGTGAGCCGAAGCCCTTGGCCGCCCGCAATCTCGGACAGGACGTGCCGTCGGCCTTGCGGCTTCCGGCATCCGGCCCCCGATACGCAGGGGACCGGAATTCTTCAGCAGAACCGGCCGCTTGGCGGCCGATCCCGAAAACTCGCGATCAGGACGCGACGAGCGTCGCCGGATCGATCTTCAGGCCCGGGCCCATGGTCGAGGTGACGGACACCTTCTTCACATAGTTGCCCTTGGCGCCGGCCGGCTTGGCCTTGTTCACCGCATCGGCGAAGGCGCGCACGTTCTCTTCCAGCGCCTTGAGGTCGAAGGAGACCTTGCCGACGCCAGCATGCACGATGCCGGCCTTCTCGACGCGGAACTCAACTGCGCCGCCCTTCGACGCCTTGACAGCGGCGGCGACGTCGGCGGTGACGGTGCCGACGCGGGGGTTCGGCATCAGGCCGCGCGGGCCGAGAACCTTACCGAGGCGGCCGACCAGGCCCATCATGTCGGGCGTGGCGATGCAGCGGTCGAACTCAATCGTGCCGCCCTGGACGGTCTGCACCAGTTCCTCGGCGCCGACGATATCGGCGCCGGCGGCCTTGGCTTCCTCAGCCTTGTCGCCGCGCGCGAAAACCGCGACGCGGACGGTACGGCCGGTGCCGTTCGGCAGGTTGACGACGCCGCGGACCATCTGGTCGGCGTGGCGCGGATCGACGCCGAGGTTCATAGCGACCTCGACCGTCTCGTCGAACTTGACCTTCGAGCGGTCCTTCAGAAGCTGCAGCGCCTCACCGAGGCCGTAGGCCTTATTCGCGTCGATGCCCTCGCGGGACTTGACTACACGTTTTGCAATCTTCGCCATGATCGTCAGCCCACCACTTCCAGACCCATCGAACGGGCGGAGCCCTCGACCATGCGCATGGCCGCCTCGACGTCGTTGGCGTTGAGGTCCTTCATCTTCTTCTCGGCGATCTCGCGCACCTTGTCGCGACCGATGGTGCCGGCCTTGACTTTGCCCGGCTCCTTGGAGCCCGACTTCAGGTTGGCCGCCTTCTTCAGGAAGTACGCCACCGGCGGCGTCTTCATGACGAAGGTGAAGGACTTGTCCTGATAATAGGTGATGACGACGGGAATGGGCGAGCCCTTCTCCATCTCCTGCGTCTGGGCGTTGAATGCCTTGCAGAATTCCATGATATTGATGCCGCGCTGACCAAGTGCGGGGCCGATCGGCGGCGACGGGGTCGCGGAGCCGGCGGCTACCTGCAGCTTGAGCTGGCCCGCTACTTTCTTAGCCATACTCTTTCCTGCCTTTGTTCTTGCCGGTCCGTCCTGGGGACGATGCCGGCGGTTGCAGTGCGGTGGTCTGGTCCGACAGGCCGGCTAAAGCCGGTCTCGCCTCCCACCTTCGATACGGCGGCTTGCGCCGCCGCGTCCGCCCGGCCGAAGCCCGGCGGCGATCCGGATCAGCCCTTTTCGACCTGTCCGAATTCCAGATCGACGGGCACGGCGCGCCCGAAGATCGAAACTTCCACCTTGAGGCGGGCACGCTCCTCGTCGACTTCCTGAACGAAGCCGTTGAAGGAGGCGAACGGCCCGTCGGAGACGCGCACCTGCTCGCCGATCTCGAAGGTGACCGAGGGCTTGGGCCGCTCGACGCCTTCCTGCACCTGATGAAGAATGCGCTCGGCCTCCTTCTCGGTGATGTACATCGGCTTGGCCGTATGCTTGTCCTCGCCGAGAAAGCCGGTGACGCGCGGCGTGTTCTTCACCAGCGAGATCACCGCGTCGTTCAGGTTCGCCTTCATCAGCACGTAGCCGGGGAAGAACTTGCGCTCGGCATCGACCTTCTTGCCGCGCCGCACCTCGACGACCTTCTCGGTCGGCACGACGATCTGCTCGATCCTGTCGCTCAGGCCCTTCTGCTTGGCCTTGTTCTCGATGTCCTCGGCAACCTTCTTCTCGAAGTTCGAGTAGGCATGGACGATGTACCACCGCGCAGTCATCAACAAATTCCCCGTAGTGGCAATCTTACTAAATGGCACCCAGCCCGAGAATCTTCTCCACCGCGAAGCCCATGACGAAATCCGCGCTGAAGAAAAAAGCCATGGCCAGGAACGAGAAGATGAGCACCATGACGGTCGAGATCAGCGTCTCGCGCCGCGACGGCCAGGTCACCTTCGCGGTTTCCGCCCTCACCTGCTGGAGGAAGACGAAAGGATTGTATGTCTTCGACGCCATGCCTGCTCTTTCAAGACCCGTTGAACCGGGTCTCCTGGATGAACCCGCCGACAAAGCCATCGGCCGGGATGTGCCGCCGGACTTCCGGTGCCGCCGAATCGGCGCGGTCCTTCCGTCCATGCAAATCAGACGCGTAAAGCCGGTTTCCCAGCTCCACGCGTCGCGTGTCTGTCATGCTTCCATAAAACCGATTCTCAGTCCACGCAAGTGGGAACAATCCGTTTTATGACCAAACGCCGCATCGGAACCATCCAGTCGTTCCGTCCCGGCTATGCTGCCGTTATGCCTGAGAAGGCCTCATATGGCAAGCTTTTCGCCGCATTCAAGGCCTCTGCAAGGCTCCGGCGGTCATTCCGAAGCAAAAAGGGCGGTATCGGAGGAAAATGGCAGGGGCAGCAGGGCTCGAACCCGCGACCTGCGGTTTTGGAGACCGCCGCTCTACCAACTGAGCTATACCCCTAGGCCGCTCGGTGCGCTGCGGCAGCAAGTCGCTCCGCAATGCGCCCAATGGCGCCGTTCCTAATCGCTTGGCGCGAAAGCTTCAAGTGACTTCCGTGCCTGGCGGACGAAAATGGCGGCGCGGGGCCGCCATTTTCCTGTTTCGAACGCCGAGCTTACTCGACGATGGCGGCGACGATGCCGGAGCCGACGGTACGGCCGCCCTCGCGGATGGCGAAGCGCAGGCGGTCTTCCATGGCGATCGGCACGATCAGCTCGACGTCCACCGACACGTTGTCGCCGGGCATCACCATCTCGGTGCCCGCCGGCAGGGTGACGATGCCCGTCACGTCCGTCGTGCGGAAGTAGAACTGCGGACGGTAGTTGGTGAAGAACGGCGTGTGACGGCCACCCTCCTCCTTC
>JBQCHN010000118.1:0-7960 GCA_051954615.1 Mesorhizobium sp. | reverse complement strand
GCGAGATGTTGGAGGCCGGGCAATGGACATAGACGATCTCGAAAGGCAGGCCGGCGGCCAGCGCATAGACCAGCGCGCGCGCACTCGGCGCCGAATCGTTGTCGGCGACGACGACGCGCAGCGCCACGCCGGCCGGAACGTCCAGGTCGGCCAGCGAGCGCAGCGTCTGTTCCAATTGCGGGCGGCGGAATGTGCAGATGCCGACGTCGATGCGGATGGGATCGGTCATCGCGCCGCCACCCTCCGCGTCCAGGAAACGGCCAGCTGCAACCAGAAGCCGGCCGACCAGGCGAGATGCATGACCATCGCCGAGACGCCGGCGAGCGGGCCGTAGGGATTGCGCTCGGCCAGTGCCAACCAGACGCCGTAGCCGAGGCAAGCCGCAACCCACAGACCCATCGGGATCAGCGCCGAAAGGTTGATGACGGCAAGCAGCGCGCCGGCTACCACCGGCAGCACCATCAGTGGCACCATCTGCCTGAGCTTCGGCATGGCGCGGTGCTTGAGGATGTTTTTCGCCCGGCCGCGACCATAGCCCAGATATTGCCGGAACAGGCCGGCGACCGAAGCGCGCGGATAGTAGGTCATGACGGTCTTGTCGGTCATCCAGATGCGATAGCCGGCAGCAAGGAGCCGGAAGTCGAGCTCGGCGTCCTCGTTGTGGCTGAAGCTTTCGTCGTAGCCTCCCACAGCGCGGAACGCCGCCACGCTCATCAGCGCATGATGGCCATGGTCGGTCCAATGACCCTTGGCGCCCTCGCGATGCGGCGAGCCGCCATTGCCGAGCTTCGAGTTCTGCGCCGTGGCGGTCGCCCGCTGGAAGGGGCCGAACCCCTGCGTGAGCATGGAGACGACCACCGAATCGGCGCCTGTGGCGTCCGCCTCCTCGATCAGCTTTTCGCAATAGTCGTCGGGATAACCGCCATGCGCGTCGATGCGGATGAAGCGCGCGAACGCCTCGCCGTATCTGATGACGGCGAGATTGACGGCGGCGGCCTGCAGCCTGCGCGGATTGTCGAGCAGGACGACGCGCGGTTCGAGCGCGGCGATTTCCTCCACGATGCGCCGGGTGCCGTCCGTGCTGCCGCCGTCGGCGACGACGATGAGCATGTCCAGCCGATCCGCCGGGCCGATCAGTTGCGCGATGAGGTCGCCGATATGGGCGGCTTCGTTCAGGCACGGGATGATCGCCATGCAGCGTCCGACCGGCGCGGCGCGCAGGATTTCAGCGTGCAAAGGTTCGGCGTCGGTTTGGCTGGTCATGCCGCGGCCTCCAGCAGGATATCGCCGCCGGCCCGCGATCCGGCCAACGCTTGCAGGCGCTCGACCAGCGCGCGGCAGTCGCCGATGCCGGCGACCCATTCCGCTTTGTCGTGTCCGACGACCCGCCGGCGCAGGGTCTCATGGTTTTCCCGGTCCATCGCGGACAGCGCCGTTTGCAGCGCGTCCACGGAAGAGTCTTCGAGCAGCGCGCCGATCCCCCGTTCGGAAAGGAAGCGCGCCGTCTCCGTGCCTTGCATCGCGATCGGAACGACGCCATGGCGGCAGCCTTCGTAGAGGCGGTTGGGCAGCAGCCAGGTGGAGTTCAGCCCCTCCTCGAAGAAGTCGATCGCCCAGCAGAAATGCACCGCGCCGTAGATGGCGGCGAGGTCGTCCGGATTGCGGTAGGGGCCGGCGAAGCTGATATGCGGCTCGGCCGCGACGAAACCGTCGAAATCGGCGAACTCGCGATAGGCGGGACGGCCGCGCAGCACGACCTCGAAACGTCCGCTTTCCTGCCGCGTGAAGGCCGCCAGCAGGTCCAGCGACTTGGCGCAGCGCAGCGCGCCGAACCAGCCGATCCGCCAAGGTTCACCGGCATCCGGCGGCGCAGCCTGCGGGCCGTCAGCCGGCAAAGCATCCAGTTCCAGCACCTTGTTCGGCAGCAGCGCGATGGGTGCTTCCGACTGGCCGAAGCGGACGAAGTAATCGCGCACGAAGGCCGGGGAGCTGGTGATCAACAGCGCCGCATCGCGGCCGAACAGCCGCTCGGCGCCGCGCATCGCCTTGCCCACCGGGCCGGCGTCGAGCAGCAGGCGGTGGATGTCGAGGCATTCGTAGACGAGCGGGATGTCGCCGCCGAACGCCGCCCGCGCCCGCCTTGCCAGTGCCAGCATTTCCAGATTGCGGCCGATGATGACGTCGGGCCGCGGAACATGCCTCAGCTTGCCCGCCAGCGAGACGGCGGCCGACGCTACCGAAGCCAGCCGCTGCGTGAACCGGCCGTCCTCGGTGCGGCCGAGTTCTACAGGCGCCGAACCCTCGTGGTGCACCGGCACCGCGCCCCGGCGGAAACCGGCCAGCGTCACCGCGGCACCGCCCGCTTCCAGCATCCTCACGCGGCGATGCACGGCGGGATCAGCCAGGTTATGGACCAGATAGAGGATGCGCAGCATCGGCCGTCCTCTCACTGCGACTGCGTCTTGCAGACGATGGAGTCGGGGAACTGGCATTTGTCGCCCTCGGCGGTGAAGGCGACGCGCTCCACCTCCGCCGCGATCGGCTGGCCGGGATCGGCAAAGGCGCCCATCCACGACGTCAGCGTGTCGCTGCCCCAGATGCTGAGATAGATCTTGGCGGGGTGACTGGGCAGCTTGTCGGGATCGGTGACCTCGCCGACGAGCTTGCCGTCGACATACCAGGCGATGCGGTCCTTCTGCCAGACGAAGGCGTAATCGTGGAAATCCTTGTCGGCGCCGCCCGGAACGTCCACCAGCTTGGCCGGGCCGAGGCTCTTGCCGTCGACGAAGCGGTTGATCTGGACCTTCGACGGCTCCTTGCCGAGCACCTCGAAATCGATCTCGTCATGCGGCTGCTTGTGGACCGGGCCGATGAAGGAGAAGAAGCCGGTGTTGAGGCCGGAGCCCGCGACCGCCTTCATGCGCGCCTCGAAGGTGCCGTAGCCGAATCGCTTGAAGGTCTGCACCTCGCCGCAGGCGTAGCCGCGGTCCTTGGTCTTCTGCTTGACGAAGCCGAGCTTCAGCCGCCCGTCCTCGACGCTGGCCTGCTTCTTCGACCATGTGCAGTTCTGATGGTCGCCGTTCGCCCAGCCGTCGGAAACGTACCATCGGCTTGGATCGAGCCTGTCGAAATCGTCGACGAAGGATTTGCCGTTGGCTGTGGATTTGCCGGCGGACGCCGCATGGGCGGCCAAAGGAGCAGCGATCGCCGCTGCCGCAAGCCCCGCTGCCAACCCTCGGGTCAGCCATGCGAGACCGCGATTCGGATGCCTCGTATATACAGTCATTCCACCGCCTTTCGGTGCGGCGCCGCCCTCCCCCGGCGCTCCGTTCGAACCAACGTTGCGCTGCACATAAGGCTGTCGAGGGATGAGAATGTGACGCGCCGCCGCTTTCGCGGGGCGCCACGCGGTAACTTTTTATGATCGGCGTTAAGCGCCCGGCGGGACCGGATCGGCGGTGCCGGCGCCTACCTCTTCCGTTTGCTGGGGAAACCGCGCGGCATGCTCGCGCAGCGCGTTCACGAAAACGGCCTGCGTCTCGAGCGCGGCGAGCCGCCTCGTATAATCGATCATGGTCTGGGTGAGCTGGTCGATGGACGAAGCCATTTTGGGGCCGGCCTCGTCCTGCTCCAGCGCCTGCTGCGAGAAGGCGGCGCGCGCCGTCACGCTCTCGTAGCGGCCGCGCAGGCCGTCGCGTTCATGTTCGATCTCGCCGTGCAATTCGTCCAGGAAAGCGCGCAAACGCCCGGCGCGCGCGGCATCCGTGTCGCGGTCGCGTTGCGGATTCCGGGTCCGGAAAAAGGTCGCGGCGCGCGTGCCGAACAGAGCCATTTGGACGATCTCCTTGCTCTTAGCCGGTAAGTTCATATGCGGCAAAGATGGCAGAAAGGCCAGCGGCAGGAAACCCGTCCGCGCACCGCGCGCGGAAGCGGCGGCGGCGGCGGGTGACAAATTTCAGCCCGAAACGGCTGGTCTTGAAAGACGCGCCGAGGCCCGGCCGACCGTGGCGGGGTCGCGATCCCGGCATCGCGAAGACCGAAAGGACGACGATGAAGTGCAGCGTGATCATCCCGTATTACCAGCGCGAGCCGGGCGTCCTGCAACGCGCGCTGGCCTCCGTCTTCAGCCAGTCGCACCAGGATTTCGACGTCATCGTCGTCGATGATTCCTCACCGCTGCCGGTCGAGGCCGAGGTCGGCATCCTGCCGCCCGCCGAGCGGGCGCGCATCGCCGTCATCAAGCAGGCCAATGCCGGTCCGGGCGGCGCGCGCAACACCGGCCTCGACCATGTGCCGGCCGACAGCGCCTGCGTCGCCTTCCTCGATTCCGACGACGAATGGGCGCCCGATCATCTGAAGACGGCGACGGAAGCGCTCGCCCGCTTCGACGCCGACTGCTACTTCGCCTCCATCCAGGGCGGCGAGGAATTCTATTATCACTACGGCGTCGCCGAGCTTGCCGGCAGCACCGCCGTCACCCGGCTGTCCGACGATCCGCCGCTGGTCGAGATTCCCGACCTCGCCGGCGTCATGCTCAAGGACTGGAGCTTCCTGCATCTCTCCTGCATGGTCATCGGCGAAAGCCTGTTCCGCACCGCCCGTTTCGAGGCGGCGCTCAGGCTGGCGGCGGAAGACGTCCTGTTCTTCTATGACTGCATCCGTGGCGCGCGCCGCACCGTGCTCGGCGAGACTATCGGCGCCGTGCGCGGCGAGGGCCTCAACATATTCCACGGCGTCGCCAGCGATTCGCCGCAGTTCCTGCAACAGCAGTTCAACACCTGGGTTGCGCTCGACCGGCTGGAAAACCGCTCCGCCCATTGTCCGGAAGACCGAGCCTCGATCCGCTCCTACAAGCAGACCGCCCGGCAGCAGGCGCTGTGGGGCCAGGCAAGGCTGGTGCGCGGCCGCAAGGCACCGCAATTCGGCCTGCTGGCGCAATGGGCCTGGCGCGACCCGCAAATCCTGCGCAGCGCCGTCGAGCTCGCCGTCGCCAAGATCGCCAGATAGGGCCACCCCATGCAGCCTTTCCATTGGGAATCGAAGCACGGCAATTTCGGCGACGACCTGAACCTGTGGCTGTGGGACTTCCTGCTGCCCGGCTTCAGGGACGTGCATCCCGACGTGCTGCTGGTCGGCGTCGGCACCGTATTGAACAAGGACCTGCTGCCGCCAGGCCGCAAGAAGCTCGTCGTCGGCAGCGGCTTCGGCTACGGCGCGGCACCCGACCTTTCCGACCCGACGGAATGGGACGTCCGCAGCGTGCGCGGGCCGCTGACGGCGGGCAAGCTCGGGCTGGACGCGGCACTCGGCATCGTCGACCCGGCGGTGATGGTGGCCGAGATGCCGGAATTCCGGGCAGTGCCGAAACGCCATGACACGATCTTCGTCCCGCATTGGGAATCGACCGTCGGCGGCATCTGGCCGACCGTCTGCGAGGCCACGGGCCTGACCTATGTCGACCCATGCGGCGAGGCGAAAGCGGTGATCCGCGAGATCGCCGGCGCGCGGCTGGTGGTGGCCGAATCCATGCACGCCGCCATTCTCGCCGACGCGCTGCGCGTGCCGTGGGTCGCCGTCACCACGTCGCGCAACGTCAACAGCTTCAAATGGCAGGACTGGGCCGCCTCGCTCGGCCTGGCCTACCGGCCACGCCGGGTCCCGCTGTCCTCGCGCGCCGAGGCGATCACCAAGGGCGCCCGTTTCTGGGGCATGGATTTCGAGCGCAGGGCGGCGGGCGGCGGCGAACGGCCGGAACGGCAGGAGCCGGGCGAAACGCCGGTGCTGACGCGCGTCGAACCGCCCCGCTCGGCCCTGCGCGACGTGGTCAAGAACGCGCTTGCCGCACCTGCCGTGCTCGCATTGCGGCAGGCCCGCAAGGCGGAACCGCAGCTCAGCGCCGATGCCTCGCTGGCCGAACGCAAGGACCGGTTCCACAGCGTGCTGGCCGGCATCCGGCGCGACTATTTCTGAACGGCGCGGGCAGCGAGAAGATAACGCGGCAGCACGGACTGCGCGCTGGCCGGGCTGAGTCTCGCCCTGAATGCGTCGATCTTGTCGGCCGCGACACCGCCGACGATCGCCGGCAGCGCGGCGGGACGGGCAAGCGCGCCGAGCCCCGCCCGCGCCAATCCTTGTTCAGCCTTGACGTCGAGGAAACGGCGCAGTTCGTAGCGGGCGCGCATATGCCGCTCGTGGCGCCGCAGTGCCGCCTCGGCCCGGTCGCCGGCTCCCGGCAGCGCCAGGATGGCGCGATCGGCCTCGTCGAGGCGTTTCAGGTCGGCGGTGCGATGCCGACCGCTCAGCGAATCCGCCCGCACCACCGCTCCATAGCCGCAGCCATGCACCACCTTGTAGCGGGCGCCCTTGAGCAGGGCCCGCGCGTAGAGGTCGTAATCCTCGCCGAGCCTGAGCTTCTCGTCATAGGCAATCCCGTGCGCGTCGAGGAAGGAACGCCGCATCACTGGCTTGAGGAAGCCGATCTCGCCGCGCGCAGCACCCCGCCGCGAAATATTGCCCTCGACGAAGCTGGTCAGGTCGAGAAAGCGCGGTTCGGCCGCGAAGTCCGGCACGATGGGCTCCGTATGGCCCGCGCTCAGCGCATCGACGAAGACGATGTTGTCGGCGACGAAATCCCAATCGTCACCGTCCAGCAACCTGTCGAACCGGCCTTCGAGGAAGAAGTCGTCGGCGTCGAGGATGGCGATCAGCGGCGCACTCGAATGCCCGATCGCATGGTTGCGGGCGAAGGACGGCCCGCGATTGGCGTCGAGCCGCAGGATCAAAAGCCGCCCGCTGCCGTCGTCCGCCGCGAGCGCCGCTTCGGTCGTGCGGTCGGCCGATCCATCGTCGACCACCACGACTTCCGCGACATGCTTCTCGCGCAGGGCGGAACCGACAGCCCGGCCGATGGTCGGCGCCGCATCCTTGGCCGCGATGATGACGCAGACTGTGGCGGTTGATGGCATTCGCACCTCTCGACTTCCCTTGGCCCGCCCACACGGCGGAGCGGTCGCAGAAGCGAAAGGCGATTTGATGACGGCCGAAGATCGTTGGCACGTGGCGCGCTTAGCGCACGGCCTGCCGGTCCTTCTTGGCGGCGGCGGGCGCCGGTTCCTTGCGCGCCGGCTCGGCGGCCTTGCCGCGGGCGGGCGCCCACCGGATCATCACCAGCACCGCCAGGAAATAGCCGGCCTGGATGATGACCGCGCAGATGATCGTGTCGATCAGCGTGGTCCACAGCGATTGCGTGACGACATAGGTAACGACGGCGAATGCCACGAGGGCACCGATGAAGCCGCGCAGGAACAGGACGAACGGCATCTCAGCCGGACTGGCCGCAACGGCGTCGTATGCGACGAAATTTCACCCGCAAGATTACCTCCCGTCCAAGCAGCGACCGTTGCTGCGCATCCGGTGTATTAGGCGTCGGTGATTTGCTGAACCGGAGGCGCGAATTCAATCGCGGCTGTATAGCCAAGCATATAAAACGTCCGGACGACAGGCAACACACATCCGAAGGCTTCTCCTCGCCCACCTGCGATCCTCGGTCGGATTCCTCGTCGCCGTTGCAGGATGGCGACATCTTTGCCAAGGGTCCGGATCTCAAGAAAAAGACGGATCGTATACTGATAACATCAGATTTATTCGTGATATATAAATTAGAAAAGTATACTATCCTTAATATGATCGACAATTTTCATAGAAATATACAATATTGATTTGATATATCAAATTCTGTTTCACAATGCATCGGCAATTTTACGCTCATCGTCAGCGTTTGTGACTGCATGTCACAAATTATGATCTGAGATGGATTTGACCGACCTATTTTTATCGCACCCACGTCATATCTCCCGCCCTATCAACAAGCATGTTGCAACGCAGCATTTGCATCTGACGATCAACATCGCGGAGCGGCAAGGATGTCACAGACTGAACTGGCGGAAAGATCTTCCGACTC
>JBQCHN010000117.1:0-2746 GCA_051954615.1 Mesorhizobium sp. | reverse complement strand
CCGCCCGGCACATGCCAGAGCGCGCCATGCTCGATCTCGCCTTCGGTGCCGACGATGGCGCCCTTGCCGTAGCCGTCGATGGCGGCGATGTCGCCGCCGAGCGCGGCGATCAACCGGTCGGTCAGGTCGAGGCCGAGCGGTTTCAGGTCCTCCATCGCCGGTTGCAGGTCTTCGACATAGCGGCCGGCGAAGGGGTTTTTCACGATGCCGAAGGCGACGGCACGTCGGCGCGGTTGCCTGGCCACCGGACCGCCTTCGTGAAAAATGTCTTCGATCTGGACCGCGATCCTGCGGATGGGGAATTCAGGCATGGACGAGTTCTTTCTTTTTTGTCGCAATGACGGCGGCTGGAAGGGGCCCGCTGACGCGGGACTGCCCGGCAAGGAACAACGCCGCCGCCCCGATCAACCCACGATGGCGAAGGTCTTCCGCGACGGTTACGCCGCGCTCCAGCGCCGCCGCGACTTCGAGCGAGGACAATATGCCGACACCGGTGGTCACGAGGCGGCCGCCGAGATCGCTGTCGGGCGCGAGGTCGCAAGCCGGCTGCCGCTCGATCGCGGAGTGCCCGGGCAGGTCGACCGCATTGGCGGCGATCGTCGCCGCCGCATCGGCTTCAGCGCCGGTGCGGGCCAGCACCGTGACCGCATCGGCGACGCCCAGCGAGAACGAACGGCCGCGCCAGCCGCTGGTGGCGACGCCGCGCACCGGGTCTTCGGCCCGGATCGTGACGCGGTCGGCGAGGCCGTGGCCGGTGCCAGCGATCGCCAATTGCATGGACTGGCCCTCGGAGAGGTACAGCGCGCAGTCGCCGCCATTGTTGACGTAGGCGCGGTCGAGCGTCCGGCCGGCCAGCATTGCCGCCAGGATTTCGTCGGCCACGGAGCCCGCGACCGCCGCCATCGGCGTGATGAAGGTTTTGGCAAGAGGCGCGACGGCGGCCGCCATGCGGCGCGCGGTGGAGCCGGCAAAGGTGATGATGGGACCCGCCGGTTTCCGCAATTGCGGCAATTCCGCCACCAGTTCGGTCAGGATCGTCCGGAAACGTTCGACCGCCTGCGCATAGGCAGCCTGCCGCTCCTCCGGCGCGCCGAAGGCTTCGACGATCAGGTCGATGGGGCCGTGGTTGAGGTGCAGCCGCCGCCCGTCGTCCAGCCAATGCGCCTGCGGGCCGTTCATCGCGGCGGCCCTTCGCGGCGGCGCGCCTGTACCAGCGGCGGCCAGGCATTGCCGGCCGGCGCGCCGACGGTGTGGCGGGGGTTCAGGTATTCGCCGCCGCGTGCCAGCACGTCCCCGACGCTGCGGATTTCGGCTTCGTAACCGCCGAGCCTGAGATAATCGTCGCGGCGCAGCGTGAATTCGATGGGGGCCACCAGCGCCGGCGTCGGCACGTAGCCGAAGGCGTTGTCCGGCAAGCGCGACACGTCGACCATCAGCGTGATGCCGCCGCCCGGCCAGACATAGCAGGGTGCGCCGCCGACCGTGACATAGGTCTTCAGCCCATGGACCGAGCGCGTGAGGTTGACCGGATTTTCGGTGACGCCGGCCCGCAGCGAGCCCCCTGCCCCGCCGACGAACAGAACGGTGCAAAGTGCGGGCTCGCAATTGTCCTCGATCAGGTCGACCGACTTGCGCAGCCGCTCGGGAAACGGCTTCTCGACCGGCTTCAGCCCGTCGTCCAGCTCGTAGTAGGAAAACTGCTCGCCGGTGGTTGAAACCATGAGAAGCGACAGGCCAGGCCGCGCGCCCTTCTTGGCGTTCCACTCGCCGAGGATCGACAAGGGGTCGGAGATCGTCGTACCGCCCCAGCCAAGCCCCGGCTCAGACACCTTGAAATAGCGGCCGGGCGTGGAGCGGCGGCCGAGGATTTTTATCCCGGTATCCTCCCAGCCCAACACCTTGCCGGCCTGATGCTCGGAAACGACGCCGGTGATATGGTCGTCCACCACCACCACCTCGTCCACCAGCCCGCGCCATTGCGTGGCGAACATGCCGATGGTGGCCGAGCCGCAGCCGACGCGCATGCGGTTTTCTGCCTTGCCGTCGATGACCGGCGGGCGGCCCGCCTGCACGGTGACTGTAGCGCCGCCGTCGATGGCAAGCTCGACCGGCTCCTTGTTGCAGAGGGCCAGCATGGCGTCGCAGGTGGCGCGGCCCTCGGCCTTGGAACCGCCGGTGAGGTGGTGCACACCGCCGAGCGACAGCATCTGCGAGCCGTATTCGCCGGTGGTAACGTGGCCGATCGCCTCGCCGCCGGCGCGCACGACAGCCGTCTCGTCGCCGATGTGGCGGTCGGTGTCGATCTTCACCTTCACACCGCAGTAGGAGAAAATGCCTTCCGTCACCACCGTCACCAGATCGACACCCTCGACCTCCTGCGAAACGATGAAGGGCGCCGGCTTATAGTCCGGATAGGTGGTGCCGGCACCGATGGCCGTGACGAAGCGGCGGCGCGTGTCGACCAGTTCGCCGTCCCACGCCTCGCCGTCGTCGAACGGCACGACGGCAGCGCCGGTCTCGGCGGCGTGATCGAGGATGGTCAGCGGGTCCATGCGCACGATGTTGCCGCCGACATTGCCGTAGCGGTCACAGGCGCCGGTGCGGCCTTCGGCGATGTAGCACATAACCGGGCAAGCGTCGCAGCGGATCTTTTCCGCCACCTTCTTCTCACCGGGATCGTGTGTGTCGAAGCGTTCGGAGAGTTCGCTCATGACTGCGCCTCCCTGATCGCGGCGAGCACGCGCGA
>JBQCHN010000116.1:0-12758 GCA_051954615.1 Mesorhizobium sp. | reverse complement strand
CGTCCTCGTCCATGCGCAAGGGCGAGACGTTGATGGACACCGCCGTCACGCTCAACGCAATGCATCCCGATCTCATCGTGGTCCGCCATCACGCCTCCGGGGCGGTGGAGCTGCTGGCGCGCAAGGTCGACTGTTCGGTGGTCAATGCCGGCGACGGCGCGCACGAGCACCCGACGCAGGCGCTGCTCGACGCGCTGACCATCCGGCGCAACAAGGGCCGCATCGACGGGCTGACCGTTGCGATCTGCGGCGACATCCTGCATTCGCGCGTGGCGCGCTCCAATATCATCCTGCTCAATGCGCTGGGCGCGCAGGTGCGCGTCGTGGCGCCCTCGACGCTGCTGCCCTCCGGCATCGAGCGCATGGGCGTCATCGTCGCGAAAACCATGGCCGACGGCCTGAAGGATGCCGATGTGGTGATGATGCTGCGCCTGCAGCGCGAGCGCATGGCCGGCGCCTTCGTCTCCTCGATCCGCGAATATTTCCGCTATTTCGGCCTCGACGCCGAGAAACTGAAGGCGGCCAAGCCCGACGCGCTGGTCATGCACCCCGGCCCGATGAACAGAGGCGTCGAGATCGCCTCCGAGATCGCCGACGGCCCACAGAGCGTCATCCAGGAGCAGGTCGAGATGGGGGTGGCCGTGCGCATGGCTGTCATGGAAGCCCTGCTCGATCCGCGCCGCAACGAGGGGCGGCCGGCATGAGCTTCACCGTCTTCCAGAACGCCCGCGTCGTCGATCCCTCGCGCGGCATCGACGAGGTCGGCGCCGTCGTCGTCGACGGAAAGAAAATCGCAGCGGCGGGCAAGACGGCGCTCAACCAGGGTGCGCCGGAAGGCGCCACGGTGATCGATTGCGCCGGCAAGGCGATCCTGCCGGGCTTGGTGGACACGCGCGTCTTCATCGGCGAGCCGGGCGCCGAGCACCGCGAGACGATCGCTTCGGCGAGCATGGCGGCCGCGGCCGGTGGCGTCACCTCCCTCGTCATGATGCCGGACACTGATCCGGTGATCGACGACGTGGCGCTTGTCGAGTTCGTGCTGCGCACGGCGCGCGACACCGCCGCCGTCAACGTCTTTCCGGCCGCCGGCATCACCCGCCGCTTGGCCGGGCGCGAAATGACCGAGTTCGGCCTGCTGCGCGAGGCAGGCGCCGTGGCCTTCACCGACGGCCGCCACACCATCGCCAATTCGCTGGTGATGCGCCGGGCGCTGACCTACGCACGCGACTTCGGCGCCGTCATCGCCCACGAGACGCAGGACGCCGACCTCGGCGGCGCCGGCGTCATGAACGAAGGGCTCTATGCCAGCTGGCTCGGCCTGCCCGGCATCCCGCGCGAGGCCGAGACCATTCCGCTGGAGCGCGACCTGGCGCTGGCGCGGCTGACGCGCGGCGCCTACCACGCCGCCAAGATATCCACGGAAGTCGCGGCCAATGCCGTGCGCCGCGCCCGGAACGACGGCGCCAGCGTGACGGCGGGCGTCGCGATCCACAATCTGGCGCTCAACGAGAACGACGTCGGCGAATACCGCACCTTCTTCCGCCTGATGCCGCCGCTGCGCGCCGAGGAGGACCGGCTGGCGATGATCGAAGCCTTGCGCGACGGCACGGTGGACGTGGTCGTCTCCTCGCACGATCCGCAGGACGTCGACACCAAGCGCCTGCCCTTCGGCGACGCCGCTGCCGGCGCGATCGGGCTGGAGACGCTGCTTTCGGTGGCGCTGCGGCTCTATCACAACGGCGACCTGACGCTTCTACGGCTGGTCGAGACGCTGTCGACGGCGCCGGCAAAACTGTTCGGCCTGCCGGGTGGCCGGCTCGCGCCCGGCGCTGAGGCCGATCTGGTCGTCGTCGATCTCGACGAACCGTGGATCGTCAGCGAGACCGCAATTCGCTCGCGCTCGAAAAACACCTGTTTCGAAGGAGCGCGGCTGCAGGGCAAGGTCTTGCAAACACTGGTTGCGGGTCGCACAGTGTTTGCAGCCTGACCGCGGCCAAGCGCGGCTGGCAACGGGGGAGAAATGACGCTGTTTCCTGTTCTCGTGCTGATCGTCGGCTATCTGTGCGGCTCCGTTCCCTTCGGCCTGCTGCTCACGCGCGCCGCCGGGCTGGGGGACGTGCGCTCCATCGGCTCGGGCAATATCGGCGCCACCAACGTGCTCAGGACCGGCAACAAGGGGCTTGCCGCCGCCACGCTCATCCTCGATGCGCTCAAGGGCACGCTGCCCGCGGCGGTCGCCCTGCGCTACGGACCGGAAGCCGGGGCGATTGCCGGCTTCGGTGCCTTCATCGGCCATCTCTTCCCGGTGTGGCTCGGCTTCAAGGGCGGCAAGGGCGTCGCCACCTATCTCGGCGTTCTGATCGGCCTCGCATGGAAGATCGCGCTGGTGTTCGCGGTTGTGTGGCTCATCATGGCGGCGATCTTCCGCTATTCCTCGCTCGCAGCCCTCACCGCCTGCGTCATCGTGCCGGTGGCGCTCTACCTGACGGGCCAGGGCACGTTCGCGATAGCCTTCCTCGTCATGAGCGCGCTGGTCTTCTGGCGTCACCGCGCCAACATCGAGCGCCTGATGGCCGGCACCGAAGGCAGGATCGGGGCCAAGGGGTGAGCGAGCCCGTTTCCGGTCCGCGCCTCAGCGACCGGCAGCGGCTTGCCTGGCTTCGCCTGATCCGCACGCCCAATGTCGGGCCGATGACGTTCCGCCAGCTCGTCAACCGCTACGGATCGGCGGAAACCGCCCTCACCATGCTGCCCGAACTGACGCTGAACGGTGGCGCGACACGGGCCGTCCGCATCCCCTCGCCCGACGAGGCCGAAGCCGAGATGGAATCGGCGCGCCGCCTCGGCGCCCGCTTCGTCGCCGTCGGCGAGCCCGGCTATCCGCCGCTGTTGAGGAACATGGACCATCCGCCGCCATTGCTTGCGGTGAAGGGCGACGAAGGCGTCTTCAGCCTGCCCGCCGTCGCCATCGTCGGCGCCCGCAACGCCTCGCTCGCCGGTATCAAGATGGCGCGCATGCTGGCGGCTGAACTCGGCGCGGCGGGCTACGCCGTCATCTCCGGTCTTGCGCGCGGCATAGACACCGCCGCCCATCAGGCAAGCCTGCGGACCGGCACCGTGGCGGCGCTGGCCGGCGGGCTGGACCGGCCCTACCCGCCGGAAAACGCCGCATTGTGCGAGGCGATCGCCGACCAGGGCGGAGCCATCGTGTCGGAAATGCCGTTCGGCTGGCAGCCGCGCGCGCAGGACTTTCCACGCCGCAACCGCATCATCGCCGGCATGGCGCTCGGCCTCGTGGTTGTCGAGGCGGCGAATCGCTCGGGGTCCCTCATCAGCGCGCGACTGGCCGGCGAACAGGGGCGACTGGTCTTTTCCGTGCCCGGTTCGCCGCTCGATCCGCGCGCGGCCGGCACCAACGGCCTTTTGAAAGACGGCGCAATTCTTGTCACCGAAACGGCCGACGTCCTTGCCGCGCTGGCGCCGCTTGCTGGAGCGCCGACGCCCTCACCCGATTCTCTGGCCGAGCCCGAAGACTTCTCGAGCGTTCCACCGCCCGGCGACGACGACCGCGCCCGCGTGGTCGAGGCGCTGGGGCCGACGCCCGTCGCCGTCGACGAGATCATCCGCCACACCGGCCTTCACGCGGCGCAGGTCCTCACCATCCTCCTGGAGCTCGACCTCGCCGGACGGCTGGAGCGCCACGCAGGCGGCAGCGTCTCGCTGCCGTAGGTCCGGCAAACGCTGTCACCGAAAAATTCGGCACGGACGAACGATCCAAAGACCTTTCGTCGCGAAGCGGGCGGCAATATCGGCTTTGCTCCGTCTCCCGGATCGGACGGATGAAAATGGTCGGAGTGGCGGGATTCGAACCCACGACCCCTTGACCCCCAGTCAAGTGCGCTACCGGGCTGCGCTACACTCCGGACCGCGCAAAGCCCTATATTCTCGACGCTTCCGGCGCAAGGCCCAATTGGACGAAATCGAGAAAAGGAATAGCCGGTCCAGCCGCATCCAGACTATCGCTATGACGCATCTAGAAGGAGGCGGCCATGCAATGCCGCCTCCCCCGTTCGAGCATCCGCCAGCGCCCATTCAGCTCGGCGGAAATTGCCGCATCAGTTCTGCTTGTGCATCGGCTTATGGTGCTGGCCGTGCTTGCCGTGCCGGTCATGCTTCTTGCCGTGATGCCCGGCACGCAGTTCCTTGCGGTCGAGCTTGCCGTCGTCGTTGCGATCGAGCGCGGCAAACTCCTTTTCCTTCTGCTTCTGGATCTCGTCCAGCGTCACCTTGCCGTCGCCATTGACGTCCAGGCGGCGTTCCGCGCGGTTGGCCATCCGCTCGACCATGCGCCTCATGACCATATTCTCGATTTCGTCGCGCGACAGCGTGCCGTCGCCGTTCGTGTCGGCGGCCTTCAACTCGTCCATCTTCGAGAACTGGGCGAGATCGACCGGACCGCGCTTGAAGACCTTGGCGTCTTTCGACGTTTCCGCCTTTTCCTGCAGAACGTCGGGCTGATCTTCGCCCTGTGCGTATGTATATCCGACAGAGCTGATTGCAGTCAGGATGATAACAGATGCTGCGAGACACTTCATTACTTAAACTCCACTTGTTTCCTCGTTCACGCCATGGGAGGACGCACAAGCAATTTCAGAAAAATCGCATGAACCGGGGATGAATGCCGGGATTAAAGCTTTGTAATGTTAGAGATTCCGGAAGTACGGCACGGCCGAAGAAGCCGTGCGGGATAGTCATCCCGATCAGCGCCATGATGGCCAGCGGTTCATTGCCAGCAACCTGCACGGTGCTTCGAATGATCAAGGGGCCTTTCCACGCACCCAAGTTCCGGTACCGAACCGACCTGAATGCCCTCCCGAGTTACCGCCGGCTGAGAACGACGGTCGCCAGCAGCCCCAGAACCACGAGCCCGACGGCGGCGGCGGTCGCGGGATGATCGCGGGCGGTGGATTCGAGCGCGTGGGCGCGGCGGCGCAAACCGGGCAACCGCTCGCCGATCATGTCCTTGAAGTCGGAAAGATAGTCCATCGCGGCATCCCTGCCGTCGTCGGAATAGGCGCCGCCCCGCTTGGCGACGTCCCGCTTCAATGCGGAAAGTTCGCGCGACAGGGCCGCGACCTGCCTTTCCAGATCGAGGTCGGTCAAATTGGAAAGCGAAGCCATAAGCATGTCCTTGTTACGAGAGGACATGAAACGCCACGCCATGGGGAAGGTTCCTGCCGCCGGTGGATATGGCGGCACCTTTGAACCCGACAAAATCTGCGAAGAGCCGTCAGCGCACCTGATCGAGCAGGCGCTTGCACTCGAGCAGGTCGAACAGCGCCTCCTGCAGCAGCGCGCGGTTGTCGCGCGACAGCCGCCCGCTGTCGGGCGCCACCGGCCCTTCCTCATCGGCCTTGCCGAGACCGAAGAAGCGCCGGCTGGGCTTGACCTTGGGCTGGCCCACCAGCATCTCGTCGTCGCTGCCGCGCGGTTGCGCGGCCGGCGTCAGCGGAACGGCATCGGCCTGCTTGCGCTGAGCGATCGCCTCGACCGCCGCCATGTCGCCGTTGCCGATGGCGACGAGGAACTGGTTGCCGTTCTCGCGCAGCAGCTTCTGCACGCCCTTGATAGTGTAGCCCTGGTCGTAGAGCATGTGGCGGATGCCCTTGATGAGGTCGACATCCTGCGGGCGGTAGTAGCGGCGCCCGCCACCGCGCTTCATCGGCTTGATCTGCGAAAAGCGCGTTTCCCAGAAGCGCAGGACATGCTGCGGCAGGTCGAGGTCCTCTGCAACCTCGCTGATGGTACGGAAGGCGTCGGGGCTCTTGTCCATGGGATGAATCCTCGGGCTGGACGAAGATACGGCATCATAGCGCCGAATCGAGCCTTATTTCAGCGGTTTGTTGACCGATATTCAAGCCTGGCGTCAAACGCCGGCCGACTTGTCAACCGCCATCTGCCGTTGCGCGGAAGGCTACTTGCCGCCCTTGGCCTTGTTCTGGTGCGCCTTGAGGATGCGATTCTTCAAGACGTTCGACGCCTTGAAGGTCATCACCCGGCGCGGCAGGATCGGCACTTCCTCGCCGGTCTTGGGATTGCGGCCGATGCGCTCGTTCTTGGAGCGGACATGAAACGTCGCGAAAGACGACAGCTTGACCGTTTCGCCGCGCACGATGGCCGTGCAGATCTCGTCCAGCACCGCCTCGACCAGCTCAGCGGATTCCGTGCGCGACAGGCCGACCTTACGATAGACGGCTTCGGCAAGGTCAGCACGCGTAAGTGTCTTTCCCCCCATGCGACCGTCCCATCAGCTTAAATCGACAAATATACAAGGCGCGGCGGAGCGTAAGTAATTGAACCGCCTAGGTCAAGGACCGAACCGTTCGGTTCTCTCCTACCAGCGAATCAGCACCGCGCCCCAGGTGAAACCGCCGCCCATCGCTTCGAGAAGCACAAGGTCGCCACGCTTGATGCGACCGTCCGCCACCGCGATCGACAATGCCAGCGGCACCGACGCCGCCGATGTATTACCGTGCAGATCGACGGTGACCACCACCTTCTCCTCGGCTATCCCGAGCTTCTTGGCGGAAGCGTCAATAATCCGTTTATTCGCCTGGTGCGGCACGAACCAGGCGAGATCGTCGGCCGTAATCCCGGCCTGGTCGAACGTCGACTCGATCACGTCGGTAATCATGCCGACCGCGTGCTTGAACACCTCGCGGCCTTCCATCCTGAGATGTCCGACCGTGCCGGTGGTGGACGGTCCGCCGTCGACATAGAGCTTTTCGCGATGCGTGCCGTCGGAACGCAGGCTGGCGGCCAGCACGCCGCGGTCGGCGATGGAGCCCTCGCCCTCGCCTGCCTCCAGCACCAGCGCCCCGGCACCGTCGCCGAACAGGACGCAGGTCGAGCGGTCGGTCCAGTCGAGCAGGCGCGAGAACGTCTCCGAGCCGATCACCAGTACGCGTTTGGCCAAGCCGCCGCGGATATAGAGGTCGGCCGTTGTCATGGCGTAGACGAAGCCGGAACACACCGCCTGCATGTCGAAGGCGAAGCCGTGGCGCATGCCGAGCCGCTGCTGGATTTCCACCGCCGTCGCCGGGAATGTGTTGTTCGGCGTCGAGGTGGCGAGCACGATCAGGTCAATGTCGTCGGGCGTGAGCCCGGCGTTCTTCAGCGCCTCGCGCGCCGCCGCCTCGCCGAGCGACGCCGTCGTCTCGTCCTCGGCGGCGATGTGGCGCTGGCGGATGCCGGTGCGCTGGACGATCCACTCGTCGGACGTTTCGACCATGCCTTCGAAGTCGGCATTCTTCATGATGCGGCGGGGCAGCGCGGCACCGGTGCCGCGCACGATGGATCTGATCAAGGTCTTGTCCTACCTGTCCTCACCGTCGTCGGCGACGGCGGGCTTTCTCGTTAGCTGAGATTGCGGGTTGCGGGCATGAAACAGATCGAGATCCGCCTCGATGCGATCGAAAAGTCGGTTACGCGCCATGTCGTAGGCAAGTTCGACCGCCGCCGCAAATCCTTCCGAATCGGCCCCACCATGGCTTTTGACGACAATGCCGTTAAGACCGAGGAAAACGCCGCCGTTGGCGCGGCTGACGTCCATCTTCTCGCGCAGCGTGTTGAAGGCGCTTCTGGCGAACAGGTAGCCAATGCGCGCCATCAGCGTGCGCCCCATGGCGGCGCGCAGGTAGCCGGCGATCTGGCGGGCCGTGCCTTCGGCGGTCTTCAGCGCGATGTTGCCGGAAAACCCTTCCGTCACGACCACGTCGACCGTTCCCTTACCGATGTCGTCGCCCTCGACGAAGCCGTGATAGGTCATCGAGGCCATGTCGGCCTCGCGCAGCATGCGCCCGGCTTCCTTGACCTCCTCCTGGCCCTTGATCTCCTCCACGCCGACATTCAGCAGGCCAACCGTCGGGCGCTCGATACCGAACACGGAGCGCGCCATGCCGGTGCCCAGTATGGCGAAATCGATGAGTTGCTGGGCGTCTGCCCCGATGGTGGCGCCGACGTCCAGCACCACGCTCTCGCCGCGCAGCGTCGGCCAGATGGCGGCGATCGCCGGGCGGTCGATGCTGGCCATGGTGCGCAGGCAGAATTTCGACATCGCCATCAGCGCGCCGGTGTTGCCTGCCGACACGCAGGCATCCGCCGTTTCCGCCTTCACCGCCTCGATGGCCTTCCACATGGAGGACTTCCAGCGGCCGTGGCGCAGCGCCTGGCTCGGCTTGTCGTCCATCTTGACCGCGACGTCGCAATGAACGAACTCGGATTTCTCCTGCAGCGCGGGGAATTTGGCGAGCTCGGGACGAACCGCCTCCTCCCGCCCATAAACGATGAAGCGGATGTCGGGACGGCGGACCGCGACCAGCGCAAGCGCAGGCACAACCACGCCCGGCCCGTGGTCGCCGCCCATGGCATCGATGGAAATCCTGATCAAGCTGCAGTCATCTCACGGTTGGCTTCGGGCGGCGCTCGCGTCGGCGAAAATAGCGTTTTTGCGCCGCCGCACAACGAATTTTCGAGTGCCTTGCCGACTTTCAGGATTTTCCCAGCAAGGATTTGAGCTTGCGCTGGAATTCGCTCTCGGCGGCCTCCTCGCCACCGTTGTCCAAGACGGCACCCGGCTTGTGCGGATAGGGGTCGATCGCCAGGCCGAAGAACTGTTCGGCCAGCGCGCCGACATCGATCGAGTCGCCCTCGAACGTCTCGGGCGCGTCCGGTCCTTCGGCATCCAGCAGGATTTCGCCGCCGCCCTCGAAGCCCAATCGGCCAAGCTTCGAATCGTGCGGCAGGAATAGCCCTTCGACCGTTTCGTCGATATGGGCCTGGACGGGATCAAGGCTCACCACGCAGGCCTGCGTGATATCAGCTTCCACCTTCCCGGCAACCTTCACCCCGTGCCGCTTCCACGGGCTTACCAGAAGGTCTGCCCGGTAGTTCTCGACCGACAGCAGGCCGTGCTCGCTTGCAAGCGCTTCGCGCTGCGCCGCATCCGCTTCGATCGTCACCGGCAAGCCGCTGTGCGGCAGCCGTGCCACATGGGCCAGGAACGACACCGGGCTTTTCGGCTCCTCATGCTGCATCGCCATCTCCTCGGCTCGCCGCCGGAAACGCCATCCGACCGGCACAGATATCGGCCACCGGCTGCGCCGCCAATTCCTTCTCGACGTGGAATGCGTAGGAGGCCAGTTCGGTTGCCTGCGGCCATTCCGTTGCATCCGGCCGCACGTTGCGGGCGAGAGCGGCGGCGAGTGCCCCAGCATCCGCCTGGTCAAGCGCATCGGAATAGGCAGCGGTGCGGCCGTAGAACATCTTGGCAAGCCGCTTCATGCGCTTGGGCACGCCCGGATCGCTGATGCCCAGCTCCCTTAGCGAATGCTCGACGTCGGTGAAGAATTCGTCGATCAGCACCTGCGCCACTTCGCGCGCCGGACCGCCCTCGCCGCGCAGCCGGTGCTGGAACAACAGCATGACGAGCGACAGCATCTCGAATCGGCCGAGCGGCGTGTCCGGCACCTGCCAGTCGGAATAAAACGTCTCCTGCCGCGCCGCCGCCACGATTTGACCGTAGAGCGCGTCGGTGATGGCGCGGTTGGCGCGGCGTTCGCGGCCGAACAGGCGCTGGAACATGGAGAGCGGTCCCCCGGTGACCTGTTTGTTGGGCTGGCGTTGTTGCATCGGTGGCTAAGCTGGTTTACCGGTTTTGCCGTCTCGTGCAAGCCAGAGCCGACGATCGACTTCGGACGCGGGCTCTAGAGAGACGGAATGGAGTTGTTGTTGCGCGCGCTGAATTTCAAGTCGAGGTTTTCGTCCGCCCCGGCCGGCATCGCTTCGATGCTCGTCATCGTCTCGGCGCTGTCGGCCTGCAATTCGTCCAAGATGTTCGGTGACGTCACGCCCGGCGAGACGCTGAACCAGGGCTACATCATGGACCAGCAGGCGATCGACTCCGTGCCTGTCGGCTCCAGCCGCGAGCAGGTTCTTCTGGCGCTCGGCTCGCCCTCGACCACCGCCACTTTCGACAACGAGGTGTTCTATTACATCTCCCAGACCCGCAGGCGCGCGGTCGCCTTCGCCAACCCGTCGCTTGTCGACCAGAAGGTGCTGGCTGTCTATTTCGGCAATGACGGCCGCGTCACCCAGATCGCCAATTACGGCCTGAAGGACGGCAAGATCTTCGACTTCGTTTCGCGCACCACGCCGACCGGCGGCAAGGACCAGAACTTCCTGGCCCAGATCATCAAGGGCGCCGGCAAGCTCACGCCCGGCGCCGCCGGCAGCATGATGGGCGGCGGCTGACCGCTCTCGCCTTCACAACCCGGACATCCAAAAGCAAAACCCGCGGGCTTCGATGAAGTCCGCGGGTTTTTTGTTGGTCCGCGCGGCCAAGAGACCGCGCGGGATCTGTGGAACTCAGCCGTGTGCCAGCACTGCCAAGAGAAGCAGAGCGACGATGTTGGTGATCTTGATGGCCGGGTTGACGGCGGGACCGGCGGTATCCTTGTAGGGATCGCCGACGGTATCGCCGGTCACCGAAGCCTTGTGCGCCTCCGAACCCTTCAGGTGCTTGACGCCGTCCTTGTCGGTGAAACCGTCCTCGAACGACTTCTTGGCGTTGTCCCAGGCGCCGCCGCCGGAGGTCATCGAGATGGCCACGAACAGGCCGTTGACGATGACGCCGAGCAGCGAGGCGCCAAGGGCTGCGAAGGCCGAGGCCTTCGAGCCAGAGATCAGCAGCACGCCGAAGT
Source organism: Mesorhizobium sp. (assembly GCA_051954615.1). GTDB lineage: Bacteria > Pseudomonadota > Alphaproteobacteria > Rhizobiales > Rhizobiaceae > Mesorhizobium. The sequence goes on along the minus strand of JBQCHN010000116.1, from coordinate 1,998 downwards.
AAACGACCAGCGGCGCAAGCACCGGCAGCAGCGAGGGAACGATCATCTCCTTGATCGCCGCCCTGGTGAGAAGGTCGACCGCCTTGGCGTAGTCGGGCTTGGCGGTGCCCTTCATGATGCCGGGGTTCTCGCGGAACTGGCGCCGCACTTCCTCCACGATGGAGCCCGCCGCGCGGCCGACGGCCGTCATGGCGATGCCGCCGAACAGATACGGGATCAGGCCGCCGAAGATCAGGCCGGCGACGACGTACGGATTCGACAGGTCGAAGGAGACGGTGCCCATGCCCTGGAAGTAGGGATACTTGTCGCCGTTGGCGGCGAAGAACTCCAGGTCGTTGGAATAGGCCGCGAACAGCACCAGCGCGCCGAGGCCGGCCGAACCGATGGCATAGCCCTTGGTGACCGCCTTGGTGGTGTTGCCGACCGCATCGAGCGCGTCGGTGGAGTGACGCACTTCGCTCGGTAGGCCCGACATCTCGGCGATGCCGCCGGCGTTGTCGGTGACCGGGCCGAAGGCGTCGAGTGCGACGATCATGCCGGCGAGGCCGAGCATGGTCGTCACCGCGATCGCCGTGCCGAACAGGCCGCCGAGTTGGTAGGTGGCGATGATGCCGCCGACGATGACGATGGCCGGCAGCGCCGTCGATTCCAGCGAAACCGCAAGGCCCTGGATGACGTTGGTGCCGTGGCCGGTCACCGACGCCTGGGCGATGGAGTTCACCGGGCGCTTGTCGGTGCCGGTGTAGTATTCGGTGATGACGACGATCAGCCCGGTCACCAAGAGGCCGATGAGGCCGCAGACGAACAGGTTGGTGCCGGTGACGGCCATGCCGTTGGCGGTGCCGACCTCGTTCCAGCCGACCGTCATCGACGTGGCGGCACCGAGGCCGACCACCGACAGGATGCCGGTGACGATCAGGCCCTTGTAGAGCGCGCCCATGATCGAGCCGTTGGAGCCGAGCTTGACGAAGAAGGTGCCGATGATCGAGGTGATGATGCAGGCGCCGCAGATGGCGAGCGGATAGACCATCACCTGTTCGAGGTTGGCTGCGCCAGCGAAGAAGATCGCCGCCAGGACCATGGTGGCGACGACCGTCACCGCGTAGGTCTCGAACAGGTCGGCGGCCATGCCGGCGCAGTCGCCGACATTGTCGCCCACGTTGTCGGCGATGGTCGCCGGGTTGCGCGGATCGTCCTCGGGGATGCCGGCTTCCACCTTGCCAACGAGGTCGCCGCCGACGTCCGCACCCTTGGTGAAGATACCGCCGCCGAGGCGCGCGAAGATGGAGATCAGCGAAGCGCCGAAGCCGAGTGCGACCAGTGAGTCGATAACCTCGCGCTCGCCCGGCTGATGGCCGAGCGGACCGGTCAGCACCCAGTAGTAGACCGAGACGCCGAGCAAAGCGAGACCAGCCACCAGCATGCCGGTGATGGCGCCCGACTTGAAGGCGATGTCGAGGCCGGCCGACAGGCTGTTCGAGGCCGCCTGCGCGGTGCGAACGTTGGCGCGGACCGAAACGTGCATGCCGATGAAGCCGGCGACGCCCGACAGCACCGCGCCGATCAGGAAGCCGATAGCGGCCGTGCCGGACAGGAGCCACCAGGCCAACAGGAAGACGACGACGCCGACGATGGCGATGGTGGTGTACTGACGAGTGAGATAGGCCTGCGCGCCTTCGCGGATCGCAGCCGAGATTTCCTGCATGCGTGCATTGCCCTGATCCGACGCGAGTACGGACTGCGTCGCCCAGATGGCGTAGAGAATTGAAAGCACGCCGCAGAGAATGACGACATAAAGCATGGTCATTTGCGGATTTTCCCCGATGATGCCGGCGGCGGACGCCCCGACGTTGAAATCGGGGCCGGATCCGCGAGCGAGCGGAAACCCGGCCCTCCGCAGGAGGCTTAGCGAAACAGGTTCGCGAACGTCAAGATAATGTTGGGTTTTTGCCCCGTTTTCGCCGCAAAAGTCCCAAGGCCAAGGGTACAGCGCGAAAC
>JBQCHN010000115.1:0-9493 GCA_051954615.1 Mesorhizobium sp. | reverse complement strand
GTCCGGCTTGATTGTGCCGGACCTTTTCTTTATCCAGCGCCGCTAAGGAGAGGTGGCCGAGTGGTCGAAGGCGCGCCCCTGCTAAGGGCGTAGGCCTCAAAAGGGCCTCGTGGGTTCGAATCCCATCCTCTCCGCCATTTTCCGATCATCGCAATTTCGTTTCGCTCGACGCCTAGGGCAGCCCGGGCCGGCCGACGCCCGATCAGGCTTATGAAATTTGCGGGATACGAAACCTCTCCCGAAAACAAATTTCTGTTCTCCATGTTTCGCGTCGCCGCGGTCGCGCTCGATGCCCATTCAGGCACATCGGCCGCGCAAACCCAGGCGCCGCAAGCGTTTGCAACATAAAAAAGCGCGCAATCCCCTTCGCGAACCGCCAGGCGCACCGCGATTCAGACTGGAGGTCAGAAAATGAACATCAAGAGCCTTCTTTTCGGCTCCGCTGCGGCTCTGGTCGCAGTCTCCGGTGCGCGCGCCGCCGACGCCGTCGTCGTCGCCGAGCCGGAGCCCGCTGAATACGTTCGTATCTGCGACGTGTACGGCGCTGGCTACTTCTACATCCCCGGCACCGAGACCTGCCTGCGCATCGGCGGTTATGTCCGTTACGACATCGCCGCCGGTGGCGTTGCAGGCGGCCACGAGAACGTGACTGACAAGCTGGATGGCACCGCCAACGACACCTGGCACAAGCAGGGCCGTTTTACGTTCAAGACCTGGACCGGTCAGGAGACCGAGATGGGTACGCTGAAGACGTACACCGAGACCCGCTTCAACTTCAATGACGGCTGGGAGAGGAACTCTACCACTGGTGCTAGCACTGCCGGCAGCCAGTGGACGCTGAATTTCGCCTGGATCCAGCTCGGCGGCTTCCGCGTCGGTAAGGACGAGTCGGCCTTCGATACGTTCATCGGCTATGCTGGCAACGTCATCAACGACACGATCGTTCCCTACGGCTCGTTCGACACCAACGTCATCCAGTACTACTTCGACGGTGGCAACGGCTTCTCGGCCGTGATCTCGCTCGAAGACGGCTCGGGCACCAACACCATCGACAGCTATGTTCCGCATATCGTCGCGGGTGCGAAGTACACGCAGGGCTGGGGTGGCATCACCGGCGTCTTCGCCTATGACAGCAACTACGAAGAGTGGGCCGGCAAGGTTCGCCTCGACGTGAACGCCACCGAGCAGCTCTCGCTGTTCGTTATGGGCGGCTACGGCAGCGACGAAAACGCGCCCGGGAACTTCTACAAGCTGTGGGAAGAGAACTGGGCCGTCTGGGGCGGTGGTACGTACAAGCTGAACGAAAAGGCCAGCTTGAACGCCCAGCTCTCCTATGACGAAGGCGAAAACTTCGGTGCCGCCGTCAACGTTGCCTACGATCTCGTTCCCGGCTTCACGGTCACGGGCGAAGTCAACTACTACAACGACGGCAAGGCCGTTGGAGACAGCGATTCTTGGGGCGGCATCATCCGCTTCCAGCGCGACTTCTAAGAAATGTCGTCCTAGCGACGATAACGGCGAACCCGGGCACGCAAGTGTCCGGGTTTGTTTTTAGGGCTTGGATTTCGGGGGAATTGAGGCGGATGGGCGATAGCTGAAACGCGTTTGCGAAAACGGTCCTGTGTTCCTCGCGCCACAAGGAGCGGTTTGCTCGCAAACTGAGCTCTTGAAAGGACGCCTCCGAATGGATAGGGAGAATCTATCCATCGGGGGGTGGAATATCGATGATCAACGATTCGCTTCGCGGAGAAGCTTGTGCGGACTATCTGTCCGACTTCATTTCCGGCAACGCCAAGATCCGCTATAACTTCGGGATCAAAGAGGTAAAAGCTTACAGGATTGGCGAACTATTTGCAGCCTATCGCGATATACTGTGGGATGACGGTAGGCACAAATATAACGTCAGCTCATTTATCGGTGAGATAGATGAGATCTTGTGCGGTCGACGGTTCAGTGCATTCGACCAGGAGACACTGGACGGTTTGATCGCGGCACTACGCGAGCGCGGCAACAGCAATGCGACGATCAATCGCAAGATGGCCGCACTCAGCAAATTGCTGCGCAAGGCTTACAAGATGGGGGATATTCACAGCCTGCCGGAGTTCCGCCGCCAAAAGGAGCGGTCCGGACGGATTCGCTTCCTCGAACGTGACGAGGAGGAACGCCTGTTCGCCGCCATCCGCAGCCGCGACGAGAACGCTTACCGGCTTGCGGTCTTTCTGGTCGACACCGGTTGCCGGTTGGGAGAAGCGATCGGGCTGATCTGGAACGATATCCATGGCAGCCGGGTCAGCTTCTGGATCACGAAATCGGGCCGCAGCCGCACCATCCCGCTGACCGCGCGCGCCATGCAGGCGCTGGTGCTTGACGGAGAGGGCCCACGAGGCAAGGGCCCGTTCGCCATGCTGACGCAGCCTCAGTTCCGGGCCGTCTGGAACGAGGCGAAGAAGGAAGTCGGCCTCGCCAGCGACGACCAGGTCGTTCCCCATATTCTGCGCCATACCTGCGCCTCGCGGCTTGTCCAGGGCGGCATCGATATTCGCCGTGTGCAGATGTGGCTCGGCCACCAGACATTGCAGATGACCATGCGCTACGCGCATCTGGCCACGCACGACCTTGACGGCTGTGTCACGGTGCTTGAACCGCATCGCATGCCGGATCCTCCGGCCACTGCAGGCTGGCAGACTCAAGCAGCCGGCGCAGCGCAGAGCACGGCCGCAAGGTCGTCGGAGCCGGCGGCTCGTACTGCGGCGGGCAAGGCTCCGGCAAAGGAAACCGGCAAGAAGGTGAAGAAGCCGCGCTTGTCGGAACTCACGCCTTCGTCGTCCGCCGAAGATGTGGTCGCTCCACGCGCCGTGGCGAAGGCTCGCGGCAAATAGGCGAGCTGATGGAGAGGTCCCGAGGGATGGATTTGGTTCCGTCCATCGTTGGCCGCCGCGTTACCGCCCCGTGATCGGCGCTGAAAATTATACTTGAGGTTATTTCGTCTATATTTGTCTGCGAGCGGCGACGTGAGCGTGCTCCACGTCGTCGATAAAGCCTGCGATGGCTGCGGGAAGGTCGCCGGTTTCCAGAAAAGGCGCATGTCCTTGCCCGGCGACGGTCACTGTTTTCAATGTCGGATGCCGCCGCGCCATTTCGGCCAACGTGGTTTTCGACAGCAGCCTGGAATTTTCGCCGCGGATTGCCAGCATCGGAATGTCGCTTAACGCGTCGAATTGCGGCCACAGCGTCGGCAAGGGCTGCGAGAAGTCGATGCCGACCAGCGTTTCCACAAGTTTCGGATCGAAGTCGGGGATCAATCCCTCAGGCCCGGTGCGGTAGAGGGCGTCGACCATGGTTTCCCAGTCGGTATCGCCGAGCGCGGGAAAATCCGGGCCGTGCGCGGCTTTCTGCGCGGCAATGGCGCCTGTTCGCGTCTGCGGTTTTGGCGGCCCCTTGCCAAGATAGTCGCTGATATGACGCAGGCCGTCGGCTTCGATTGCCGGGCCGATGTCGTTGAAGACGACGGCTTTCAGCATTGCCGGCTGCATGGCGCCCAGGAGGTGGATGATCAGCCCGCCGCGCGACGTGCCGATGAAAGCGGCCTCGCCGATGCCGAGCGCCGCGAGCCCGGCCAGGACATCGCCGGCCTCGACAACGACTGTATAATTGCCGATGTCAGGATCGTAGTCGGATTGGCCGCGGCCACGATAGTCGAAGGCGATCACCTGGCGCGGCAGCGGGACGTGACAGGCCAGATGCAGCGCCAGAAGATGAAAATCGCGCGCGTTGCGGGTCAGCCCCGGCAGGCACACCACAGGCCAGCGGCCTTCCCGCGCCTCGCCATAGATGCGGGCATGCAGCGTCAGGCCGTCGAACGTCGTGTAGAAAAAGTCGGAAAACTCGGCATCGCCGGCCCTGTCGGGCGCCGAATTCACTTGCGTCCCTCGACGAGGTCGGCCGCAATGTCGTACTGGCCCGAAATGCGCATTCTGTAGACCTCGTAGTTTTCCATGACGCGCTGCACGTAGGAGCGCGTCTCAGTGTAGGGAATGCGTTCGATCCAGTCGACAACGGCATCGAGGCCCATGCCGCGCGGGTCGCCGTATTTCGCTACCCACTCCCGCGCGCGGCGCGGACCGGCATTGTAGCCGGCGAAGGTGAGCACGTAGGAGCCGCCGAAGCGGGCGAGCTGTTCGCCGAGAAAGGCCGCGCCCAGCGTGGCGTTGTAGCCGGCGTCGCTGGTCAGCCGCGTCTGCGAGAAGGGCAGGCCGGCCTTGCCCGCCAGCTGTTCGGCCGTCGCTGGCATGAGCTGCAACAGCCCGCGCGCGCCGGCCGCCGATACGGCGCCGACGTTGAATTCGCTCTCCTGCCGGGCGATCGCATAGGCGAGCGCCTTGCCGGAGCCTGAAATATCGGCGGTTTCGGGAATGACGCCGAGCGGATGCGACAGCGCTCCGACATCGACGCCGTTGGCGACGGCGATCTTGGCGATCTTCAGCGCCAGGAAGTGGTTTCCCTGTTTTTCCGCCATCGCCGCCAGCAGCGCCAGTTCGCCGGGGCTGGTCAACTGGCCTGCGAGATCGAGGTAGAGCGTGCCGGCATAGCGTTCGTAGCCCGCCTGTTGCAGGCGGCCGATGGCTGCCACCGCCTCCCGGGCGGCGAAATTCCGCCGGTCGTCGGCGCTCGGCTGGGGATCGTCGAGGTTGAGGGTGTGCCGGCCGATCCGCTCTCCCGCAAGCTGGCCGTAGAAAGTGGTGCCATAGGCGGCCGCCTTGGCGAAATAGGCCTTGGCGTCGCCGGGCCCGCCCGCTTCGGCGGCGCGGCCGAGCCAGTAGTAGCCGCGCGACAGCGAGATCGGTCCCTGCGCAAGGCTGATGATGCGGCTGAAATGGCTGGCGGCGGTCGTCGGGTCTTTCAGGCCGCGCAGCGCATACCATCCGGCATGGAATTCGGCCTCGACGGCGCTTGCGGGGCTTTCCGATGCGTGCACGGCGGCGATGCGGTAGGCGGTCTTCATGTCGCCCTGGTCGGCCAGTGCGCGCGAAAGCACCCGCCGCTCTACCCACCAGGCATCCGGATCGACAAGCTCGGCGCGGTCGGTCGGCGCCTTCATCACCACGGCGGCCGCTTCCTCTAAACGCTTGCGTTTCCTCAAGTACTCGGCCTGGGCAAAGAAGTAGCCGGCGGAGCGCTGGGCAACAGGAACCGCCTTGAGCAAGGCCGGTGCAGCTTTGTCGCCGCGGATTGCGGCACTCCAGGCCGCCGCCAGTTCCCTCGCCCCGGCAAGAGCCGCGACGCGGTTGGCTGCCTCCACGCGGTCGGCATAGAACATGCGCTCCATGCGCATGCGATGGTCGGTGGCGGGAATGATCACGCCGAATTCGGCGATGATCGCCGCCTCGTCCTTCGACTCGAGTTTTTCCGCACGCCAGAAGGGGGTCAGCACTGACAGCGCCGCCTCGGTATTTCCCTGCGCCCGATAGGCGCGTGCCAGCAGGATGACCCCCTCTGCCGTCAGCGGCTGGCTGCCGCCGAACGCCTTTATCACTGTTTGCGGGTCGGGATTCTCGCGATAGATGGCGCGCTCGCTGTTTTTGCGCAGCGTCGTCAGCCCGGGCCAGCCGGGCAGCGAAGCGGCGGTGGCGGCGATCTCGCCGCTCGGCACCTGGTCGCCGCCATAGAGTGCGATGGTCCAGGCCAGCACATGCCGGTCAAGCGAGCTGGCAGGCATGCCGTCGCGAATGGCGCGTGCAGTGGCGATGTCCTGTGCTGCCAGTGCGTCCAGTCCGCTCTTCAGGGGTACGATATCATTAGCGTCGGCGGCGGAAGGAGGTGTGGGCTGGTCCGGCGCCGTCATGGGGATGGCAGCCGTCACCTGTTGCGCATCGACCCCGGCGTCGCCCGTCACGCCGGGCAGCAGGATCAATGCGGCAACCAGCAAAGCCGGGCAGTAGAACCATCTGGCGGTCATGCGCACCGTCTGTGCCGTTCCTCGTTGTCAACCATGGCGCATGCCGAATCCTTGGCCCGGGGCGTGAAGGCCCGATGAACGAGGGATCGATCCGGTACCCGAAACTGGCCTCATCGTCGATTCTTGCCCGGCAACGGTGTCGAGACTATGGTGCGCACCCCGGCTTTCGGCTAGAAGGCCCTCAATCCAGATAGGCAAGGAATCCACGGGATTCCATGGAGTAGAACGAAAATGCTGAGAGGCTCGCTTACCGCGCTCGTGACGCCGTTCGATCAGAGCGGACGTTTCGACGAGAAAGCCTTTCGCGATTTCGTCGCCTGGCAGATCAGCGAGGGCAGCAACGGGCTGGTGCCGGTCGGCACCACCGGGGAATCGCCGACGCTGTCCCATGACGAGCACCGTCATGTCGTGAAGGTCTGCGTCGAGGTGGCCAAGGGGCGCGTGCCGGTCGTCGCCGGCGCCGGTTCCAACAATACGGTGGAGGCGGTCGGCCTCGTGCAGTACGCGGAGAAGGCAGGCGCCGACGCGGCTCTCGTCGTCACGCCTTACTATAACAAGCCGACGCAGCGCGGCCTCTACGAACATTTCGCGGCGGTGGCGAAGGCCACCAGCCTGCCGATCATCATCTACAATATCCCGCCGCGCTCGGTCATCGACATGAGCCCGGAGACGATGGGGCGGCTGGCGCACGACTTCAAGAACATCGTCGGCGTCAAGGACGCCACCGGCAAGGTCGAGCGCGTGTCGGAGCAGCGCGCTACGTGCGGCAAGGATTTCATCCAGCTTTCGGGCGAGGATGCCTCGGCGCTCGGCTTCAACGCGCATGGCGGCGTCGGCTGCATTTCCGTCACCTCCAATGTCGCGCCGCGCCTGTGCGCGGAGTTCCAGGCGGCGACGCTCGCCAACGACAAGGACAAGGCTCTGGAACTGCAGGACCGGCTCCTGCCGCTGCACAAGGCGATCTTCATCGAGCCCGGTGTCTCGGGTGCCAAATACGCGCTGTCGCGTCTCGGCAAGATCGAGAACGTGACCCGCTCGCCGCTGGTGACGGTGGAGGAGGGGACCGCCGGCAGGATCGACGACGCGATGAAGGCGGCAGGCTTGATTAACTGACCCGCAGGCCCTACGTCGGGCCACCATGAACCAGGTCCGGAAGTCCGATCCCAACAGCAAGGTCGCCGCGGAAAACCGCAAGGCGCGCTTCAACTATGAGGTTCTCGACACGCTCGAGACCGGCCTGGTGCTGAGCGGCACCGAGGTCAAGTCGCTGCGCGGCGGCCACGCCAACATCCAGGAAAGCTACGCCTCCTTCGAAGGCGGGGAGCTTTGGCTGATCAACTCCTATCTGCCGGAGTACCTGCAGGCTAACCGCTTCAACCACGAGCCGCGCCGTCGCCGCAAACTCCTGGTGTCGAAGCGCGAGCTGGCCCGCCTTGCGCAGGGCGTCGAGCGCGAGGGTATGACGCTGGTGCCGCTGAAGATCTATTTCAACGATCGTGGCCGCGCCAAGCTCCTGCTCGCCGTCGCGCGCGGCAAGAAACTGCACGACAAGCGCGAAAGCGAAAAGCAGCGCGACTGGAATCGCGAGAAGGGCCGGCTCTTGAAGGAACGGGGGTGAAGACCCGGTCCGCTCGAAGAGCAGGGAGCCATCGCGCAGGGCCGTCAAGAACTCAGGCCGTGGTCGCCCGTTGCAGTTCCTGCTGTGCCTTGGCCGAAGCCGCGTCGTCCAGTTCCATGTTGTGCATGCTTTCGACCATCCATTTGCCCTCGCGCGCGGCGATGACCAGGCTGATCACGCCGCTGCGGTCAGGCCACGCATTGCCCTTCGGGTCGCGCGCGCCGCTCATCGACCAGCGCAGATCGACCGTTCCGACGTCGGCGCGGATCTGCCTGCTCGATACATCTTCTATGTTCAACCGGCTGTCGCGGAACATGGTTGCGAAGAGAGGGGCATGGAACCGCTCGACCTCGGCACGACCGCTGGCCTTCATGCCGAAGACGTTGGTGAAATCCGCGTCAGGAGCGAAAATGGACGAAAAGGCTTTCGCGTCGTGACGATTCCATGTTTCGACGAACATGGCGGCGATCTGGCCGGCTGCCTGCTGGACTGACGACATCGCTTTTCTCCATGTAGTATGGCTACCATATTATATGGGAAACGAATTAGGTGCAATGTGGAACTTTCCTACACCCAGTCCCTGCTTCTCTATGCCTATCAGGCTTCGGCGCGATCCCTCGTCGCGGCTCTGAGGGAAGCCGGGCATGAGCGCATCAAGCCGAAACACGGGGTCGTCTTCGCCAACATCGACGCCGCCGGCACTCGCGCCAGCCTGCTGGCCGAGCGGGCGGGGATAGGCAAGCCGGCGATGGGCGAGATGGTCGACGAGCTTGAGCGCCTCGGCTACGTGCGCCGCATCCCGGACCCCGCCGACAGGCGCGCCAAGCTCGTTCTTCCGACAGACGCGGCCAAGGCCGTCACCAATACGGTCCACCGGTTCAATCAGGCCCTGGAAGCCGAGTATCGCGGCAAGCTGGGAGACCGCGCATATGAGGCCTTGCGCGCCGCGCTCCTCGAACTGGCTCCATCTCGGGACCCGCAGCCGCGCATGCCCCAGGGTGACGCCGGTTGATGGCCGTCAGGACTGCGTGCCGTCGAGAAACGCTCGTATCTCCCTGAATACATTGACGAACATCTCTTCCGTCAGCACGCCTGTATTGGTGTTGTAGCGCGAGCAGTGGTAGCTGGAAAACAGCGTCACGCCGCCTACGTCGTGGCGTCCTCCGTGCTTGAACGGTGCCGCTGCCACGCGGCCGCCAAGCGCCCGCACCGTGGATTGGTGCGCGATCGTTCCAAGCGTCAGTATGGCCTGCAAATTGGCGAACCGCTCGATGGTCGGGATGAGGAATTGCCGGCAGGTGGCGATCTCGCCGCCGGTCGGCTTGTTTTCCGGCGGCACGCAGCGCACCGCATTGACGATGGCCGTGCCGGTTAGTCGCAGGCTGTCGTCGGGCCGCGCCTCAAATTTCCCGCGCGCGAAACCGAAGCGGATCAGCGTCGAATAGAGCAGGTCGCCGGCATAGTCGCCGGTGAAGGGGCGCCCGGTGCGGTTGGCGCCGCGCAGGCCGGGCGCCAACCCGACGATCAGCAATTGCACGGCATCTTCGCCCTCCGGCGGCAGGAAGGCCGGCACCGGCGCGTTGTACCACGCCGGCTCGCGCAGCCGCCAGCCGGCGATAAAATCGTGCAGACGCGGGCAGAGAGGGCAGTCGCGGCCCGGTTCGGGAGAGGCCATCGCCATGGCCTCAGTAGTCGTCGTCCTCGTCTTCCGGCGGTTCGGCCGGTTCCGGCTTGCGGACCGGTCGTTCGGAGGGATCGCGGCCGATTTCCGCCTTCAGCGTCGTCAGGTCGATGAAATGATCGGCCTGCCGGCGCAGGTCGTCCGAGATCATCGGCGGCTGCGAGGCCATGGTCGAGACGATGGAAACCTTGCGGCCGCGCCGTTGCAGGGCTTCGACCAGCGTGCGGAAGTCGCCGTC
>JBQCHN010000114.1:0-7667 GCA_051954615.1 Mesorhizobium sp. | reverse complement strand
ATCCTATCGAGAACCTCTATCGAGGTGCTCACTTTGCTCGGCAATTTCGACATCGATGCCGGCATTACCTATCTCGACAACGAGCCGCTGGGACGGGTGGCAAGCGTGCCGCTCTACAACGAGCGCTACCAGCTCATCACGGCTGTCGGCACGCCCTATTCCGACCGCGACCATGTGTCATGGGCCGAAGTCAGCCGGCTGCCACTCTGCCTGCTCACCCCCGACATGCAGAACCGGCGTATCATCGACCAGCACCTCGCCGAAGCCGGCGTGCAGGTGCGGCCGACGCTCGAATCGAATTCGATGATCGTGCTGTTCTCGCACATCAGGACCGGCAAATGGTCGTCGATCATGCCGCTCAACCTCACGGAAACGTTCGGCTTTTCCGAACCGATCCGGTCCATTCCCATCGTCGATCCGGATGCCCGCCACACGGTCGGCCTGGTGGCTGCCCCGCGACAGCCGCAGACGCCGCTGGTGTCGGCGCTGTTGGACGAGGCAATGACGCTGGCAAGCGATTTCCGGCAGGAGCGTTGATCTAAAAGGGTTACAACGACGTATTGATAGAAAATTTCTATCAAGCAACGGGACAACGCTATTGATTCCGCCGGTTTGCTCCGGTTTCTTAAGGACTTAGCGGGTAGACCGCGACGACAGGGAGGGCGCTGCATGGCTGTGCAGCCTGCAAGTACCGAAATAGCGACGCGCACGGCGTCGATCATCCAGGAATTCAAGGCGCTCGAAGGGCCGCTGCTGCCTATCCTGCACGGCGTCCAGGGCGAATTCGGCTACGTCCCGCAGGAGGCGCTGCGCGTCATCGCGGACGAGCTGAACCTGTCGCGCGCCGAAGTGCATGGCGTCGCCTCGTTCTATCACGACTATCGCAAGGAACCCGGCGGCCGGCATGTGCTGAAGGTGTGCCAGGCGGAAGCCTGCCAGTCGATGGGCTCGGACGCGACGACGGCGCGGATCAAGCAGTTGCTCGGCATCGATTTCCATGAGACGGCGAAGGACGGCTCGGTGACGTTGGAGCCGGTCTATTGCCTGGGTCTGTGCGCCTGCTCCCCTTCCGCCATGCTCGACGGCGAAGTGATCGGCCGACTGGACAACGAAAAGATCGACGAAATCGTCGAGGCGGTGCGCTCATGATCCCCCGCATTTTCATTCCCGACGATTCGGGTGCCGTCGCACTCGGTGCCGACAAGGTCGCCAAGGCGATCGAGAAGGAACTCAAGGAGCGCGGCATCGAGGCCAAGATCGTGCGCAACGGCTCGCGCGGCGCCTATTTCCTCGAACCGATGGTCGAGGTCGCCTGCGATGCCGGGCGCGTCGCCTACGGCCCGGTCAAGGTCTCCGACGTCAAAGGGCTTTTCGACAGCGGCTTCCTGAAGGGCAGCCACCACAAGCGCTGGCTGGGCGATCCGGCCAAGATTCCGTTCCTGGCGAAACAGACGCGGCTGACCTTCGCGCGCTGCGGCATCACCGACCCGCTGTCGCTGGACGCCTACGAGCGCCACAGCGGCCTCAAGGGCCTGCGCAAGGCCATCGCCATGCAGCCGGCCGACATCGTCAAGCAGGTGACGGATTCAGGCCTGCGCGGACGCGGCGGCGCCGGCTTCCCGACCGGGATCAAGTGGAAGACCGTGCTCGATACGGCGGCCGACCAGAAATACATCGTCTGCAACGCCGACGAGGGCGATTCGGCCACCTTCGCCGACCGCATGATCATGGAAGGCGATCCCTTCGTGCTGATCGAGGGCATGGCCATCGCCGGCATCGCGACCGGCGCGACCAAGGGCTACATCTACATCCGTTCCGAATATCCGCATGCCATCGCCAAGATGAACAGGGCGGTGGAGATCGCCCGCAAGGCGGGCGTGCTCGGCGTAAAGGTGCTGGGTTCGGCGCATGCCTTCGACATGGAGGTGCGAGTCGGCGCCGGCGCCTATGTCTGCGGCGAGGAAACCTCGCTGCTGAACAGCCTCGAGGGCAAGCGCGGCGTGGTGCGCGCCAAGCCGCCGCTGCCGGCCATCCAGGGCCTGTTCGGCAAGCCGACGGTGATCAACAACGTCATCTCGCTCGCCTCGGTGCCGATCGTCATGGACAAGGGCGCGGAATACTACCGCGACTTCGGCATGGGCCGCTCGCGCGGTACGATCCCGATCCAGATCGCCGGCAACGTCAAGCACGGCGGCCTGTTCGAGACCGCCTTCGGCCTGACGCTGGGCGAAATCGTCGACGACATCGGCGGCGGCACGGCAAGCGGTCGGCCGGTGAAGGCAGTGCAGGTCGGCGGTCCGCTCGGCGCCTATTTCCCGCGCAGCCTGTTCGACACGCCGTTCGACTACGAGGAATTCGCCAAGCGTGACGGGCTGATCGGCCATGCCGGCATCACCGTTTTCGACGACAGCGCCGACATGCTGAAGATGGCGCGTTTCGCCATGGAGTTCTGCGCCGTCGAAAGCTGCGGCAAGTGCACGCCGTGCCGCGTCGGCGCGGTACGCGGCACCGAGACGATCGACCGGATCGCCGCCGGCATTGAGCCGGAGAAGAACCTCACTCTCGTCACAGACCTGTGCAATACTATGAAATTCGGGTCGTTGTGCGCGTTGGGCGGCTTCACCCCCTATCCGGTCATGAGTGCGCTGACCCACTTCCCCGAGGACTTCAAGCCGGCGCCCGTGCGCGTCGCTGCGGAATAGGAGCGGACCGATGAACGTCAAGGCCGACATTTCCTCGCTCGTCACCGAGATCGACTACGGCACGCCCGAATCCAAGGCTGAGAAGGCGGTGACGCTGACCGTCGACGGCCGTTCGATCACGGTGCCGGAAGGCACCTCGATCATGCGCGCCTCTATGGAAGCGGGCGTCGAGATCCCGAAGCTATGCGCCACCGACATGCTGGACTCCTTCGGCTCGTGCCGGGTCTGCCTGGTCGAGATCGAAGGCCGAAACGGCACGCCGGCATCCTGCACCACGCCGGTCGGTGAAGGCATGGTTGTCCACACCACCAGCGACCGGCTCGACGCCATCCGCAAGGGCGTCATGGAACTCTACGTCTCCGACCACCCGACAGGCTTCGGCGAGAAGGCCGGCACCGGCGCCAGCGAATTCGACCACGTGGCGAAAATGGTCGGGCTCTCGGAGAACCGCTACGGCGTCGAGGGCCGCAACCATGTGAAGCCGGAAGACGGCGTGGCGCCGGGCCATGGATCGCTCACCATCGACTACATGGTACGCGACGATTCCAACCCGTATTTCAGCTACGATCCGGCCCAGTGCATCGTCTGCTCGCGTTGCGTGCGCGCCTGCGAGGACGTGCAGGGCACGTTCGCGCTGACCATCGAGGGCCGCGGCTTCGAAAGCCGCATGGTCGCCTCGATGAACGAGGCCTTCGTCGAATCCGAATGCGTCTCATGCGGCGCCTGCGTGCAGGCATGCCCGACCGACGCCCTGCGCGAGAAGGCCGTGCTGGAAAAAGGCATGCCGGAGCGCTCGGTGGTGACGACCTGCGCCTATTGCGGCGTCGGCTGCAACTTCAAGGCCGAGGTGAAGGGCGACGAGGTCGTGCGCATGATGCCGTACAAGGCCGGCAA
Source organism: Mesorhizobium sp. (assembly GCA_051954615.1). Classification (GTDB taxonomy): domain Bacteria; phylum Pseudomonadota; class Alphaproteobacteria; order Rhizobiales; family Rhizobiaceae; genus Mesorhizobium. The sequence goes on along the minus strand of JBQCHN010000114.1, from coordinate 4,071 downwards.
GGCCAATCACGGCCACAGCTGCGTCAAGGGCCGCTTCGCCTATGGCTACGCCACGCACAAGGACCGGATTCTTTCGCCGATGGTGCGCGAGAAGATCACCGATCCGTGGCGCGAAGTGACCTGGGAGGAAGCGCTGGCGCATGCCGCCGGCGAGTTCCGTCGTATCCAGTACCAGTACGGGCGCTCCTCCATCGGCGGCATCACTTCCTCGCGCTGCACCGACGAGGAGACGTACCTGGTGCAGAAATTGGTGCGGCAGGGCTTCGGCAACAACAACGTCGATACCTGCGCGCGCGTCTGCCATTCGCCGACCGGCTATGGGCTCAACACCACGCTCGGCACCTCGGCCGGCACGCAGGATTTCGATTCCGTCGAGGAAGCGGACGTCATGCTACTGATCGGCGCCAACCCGACCGACGCGCATCCGGTGTTCGCCTCGCGCATGAAGAAGCGCCTGCGCGAGGGCGCCAAGATCATCGTTATCGACCCGCGTCGCATCGACCTAGTGAAAAGCCCGCACGTGAAGGCCGTTCACCACCTGCCGATCAAGCCGGGCACCAACGTGGCCATCCTGACGGGACTGGCGCATGTCATCGTCACGGAGAAGCTCTACAACGAGACCTATATCCGCGAACGCTGCGACTGGGACGCCTTCGAGGACTGGTGCGAATTCGTTTCCGATCCGCGCTACAATCCGGAAGAGACGGCCAGGATCTGCGGCGTCGACGCCGAGATGATCCGCGAGGCGGCACGCCTCTATGCCACCGGCGGCAACGGCGCCATCTATTACGGCCTCGGCGTGACCGAACACAGCCAGGGCTCGACCGCCGTGATGGGCCTCGCCAACCTCGCCATGGCGACGGGCAATCTCGGTCGCAACGGCGTCGGCGTGAACCCGCTGCGTGGCCAGAACAACGTGCAGGGCTCGTGCGACATGGGTTCCTTCCCGCACGAATTCCCCGGCTATCGCCATATCGCCATCGATTCGGTGCGCGAAATCTACGAAAACCTGTGGGGCGTGACGCTCGACAAGGAACCGGGCCTGCGCATCAACAACATGCTCGACGCCGCCACCGACGGGTCGTTCAAGGGCATCTACATCCAGGGCGAGGACATCCTGCAGTCCGATCCCGACTCCAAGCACGTCGCCGCCGGCCTGGCGGCGATGGAATGCGTGGTGGTGCACGACCTGTTCCTCAACGAGACGGCGCGCTACGCCCATGTGTTCCTGCCCGGCTCGACTTTCCTGGAGAAGGACGGCACCTTCATCAACGCAGAGCGCCGCATCAACCTGGTGCGCAAGGTGATCGAGCCGAAAGCGCGCTACGCCGACTGGGAAGCGACGCAGGAACTGGCGCGCGCGCTCGGGCTCGACTGGAACTATACGCACCCCTCCGAGATCATGGACGAGATCGCGGCGACGACGCCGACCTTCGCCGGCGTGTCCTTCGACCTGCTGGAGCGCGAAGGCTCGGTGCAGTGGCCGTGCAACGAGAAGGCGCCGCTCGGCACGCCGATCATGCACATCAACGGCATCGTGCGCGGCAAGGGCAACTTCGTGCGCACCGAGTACGTCGCCACGGAGGAAAGGTCCGGACCGCGCTTCCCGCTGCTGCTCACCACCGGGCGCATCCTTTCCCAATACAATGTCGGCGCGCAGACACGGCGCACCGGCAACAGCGTCTGGCATGCGGAAGACCGGCTGGAGATCCACCCGCACGATGCGGAGGATCGCGGCATCCATGACGGCCAGTGGGTCCGGCTGGCATCACGCTCCGGCGAGACGACGCTGCGGGCGTTGATCACCGACCGGGTGGCGGTGGGCGTGGTCTACACCACCTTCCACCACCCTGACACGCAGGCCAACGTGGTGACGACCGAAGCGACAGACTGGGCGACCAACTGCCCCGAATACAAGGTGACCGCCGTGCAGGTCGGGCCGTCGAACGGGCCGACGGAATGGCAGCGCGACTACGAAGACCTGTCGAAGAAGACGCGGCGCATAAAAGGCCACCTCGAAGCGGCGGAGTAGGCTTTGACCCGCCCCGCCATCACCTCCACATCGCGCCTCGCCCGCCGCGCCAGCGGCATGGCGAGCGCGCCGCGCAACGTTCCGGAGGAAACGCCGGTGGCGTTCAGCTTCGCCGGCACGACGCATGCGGTGATGATGGCCTCGCCCGCCGATTTCGAGGATTTCGCCCTCGGTTTCTCGCTGACCGAAGGCATCGTCGGCTCGCCCGACGAGATCGAGGCCATCGAGGTGCAGGACCTCGGCGCCGGCATCGACATCCAGATCAGGCTGAAAGACAGCGCCAACACGCGCTTCGAGGCGCGCCGGCGCAGGCTGGCCGGGCCGGTCGGCTGCGGTCTGTGCGGCATCGAATCGATCGACGAGGCGATGCGCTCGGTCGATGCCGTCGGCGGCTCGAAACTGGCATTGACGCCGGAGGACATCACCGGCGCGGTGCGGCTCCTGTCCCGACAACAGCCGCTGCATGCCGAGACGGGCGCTGTGCATGCCGCCGGGTTCTACATACCGGGCAAGGGCATCGTCGCGGCGCGCGAGGATGTCGGGCGCCACAACGCCCTGGACAAGCTGGCCGGCGCGCTGGCCAGGGCCGGCATCGACGGCGCTTCCGGAGCGGTGGTGGTGACCAGCCGCGTCTCGGTCGAGATGGTGCAGAAGACTGCGGCGATCGGATCGCCGACGATCATTGCCGTGTCGGCGCCGACCGCGCTTGCCATCCGGACCGCCGACGAGGCCGGCATGACGCTGGTCGCACTGGTGCGCGGCGACGATTTCGACGTTTTTACCCACCCCGAGCGGGTGACGAGGGGAGCAGCCAAGCATGTCGCATGATCACGGGTCGGGACCGACCACCAAGGAAAAGTTGATGATCATGGCCAACCAGATCGCCACCTTCTTCCATTCCAAGCCGCGCGAGGAAGGCATTGCCGGCGTCGCCGAGCACATCAACAAGTTCTGGGAGCCGCGCATGCGGCGGCAGTTCTTCGAGATGATCGACGGCGGCACGCCCGGCTTCGACGAGTTCGTGCTGAAAGCCGCGCCGAGCATCAGGCGCCCGCCGGCGCCGCTGGACGGCCCGCCGCCGTTGCCGGCAAAGGCCAAGGCGGTCGGGTAAGATAACTCCCGGCGACACCGCACTCCCGGCGATTGCGTCCGCCGACGTAATGATTTCGCTGTTTGAACCGCTTCCCGGCCCTCCGCTACGGCTTCGGGCGTTCGTCGCTTGAAAAGCCCATTCAGGGGCTTTTCGTTCGCTATGCTAACCGCTCCTCACCCATGCGCGATCATCACATGCCGCACGGCTGTGTAGTCCTCCAGCGCGTAGAGCGACATATCCTTACCGTAGCCGGACTGTTTTAGCCCACCATGCGGCATCTCGTTGCAAAGCATGAAGTGCGTGTTGATCCAGGTGCAGCCGTATTGCAGGCGCGCGGCCGTCGCCATGGCGCGCGCGATATCCTTCGTCCACACCGATGAGGCGAGGCCGTAGTCGCTGTCGTTGGCCCAGGCAACCGCCTCGTCCGCGTCCGAGAAGCGTGTGACGGAGACGACGGGGCCGAAGACTTCGCGGCGCACGATCTCGTCTTCCTGCAACGCGCCGGCCACGACGGTCGGCTGGTAGAAGAAGCCCGAGCCTTCGCCCGGCCTGCCGCCGGTGGTGATCTCGATGTGTTTCAGTTCCGAGGCGCGCTCGACGAAGCTCGACACACGGTCGCGCTGGCGCCGGGAAATCAGCGGGCCGATCTCGTTTTCGGTATCGTCCGGTCGGTCATATTTGATGGTTGAGACGGCGGACGACAGATCGGCGACCAGCCTGTCGTAGATCTTCTTGCCGGCGTAGATGCGGCAGGCGGCGGTGCAATCCTGCCCGGCATTGTAGTAGCCGAATGCGCGCAGGCCGTTGACCACCGCGTCGAGATCGGCGTCGTCGAAGACGACGACCGGCGCCTTGCCGCCCAGTTCGAGATGCGTGCGCTTGACCGACTTGGCGGCCGCCTGCAGCACCTTCTTGCCGGTGGCGACGTCGCCGGTGATCGAGATCA
>JBQCHN010000113.1:0-5859 GCA_051954615.1 Mesorhizobium sp. | reverse complement strand
GAGCAGGATCTGGCCAGCGCCAACGGCGTCACCATCCGCCACTGGATGCAGCCGAAGCGGGTGATCGCCGAGGGCGGCAAGGTGAGCGGCATCGAACTGGAATACACCGCGCTCGACGGCGAGAAGCTCAAGGGCACCGGCGAAACGCTGACCCTTGCCGCCGACCAGGTGTTCAAGGCCATCGGCCAGTCCTTCGTGCCGGCGGCGCTCAACGGCTCGGGCGCCGCGATCGAGCTGGAAGGTGGGCGCATCAAGGTGGACGGCGAGGGTCGCACGTCCATGGCCAAGGTCTGGGCCGGCGGCGATTGCGTGGTCGACGGTCGTGAGGACCTGACGGTTTCGGCCGTGGCGGCGGGCCGTGACGCGGCCGAAAGCATCCATCGGGTGTTGATGGGGTAGGCGCACTATGGGCATCGAACTGGACGGCGGATGCTACTGCGGGGCCTTGCGCTACCGGATCACGGCCGAGCCCATTCGCAAGGGACAGTGCCACTGCCGCCCGTGCCAGCATGTTTCCGGCGGCGGTCCCAACTATTTCATGGTGATCCCGGCCGAGGGCTTTGCCTATACTAGGGGCGAGCCGAAGGCTTTCCGCCGGCCTGACCTCGAAAGCCCGCGCACCCGCGAATTCTGCGGCACTTGCGGAACGCAGATCCTGACACGCCGCCCAGACATGGCGCACCCGATCGTCAAGGCCGGGACCCTGGATGATCCGAACGCCTATGTGGGGCCGGACTTCGCGATTTTTTGCGAGGAAAAAGCCGTCTTCCACCTGATCCCCAACGGCATTCCCGCCTTCGACAAAATGCCGGAGAAGCGTCCATGACGTGGCGCCGGCTGGCCATCCGGTCCAACTTATCCGCCGAAGGCAGCGGATGCCTGAATTACAAGCGTTGTGAATAGCCGGCGGGCGACCGCCAAGCCAAAGGACAAGACCCATGGCAGACATCCGCAACAATTTCGTCGGCATCAAGTCGCCCAATCCGTTCTGGCTGGCTTCCGCGCCGCCGACCGACAAGGCCTACAACGTCGTGCGCGCCTTCCAGGCCGGCTGGGGCGGCGTTGTGTGGAAGACGCTGGGCGAGGAAGGCCCGCCGGTCGTCAACGTCAACGGGCCGCGCTACGGCGCGATCTGGGGCGCGGACCGCCGGCTGCTCGGCCTCAACAACATCGAACTCATCACCGACCGCCAGCTCCAGCTCAATTTGCAGGAGATGAAGCAGGTCAAGAAGGAGTGGCCGGACAGGGCGCTGGTCGCCTCCATCATGGTGCCGTGCGAAGAGGCAAGCTGGAAGGCGATCCTGCCGCTGGTCGAGGAAACCGGGGCGGACGGCATCGAACTGAACTTCGGCTGCCCGCACGGCATGAGCGAGCGCGGCATGGGTGCCGCCGTCGGCCAGGTGCCGGAATATATCGAGATGGTGGTGCGCTGGTGCAAGCAGTATACGCGCATGCCGGTCATCACCAAGCTGACGCCCAACGTCACCGACATCAGGAAGCCCGCGCGGGCGGCTCACGCCGGTGGAACGGATGCCGTGTCGCTGATCAACACGGTCAACTCGATCACGTCGGTCAATCTCGATACGTTTTCGCCCGAACCGTCGATTGACGGGAAGGGCTCGCACGGCGGCTATTGCGGCCCTGCCGTGAAGCCGATGGCGCTGCATATGGTGGCCGAGATCGCCCGCGATCCTGAAACGCGCGGCTTGCCGATCTCCGGCATCGGCGGCGTCACCACCTGGCGCGACGCTGCCGAATTCCTGGCGCTCGGCGCCGGCAACGTGCAGGTCTGCACCGCTGCCATGACCTACGGCTTCAAGGTCGTGCAGGAGATGATCTCGGGCCTGTCGAACTGGATGGACGAGAAGGGCCATCGCTCGCTGGACGACATCATCGGCCGCGCCACGCCCAACGTCACCGACTGGCAGTACCTCAACCTCAACTACATCGCCAAGGCGCATATCGACCAGGACGCCTGCATCAAGTGCGGCCGTTGCCACATCGCCTGCGAGGACACCTCGCACCAGGCGATCACATCCATGGTCGACGGCGCGCGCCACTTCGAGGTGATGGAAGACGAGTGCGTCGGCTGCAACCTGTGCGTCAATGTCTGCCCGGTCGAAGGCTGCATCACCATGGTGCCGCTGGAAGTCGGCGCGCTCGACCAGCGCACCGGCAAGACGGTGTCGCCGGACTACGCCAACTGGACGACGCACCCCAACAACCCGATGGCCCGGCAGGCTGCGGAATAGGGCTCCTCCCGGAGCAGGCGAGACCGTCGCGTTGCGTATCGACGGTCTCGCCTGCGGGGCGGAGTTTTTCTTTGTGCCTATTGACGATAATAATTATCGAGGATATTTATTATCCATGAATAAGGAACTGATGCGATGAAACTGAGCGAAGGCGTCGAGGCGGCGATCCATTGTGCCGCGACACTCGCCGGCGTCGAGGGTGGGGCGACGATGCCGGGCGCCGCGCTGGCCGAGCAGTTCGGCCTGTCCGGCAGCTACCTGCTCAAGCATCTGCAGGCGCTGACCGCCGCCGGCATCCTGGAATCCGTGCCCGGTCCCTCCGGCGGCTACCGGCTGGCGCGTGCGCCGGACCGCATTTCCCTGCTCGATATCGTGCTGGCGGTGGAGGGGCCGCAACCGGCGTTCCGCTGCGGCGAGATCCGGCGCAACGGTCCGGTCAAGCTGCCGGCGGATGCCTATGTGAAGCCGTGCGGCATCAAGGTGGCGATGCTAAGGGCCGAGCGGGCCTATCGGGCCGCGCTGGCGGAAGAAAAACTCTCCGGCATCGTGGCCGACTTCATGAGCGGCGCCGATCCGCGCTCGGTCGCCGCCGCCTGTGCCTTTGCCGAGCGGCATCAGCGGCCGCAGAAATCCGGTTCCCCCAAGCAGTAAGAAAGGAAAGACCATGAAACCGAGACTCCAGTTCTTCAATGTCGCCCCGGCCCTGTTGAAGCAGGTGCAGGCGCTCAACCAGGCGGTCGAGGAATGCGGGCTGGAAATAGGCCTGCTGCATCTCATCAAGCTGCGTGCCTCGCAGATCAACGGCTGCTCCTTCTGTGTCGACATGCATAGCAAGGAAGCCCTGCGCGACGGCGACACGCTCCAGCGCGTCATCCTGGTCGCGGCGTGGAAGGAGTCGCCGCTGTTTTCGGAGCGCGAACGCGCCGCGCTTGCCTATACCGAAGCGGTGACGCTGATTTCCAAGGACGGCGTTCCGGACGCGCTCTACGAGGCGACGCTCAAGCACTTCTCGGAAGAGGAACTGGTCAAGCTCAGCGTGGCGATCGGCATGATCAACGTCTGGAACAGGCTGTGCGTGCCTTTCCACGCCATCCATCCGGTCGAGCGCGCCAAGGCGGCCTGAACCATCTTTTCAAGGCGGCGACGAAGGGGTCCGGTAGGCTCCTTCGTGTCCAACCGGTTCATTTCAGAAATATTTTTTGGACTTTTGAACATGGGCATTGATTTCGCTTTGTTGGCTGTCGGCCGGTTCCTCGTCGGCGGCGCCTTCGTGGTCGCCGGCCTCCGCAATATCCAGGCGCGCGCATTCGTGTCCGGCTTGATGGCGGCGCGCGGCGTGCCGCAGGCCAGCGCTGTTCTGTGGCTCGGGATCGTTGCCCAGGTCGCGGCCGGCGCGGCGCTGATCGCCGGCTTTCAGCCCGTCGCCGCCGCAGCTATTCTTTGCCTGTTCCTGTTGGCGGCGACGCCGATGTTCCACAATTTCTGGGACTATCAGGGGCCGGAGCGTGTCGCCAAAATCAACGGAACCATCGGTAATGTCGCTCTGTTCGGCGGCCTTCTGTCGATTGTCGCACATGGGCTTTAGAAAGCGTCGCGATCTTCCGGGTTCGCCCGACACGCTCTACATTCTTGAATTTACGCAGGTCTTCGTCCCGAAACCGGTTCCCCCTTTCGGGAGACATGCTCTGGCGGCAGAGTTTTCGTCCCGGCTCATTCCGCCGGCTTCAGCCCGCCGAGAAACAGCCCCTCCAGGAACCTGGCCGCATCCTCGAAGCGGCGCTCGTCGCCGCGGCCGGGACCGAGCACGGCGCGCACCTGCACGTCGAAGTCGGCATAGTGCTGGGTCGTCGCCCAGATCGAGAAGATCAGGTGTCGAGGGTCGGTGCGGGCGATTTTTCCGGCGCGCATCCAACCGTCTATGACGGCGGCCTTGTCGTCCACCAGCGCCTTCAGTTCCCCCTCCAGCAGCGGCATGATGCGCGGTGCGCCCTGCAGTATCTCGTTGGCGAACAGACGGCTTTCGCGCGGAAAATCGCGCGCCATTTCCAGTTTGCGGTGGATGTAGCTTCTGAGTTCCGTCAGCGGGTCGCCGACATCGTCCAACTCGCGCAGCGGCGCCAGCCAGGTGTCGAGCAAGCGCTGCATCAGCGTCTCGTGAATGTCTTCCTTGCGGCGGAAATAGTAGAGCAGGTTCGGCTTCGACATGCCGGCCGCCTCGGCGATCTGGTCGATGGTGGCGCCGCGGAAGCCGTGCGCGGAGAAGACCTCGAGCGCCGCTTCCAGGATCAGGTCCCGCTTTTCCCGCTGGATGCGGGTGCGGCGACGCGGGGCAGGGGCCTGGACGTCGGCGCTCATCCTTTTTCCCCAATGGCTTCGCCGCTTTCTGGACCAATGGTCTGGACCAGTTTTTTGCGAAGCTGTGGAGCGCGCCGAGCCTGCCGCATTTCCGCTAGTAATCCCTTGACCGCCCGTGGGGCGGTGCTAACGTTTGTCCATCCGGTCAAAATTTGCGTAGCACGAAAGCGCGCCGAAGACCAAGCGTTGGCCGCAGCGAAACACGATTACGAAAGGAAGGCTTGGTCATGTCCAACCGGCTCAATGTAACGCCGAACGATCTCAGCGCATTCTGGATGCCCTTCACGGCAAACAGGCAGTTCAAGCAGGCGCCGCGCATGCTGGTCGCCGCCAAGGACATGCACTACACCACCAGCGACGGGCGCAAGATCCTCGACGGCACCGCCGGTCTGTGGTGCGTCAACGCCGGCCATTGCCGCCCGAAGATCACCGAGGCGATCCAGCAACAGGCCGCCGAGCTCGACTACGCGCCAGCCTTCCAGATGGGCCATCCGATCGTCTTCGAACTGGCCAACCGCCTGGTCGACATCGCGCCGAAGGGCATGGACCATGTCTTCTTCACCAATTCCGGCTCGGAATCGGTCGATACCGCGCTGAAGATCGCGCTCGCCTACCAGCGGGTGCGGGGCGAGGGTAGCCGTACGCGGCTGATCGGCCGCGAGCGCGGCTACCACGGCGTCAATTTCGGCGGCATCTCGGTCGGCGGCATCGTCTCCAACCGCAAGATGTTCGGCACGCTGCTCACCGGCGTCGACCACATGCCGCACACCCATTTCCCCGACAAGAACGCCTTCTCGCGCGGCGTGCCGGAGCATGGCGGCGATATCGCCAACGAACTGGAGCGCATCGTCGCGCTGCACGACGCCTCGACCATCGCGGCCGTCATCGTCGAGCCGGTGGCCGGCTCCACCGGCGTCATCCTGCCGCCGAAGGGCTACCTCAAGCGCCTGCGCGAAATCTGCGACAAGCACGGCATCCTTTTGATCTTCGACGAGGTCATCACCGGTTTCGGCCGCCTCGGCACGCCGTTCGCGGCCGACTATTTCGGCGTCACGCCCGACATCATCACCACCGCCAAGGGCGTCTCCAACGGCGTCATCCCGATGGGCGCGGTGTTCGTGAAGAAGGAAATCCACGACGCCTTCATGAACGGCCCGGAGCACATGATCGAGTTCTTCCACGGCTACACCTATTCGGGTAACCCGATCGCCTCGGCCGCGGCTCTCGCCACGCTCGACACCTACAAGGAAGA
>JBQCHN010000112.1:0-15141 GCA_051954615.1 Mesorhizobium sp. | reverse complement strand
TCCGCGCCTATTCCATCGCCAGCCCTGCCTGGGACGAGGAGCTGGAGTTCTTCTCCATCAAGGTGCCGGACGGCCCGCTGACCCAGCATTTGCAGAAGATCCAGCCGGGCGACACCATCCTGATGCGCCACAAAGCCACCGGCACGCTGGTGCTGGATGCGCTGACGCCCGCCAGGCGGCTGTTCATGATCTCGACCGGCACCGGCATTGCGCCCTTCGCCAGCCTGCTGCGCGACCCCGATACCTATGAGAGGTTCGAGCAGGTTTACCTGACCCACACCTGCCGCGACGTGGCTGAGCTGGCCTATGGCAAGGAGCTGGTGGCGGCGCTGGCGGAAGACCCGCTGATCGGCGAAATGACGCACGGCCGCGTGACGCTCTACTCGACCACCACGCGCGAGGAATCGCCGCATATGGGCCGCATCACCACGCTGATCGGCTCGGGCAAGTTCTATTCCGACCTCGGCGTCGAACCGCTCAACCCCGAGACCGATCGGGTGATGATCTGTGGCTCCATGGAGATGCTGAAGGACGTCAAGGAACTGGCCGAGAACCACGGCTTCGTCGAGGGCTCGCTGAGCGCGCCCGCCAGTTTCGTCGTCGAGCGCGCCTTCGTCGGCTGACCGCCGACTCCAGCTTCCAGTCGTCGTTCCCCACGCGCCCTGCAGGGCGTGACTAAAGTCGTGCCCGGGCAGCGATGGAAGGATGGGCGACGTCCGGGCTCCGCACCGCCGGCAGCGGCAGGTTAAAAGCTGTTACGCTCGTGATAGGTGCGCAGGAAGGCCTGGATGCGCGGGTCCTCGGGATGGTGCAGGATCTTGCCCGGTGCGTCCACGCCCACCAGCTCGCCCTTTTCCATGAAGGCCACCTGGTCGGCGACGTGGGCGGCGAAACCCATTTCGTGGGTAACGACGACCATGGTCATGCCTTCGGTCGCGAGCGTGCGCATGACGCTCAGCACCTCGCCCACCAGCTCCGGGTCGAGCGCCGAGGTCGGCTCGTCGAACAGCATAAGGCGCGGCTCCATGGCAATCGCCCGGGCGATCGCCACGCGCTGCTGCTGGCCGCCGGAAAGGCGCGAGGGGTAGCTCGGCATCTTGTCGGCCAGTCCCACCTTCTTCAGCGCCTCGGCGGCGCGGGCCTCGGCTTGCGCCTTCGGCAGGCCGCGCACGCGGATCAGCCCCTCGGCCACGTTCTGCAGCGCGGTCATGTGCGGCCACAGGTTGAATTGCTGGAACACCATGCCGATGGAACGGCGCATTTCGCGCAGCTTGCGACCGGGCATCTTGCGTCCGCCGGGCGTCGCATAGCCGATCAACTGCCCGTCGATGGCGATCTCGCCGGAATCGTATTCTTCGAGGAAGTTGATGCAGCGCAGAAGCGTCGACTTGCCCGAACCGGAAGGTCCGATCAGGCAGGTGACCTTGCCGGGCAGGATCGACAGGTTCACTTCCTTCAATGCCTGGAAGGGGCCGTAGAACTTGTTGACCTTGCGGATCTCGACGGATGAGGCCTGAACCATCCTAGAGCCTTTCATGACTGGATTGAATCATTCTGTTTCTCGTTTGGCGAGCCGATCCACGAGGAAGGTCGCGCAGGGCGATGTAGTTCATCGGCCAAGCGGCCTGACGAAGTGGGCGGGCGCCAAACGGAAACCCGAAGGGCCGGGCAGGTTTGGGCCAAATCCATCGGGCTTCGGCTTGTCCGGGCCACCAGCCCGGCCTGCGCCGAACCCCTCGACCTTGGCCCAAACCTGCTCCGGCAGAATGGTTCAATCCAGCCATGAAAGGCTCTACGTCCTTTCGATCAGATGTCTGGTGATGCGCGTTTCCAGCCAGCGGCCGGCGCGCGAGATGGTTTCGACCAGGAGCCAGAAGAACAGCGCCAGGATGAAGTTGGCTTCCAGGTAACGGAAGGTCTCGGTGGACATGCGCTGCACGGAGTACATCAGCTCCGGCACGGTGATGATCGACAGGATCACCGTCTCCTTGGTCAGGATGATGGAGAAGTTGACCAGTGCCGGCAGCGCCGAGACCAGGCTGAGCGGCAACAGGATGCGGCGCACGATGGTGAGTTCCGACATGCCGATGGCGCGTGCCGCCTCCAGCTGCCCGACCGGCACGGCGAGGTAGCCGGCGCGGAAGATCTCGGCGAAATAGGGGCTGCCGTAGACGCTGAGCCCGAGAAGCCCGGCCGGCAGGGCGTCGAGGCGCAAGCCGAGCAGCGGGCCGCCATAGTAGAGCACGAAGAGCTGTACCAGGAACGGCGTGCCGCGGATGACCTCGATATAGGCCTGGATCAGCCAGCCGAGAGGGCGCGGCCCGTAGCGCTGCGCCAGCGAGATGATCAGGCCGAGGATCATGCTGAAGATGGTGCCGAGAACCCAGCACAGGATCGTCAGCTTGAAGCCGTTCAGCAGGATCGGCCAGTATTGCAGCAGGATGCTCGGGTCCATCAGACGGCCGTCCTGTGCTCGAGGTAGCGCCCGAGCGCCGCGAAGCAGAGATTGATGACCAGATAGATGCAGGCGGCCGCGATATAGACTTCCAGCGGCCGGAAGGTGGTGGCGGCCTGCGCCTGGCTGGCGCGCGTCACTTCAAGGATGCCGACGACCGAGACCAGCGACGACGCCTTGACCAGAAGGATCAGTTCGTTGACCAGCGCCGGCAGCGAGTAGCGGAACGCCTGCGGCAGGATCACCCTGATCCAGATGTCGCGCGGCAGCATGCCGATGGCCGTCGCCGCCTCGGTCTGGCCTTTCGGCAGCGCGATGATGGCGCCGCGCCAGATTTCCGAGACATAGGCGCTGGAACAGATGCCGACCGTCACTACGGCGGCGACCATCGCCGGCACGTTGATGCCGATGACCGGTAAAAGGTAATAGGCGAGCAGCAACTGGACCAGCAGCGGAACGCCGCGCAGGAAGCTGACCCAGAGCGCCGCGAACCAGCGCAGCCAGCGCGTGCGCGACAGCGCCGCCGCGCAGATCAGCGCGCCGACCACCAGCCCCAGCGCGATGCCGAGGACGGAAATCAGCAGCGTGAAGCGCGCCGCCCAGAAAAGCGGCTCGAAACTGCTCAGGAAAACGGGGATCGAAAACATCGATGCTCCATTTGCCGCCAAACGGCGGATGGAAGTTGCGGGCGGGATCGCTCCCGCCCGCAATGTGTCGTTACTTGGTCGGAACTTCGCGCGGCAGCTCGGTGTAGGTGCCCAGCCACTTTTCCTGGATGGCCTTGATGCGGCCGTCGTCGGTCATCTTCAGCATGGCGTCGTTGATCGCCTTGACGAAGCTTTCGCTGTCGGCGTCCTTGCGCGCCACCCAGGCGAAGTAGGTCGGCTGGCCGAACGTGGCCTTGTCGAACATGGCGAACGTCTCGGGGCGGCTCTTGACCAGGTAGGTGAGGTTCGGCAGCGAACCGGCGACGGCGTCGAGACGGCCGGCGGCGAGGTCGGCATAGGCCTCGTCGGTGGTGCCGTATTCCTTGACGTTGACGCCGCCCAGCTTGTCGCCGAAGGCCTGCAGCTGCTTGAACTGCGCGGTGCCCTGCTGGACGCCGACGGTCTTGCCCTTGATGTCTTCGGGGTTCTTCAGCTCGGTGTTGGCGGCTGCGCGCACCAGCGCCACGGTGGCGTCGGCGATCGGCAGCGTGAAGGCGTAGCGCTCGAGGCGCTCGGCCGTGATGGTGACCGGCGCGATAACGATGTCGAACTTCTTCACCTCAAGGCCGGGCAGCTCGGCGGTCCAGGGAATGTCCTGGTAAACCGGCTCGACGCCGATCTCCTTCGCTACGCCGTCGAACAGGTCCTTGGTCATGCCTTCGTAGGTACCGTTGTTCAGCATGTCGAAGGGCGCATAGTGCATGTCGGTGGCGGTCTCGATCTTGCCCTTGGCCTTGATGTCGGCAAGCTGGTCGGCCATGGCCGGCACGGTGAGGCCGAGCACGGCCAGGCCGAGCAGGGCGGATTTCAGTGCGTTGGAAAAGGTCATCGTCGTTCTCCTTGATGGACGAGTGAACTATCGGGAATTCATCGCGCGCCGCCACTCCCCCAACGGCGCTTGATAGGGTCAGAGAATGGACGCCGGCGTCAATCGTCTCCTGGCGCTAGCGTGCTTCCATCTGCAAGAAAACTGTAGCGGGCATCATCCCTTCGGTCGTTCACGATCCGCCTCCTGTCAGGCCAGCATGTTGCCCGAGATGATGATGCGCTGGATTTCGCTGGATCCTTCATAGATGCGCATGATCCTCAGGTCGCGGACGATCCGCTCGACGGGGAAATCGCGAGTATAGCCGTAACCGCCGTGCAATTGCAGGGCGGTGTCGGCGATCTTTCCCGCGGCCTCGGAGGCGCCGAGCTTGGCCATCGACGAGGCGGCCGAGAAGCGTCCGCCGTGGCGGTGCGCCAGGTCGCGCTGGCGGGCGGCCTCCTGCGACAGGAGCAGCGCCGAATGCCAGGCCAGCCCCATGTCGGCGATCATCCAGCGGATGCCCTGGCGCTCCGACAGCGCGATGCCGCCGATGACGCGCTCCCTGGCATAGGCGATCGCCGCCTTCATGGCCGCGCCCGCAAGGCCGAGGCACTGGGCAGCGACCTCGACACGGCCGTTGTCGAGGACCTGCATGGCCGTGCGGAAGCCCTTGCCTTCCTCGCCCAGCAGCGCGCTTTCGGGCAATTCGCAATCGAGGTTCAGCGTGAAGACGTGGCCGCCCTTCAAGCCCATGGTCTTTTCTGCGGGGCCGGCCTCGAAGCCGGGCGTGCCCTTCGGCAGCAGGAAGGCGGAGATGCCGCGATGGCCCTTGTCCGGATCGGTCACGGCATAGACCACGACGACGTCGGCGACGCCGCCGTTGGAGATGAAGCACTTGGTGCCCTTGAGGTGCCAGCCGTTGTCGGTGCGCCGTGCCCGCGTCTTCATGTCGGCGGGATCGGAACCGGCGGTGGGTTCGGTGAGCGCGAAAGCGGCGAGCGCTTCACCGCTGGCAGCCTTCGGCAGCCATTCCTCTTTCTGGGCCTCGGTGCCGCCGATCAGGATGGAATCGGTCGCCAGGTAATGCGCCGTCAGCGCCGAGGCGGTCGAGCCGCAGGCGCCGGCGACGATGGCGACGGCACGCAACAGCGCGGGCGCGGAAATACCGCCGCCGCCATAGGCTTCCGGCAGGTTGGCGCCCATCATGCCGGCTTCGCCGAGCGTTGCGAGCTGCTCATGCACGAAGCGTGATGTCTCGTCGGTCTCGGTCGCCAGCGGCGCGATCCTGTCGGCGCAAAGCCGCTCCAGCACGTCGCAGAACAGGCGCTCTTCCTGGGAGAGCATGTGCCACGGATCGTCGATCGCAGTCATGCGCGGCCCTCCAGCCCGAATTCCTTCAGTACGGCCGCGAGGTCGCCGCCGAGGCGAGGCGCGGCGGTCGCGGCCAGCGGCTTGACGCCGTCGAACCGAACCGGCTGGCCGACGACCGGGGCCTTCCCGAGGACGGGATGCGCAAGCCGGCTCACCAGGCCGCGCACGGCGGCATGCTCGTTGTCGGCCGCCTGCGCGATATCCCAGATCGGCGCGGTCGGCAGGCCTTCGGCGGCCAATGCGGCGACGGCCTGTTCGGTGGTCAGGCGGCCGGACCATTCCTCGATCAGCGCCCGCAGCGCCGGTTCGTGCTCGGTGCGGCTCGAGTCGGAGGCAAAGCGCGGGTCGTTGGCGATCTCGGCTCTGCCGATCAGCGCCGCGAGGCGCTGGAACTGCCCGCCGCTCAGCACCGCGATCACCACTTGCCCGTCGCTGGTCCTGAAGCAGCCGAAGGGGGTGGAAAGCGGATGGCGATTGCCGACACGGCCCGGCAGCACGCCGCCATAGAAATGCTGGGCGTGGCTGGTGGTCAGCATGGAAAACAGCGCGTCGTACATGGCGATGTCCAGCACCGCGCCCTGGCCTGTCGCGTTGCGCTGCACGAGAGCGGCCATGATCGACCAGCTTGCGAACAGGCCGGCGACCAGGTCGGCGATGCTTTCGCCGGTTTTCAGCGGTGCGCCGCCGTCCTCGCCGGTCGCCGCCATCAGGCCGGACATCGCCTGCACCACCAGGTCGTAGGCCGGCAAGTCCTTGAACGGGCCTTCCTGCCCGAAACCGGAGATCGAGCAATAGACCAGCCGGGGATTGGCCTTGCGCAGCGCCTCGGCGCCGAGGCCGAGCCGGGCGGCGACGCCGGGGCGGAAGTTTTCCACCACCACGTCGACGCGGGCGGCGAGCGCCTGCGCCAGTTCGAGGTCGGCGGGCTTCTTCAGGTCGAGCACGACGCTCTTCTTGCCGCGGTTGTTGAGCGTGAACAGCGCGCTCTCGCCGTCCTTGAACGGGCCGATATGGCGGTAGTCGTCGCCGGAAGGCGGCTCGAGCTTGACGATCTCGGCGCCGAGGTCGGCCAACAGCGCCGTGCAATACGGCCCCGCCAGCACGCGCGACAGGTCAAGCACCTTGATGCCGGCGAGCGGGCCGCTCATGCGGTCAAACCAAAGAAAAACGCGGCAGGCCGGCTGCCCGCCGTTTCATCGGCCGCGGTCGCGGCCCTGTCGAGAACCTGCATCTGGCGCTCCTCCCGGCCGGTTCGTGATTTTTAAGTCTAAACATATCGAATTCTCTATGTCTAGACTTATTCTGATTCCGTGCCTAAACTTGTCAGTGCCGGTTCATGCGGGCCGGGGCGTCAGGAGGAGATCGCGATGGCAGCCGGAGCGGCGTTGTCCAAGGCGCGGACCATCGCCAACGAGGTTCGCCGCCGCATCGTCGAGGGACAATGGCGCCAGGGCGACCGCATTCCCGACGAAGCCGACCTGGCCATCGAGTTCGACGCTGCGCGCGCCACCGTCAACAAGGCCCTGCAGCTTCTGGCGAACGACGGCCTGCTGGACCGTCGCCGCAAGGCCGGTACGCGCGTGACGGTCGATCCTGTACGCAAGGCGTCCTTCACCATCTCCATCGTGCGCGAGCAGGTCGAGCAGGCCGGCATGGTCTACAGCTATCGGGTCGTGGCGCAGCGCAGGAGCCCCGTTCCCGCCGGGATCGCCGCGCGGATCGGCCTGGCGCAAGGCGAGGTCCTCGTCCGCATGCGGGCCATACACTATGCCGACGGCCAGCCCTTCCAGCTGGAGGATCGCTGGCTCAACCTGCGCGCCACGCCGACGCTGGCCGAGGCGGATCTACCGCACCTGAACGCCAACGAGTGGCTGGTGCGCAACGCACCCTACCTGCGCGCCGAAATGGCGTTTTCGGCCGAGGGCGCCGACCGTCGCGATGCCAGGCTCCTCGGGACGCAACCCGGCCGTGCGCTGCTTGTCCTCTACCGCAGCACCTGGAACGACCTCGGTCCTATCACCACCGTCAGGGTAGCGTTCCAGCCCGGCCATATCGTCGGCACCGAAGGCAATTTCTGGCCCGACCGATAGGTTTGCGCGGCTCCGGTATTCCGGGCAGGAAAGGATGCGTCGTGGCGTCCGGAACGCCGCTCGGCTCCGCCGGTCTTGCTTCGCCGCGGCCGGTTTGGTACATCGCCGCGACGTTTTGCAACCGAGAAGGGGGAAGCTGGTGCTTTGCCAGTGCTTCCATAACCGCACCCGCGGACCTGTCTCAGCCCCGCGCCTGACCTCGCGGGGCTGATCGGGAAACGCATCGCCGTCTCACTGTCAGCCTCACCGGCGCGCCTGCCGCGCTTCCTGACCTGAAGTGAGACCACAATGTCCCTGATCGCCGTCAAAGACCTTTCGCTCATCCGCACCGAAGCCCTGTTTACCGGGCTGAACGTCTCCATCGCCAAGGGCGACCGCCTGGGTCTCGTCGCCGCCAACGGGCGCGGCAAGACCTCGCTCTTTCACATCGTCGCCGGCAATGAGGCGCCGACCGGCGGTACCGTTACCCGCTCGCGCGGCCTTGTCGTCGCCACGGCCCCGCAGGACCCGCCCGCCCGGCTGCTCGCCATGACCCTGCGCGAGGCGGTGCGCGACGCGCTCTCGCCCGAGCTTGCCGAGACGGAAGACTGGCGGGTCGATATCCTGCTGGACGACCTCGAAGTCGACGAGGCGATCCGCGACCGCGCCGTCGGCAACCTGTCTGGCGGCTGGCAGCGCACGATGCTTCTGGCGCGCGCGGCGATCGTCGAGCCCGACCTGATCCTGCTGGACGAACCGACCAACCATCTCGACATCGGCCGCATCGGCGTGCTGGAGCGCTTCCTCGCCGCGCTGCCGCACGATTGCGCGGTGGTGGCGGCAAGCCATGACCGCGCCTTTCTCGACGACGTGACCAACCGGACGCTGTTCCTGCGCCCGCAGGAAAGCCTCGACTTCGCCTTGCCTTATTCCCGCGCCCTGCTGGCGCTTGAGGAGCGCGACGCCGCGCGCGGCCGGCAGTTCGACAACGACATGCGCAAGGTTCGGGCGCTGCGGCAGCAGGCGGCGAAGCTCAAGAACATCGGCATCAATTCCGGCTCCGACCTGCTGGTCGTCAAGACGAAGCAGCTTTCCGAGCGCGCCGACAGGCTGGAGGAACGGGCCAGGCCCGCGCACCAGGAACGCTCGGCCGGCGCCATTCGCCTCTCCAACAGCGGCACCCATGCCAAGGCGCTGGTCTCGATCGACGACGCGGCGGTCGAGACGCCGGACGGACGCCTCCTGTTCCGCACCGGACGGTTGTGGATCGAGAACGGCGACCGCATCGTCCTGCTCGGCGCCAACGGCACCGGCAAGACGCGGCTGGTCAGCAGGCTGCTGGCGGCGCTCGCCGGACCGGACGCGGCCATCCGCGGCGCGGCCAGCCTCAGGCTCGGCTATTCCGACCAGGCGCTGTCCCAGCTCGACGCGTTCCCGACGCCGTGGGACGCCGTCAAGCGTTCCAGCGACGCGACCGATCACCATGCGCGCGCGCAGCTTGCCGGCGCCGGCATCGGCATTGAGGCACAGGCGGCGCCGATCGCACGCCTTTCCGGCGGGCAGCGGGCGCGACTCGCCATGCTCTTGCTGCGCCTCGCCCAACCGAACTTCTACCTGCTGGACGAGCCAACCAACCATCTCGACATCGAAGGGCAGGACATGCTGGAAAGCGAACTGGTCGAACAGGGCGCGGCCTGCCTGCTGGTCAGCCACGACCGCGCCTTCGTCAGGGCGGTCGCGACGCGGATCTGGGTGATCGCGGGCAAGCGGCTGGTCGAGGTCGATGATCCCGATCCGGTTTTCGACCGGCTGATGGCGTCGTAGAAGGTCGACGAGATGCGCTGGAAAAGGGCCCGGAAAAGACATTGCCCGATCCCGCGTCGTGGTCGATTATCGCCAGAATCTCAACGCCGTAGACGAGCTGCGAACTGTGCGCGCGTCGCGGAAAAGTGATCTGAAGTCCATGCTGGGCCGGAGCGGCCCGGACAGATTTGACGGAGAAGCGACGATGGCGAATGTGCTCTATGATGCGCTGTTCGCGCCCCATCAGGGCAAGACCGGGCCTTTCCTCTTCCTGGAGGACGGCTCGACGCTGTCGTACGATGCCTTCATCAGGCTTGCGGCGCGGATCGCCTATGTCCTTCAGGACGGGGGCGTCAAGCCGGGCGACTGCGTCGCCGTCCAGGTCAGGAAGAGCGCCGAGGCGCTGGCGCTTTATGCCGCCTGCATACAGGCCGGCGCCATCTTCCTGCCGCTCAATACCGCCTACACGCCGAGCGAGGTCGAGTACTTTATCGGCAACGCCGAACCGCGCCTCGTCGTCTGTGACGGCGCTTCGCACGCAGCCCTTCTCCCGATAACCGAAAAGGCCGGCGCGCGCCTGATGACGCTGAACGGCGACGGCACGGGCACGTTGACGGCGGAAGCGGCCGGCAAGGCCGAGCACTTCGACACGGTTGCACGCAGCGGCGACGACCTCGCCGCCTTCCTCTACACTTCCGGCACCACCGGGCGTTCCAAGGGCGCGATGCTGACGCAGGACAACCTGCTCTCCAACGCGAAGTCGCTGGTCGAGGCATGGCGCTTCACGGCGAGCGACGTGCTGCTGCATGCGCTGCCGATCTTCCATACGCACGGCCTGTTCGTCGCCTGCAACGTCGTGCTGCTCGCCGGCGGCTCGATGATCTTCCTGCCCACATTCAAAACCGACGAGATGATCGGCTGGCTGCCGAAGGCGACCTCGATGATGGGCGTGCCGACCTTCTACACACGCCTGCTCGACGATCCCCGCTTCACGAAGGAACTGGCCGCGCATATGCGCCTGTTCACCTCCGGCAGCGCGCCGCTTCTGGCCGAGACGCACAACGCCTTCGAGGCTCGCACCGGCCACCGCATCCTCGAACGCTACGGCATGACCGAAACCAACATGACCACGTCGAACCCCTATGACGGCGAGCGGCGGGCCGGCACGGTCGGCTTCCCGTTGCCCGCCGTCGAGATCCGCGTCGTCGATCCGGAGACGAGGAACGTGCTGCCCGACGGCGAGGTCGGCGTGCTCGAAGTGCGCGGACCGAACGTCTTCAAAGGGTATTGGCGCATGCCGGAAAAGACGAAGGAGGAATTCCGCGACGACGGCTTCTTCATCACCGGCGACGTCGTCACAATCGACAGCGACGGCTACGTCCAGATCGTCGGCCGCGCCAAGGACCTCATCATCTCCGGCGGCTTCAACATCTATCCGAAGGAAGTGGAACTGCTGCTGGATGAACAGGAAGGCGTGCTGGAATCGGCGGTGATCGGCGTGCCGCATCCCGATTTCGGCGAGGGCGTCGTCGGCGTCGTCGTGCCGAAGAAGGGCAGCGCCATCGACGAGCAGCAGCTGCTTGCCGCCATCCACGACAGGATAGCCCGCTTCAAGCAGCCGAAGCGCATCTTCACGGTGGACGAACTGCCGCGCAACACGATGGGCAAGGTGCAGAAGAACATCCTGCGCGACCGCTTCGGCACGACGTTCGAGACCAGATAGCGGCCTGCCGTAGCACCTGTGGGCACGCGAAAATCCCGCGCGCTCCGCCAGTCTTGCCGATCGCTCGAATTGTCTCGGTCCTCGATACCGATCCTTAAGCCTGTCCCCAGCTTCCGCACATCGTTAACGCGCTGGTTGCCATGGGCGTGCGACGGTCCCCGCCACAAGCACAACAGGGCAGGGACGCCACCATGATCGACCGCATCCGCACACTATTGTCCGGCCATCCGATGATTCCGCTGGACTTCTCGGCGCTGAGCGACGACGCCAATCTCTACGATGCGGGGCTGACCTCGTTCGCCTCGGTGCAGATGATGCTGGCGCTGGAGGAGGAATTCGACGTCGAGTTCCCCGAGGCGATGCTGACGCGCCGCACCTTCGCATCGCTCGCCAACATCGCCGACGCCGTTTCGCAGATCACGCGCAAGGCGGCCTGATCATGAATGTCTTGAGCAAGATCGAAGCCGCCGCGCCTGCGGCGGCGATGGAGGCGCCTGCCGAGCGCATGCGCCGGGTGGCGGCGGTGGCGGCTGAGAACGGCGATGCCGTCGACCGCGAAGGCCGCTTCCCGGCGGAAACCATCGAGGCGCTGAAGCGCGAGCGCCTGCTGGGCGTTGCCATTCCCGCCGAATACGGCGGCGAGGGCCTCGGCACCGCCGGCGTCGCCGACCTGATCGCGCAGCTCGCCCAGGCCTGCGGCTCGAGCGCGATGATCTACGCCATGCACCAGATCAAGACGTCGAGCTTCGTCATGCACGGCATCGGCAGCGAGTGGCACCGCGCCTACATGCGCCGCATCGCCGCCGAGCAGCTGTTGATGGCGTCGGCCACCACCGAGGCCGGCATCGGCGGCAACCTGCGCAACTCCATCTGCGCCATCGAGGTCGAGGCCGGCCGTTTCAAACTCGTCAAGGAAGCCATCGTCATTTCCTACGGCAATTATGCCGACGCCATCCTCGCCACCGCCCGCCGCGCGCCGGACGCGGCAAGCTCCGACCAGATCATGGTGGTGATCCCGAACGACGCCAACCGCACGATCGACCGCACCGTGGTGTGGGACACGCTCGGCATGCGCGGCACCTGCTCCGACGGCTTCCATCTGGAGGCGGCCGGCGATGCGGCGCAGATCTTCCCGAAACCGTTCTCCGAGATCGCCGCGCAGTCGATGCTGGCATCGTCGCACATCTACTGGGCGGCGACCTGGTTCGGCATCGCCGCCGACGCCTTCAACCGCGCGCAGGCCTTCGTCAAGGCGGCCGCCCGCAAGCAGACCGACGGCACCTTGCCGCCGGGTGCACTGCGTCTCGCTGAAGCGGCTGCGAAATTACAGGAGATGAAGGGCCACCTGATGGCCGCCATCCACCGCTTCGACGCCGCTCAATTCGACGCCGCACGGGGCGACGACGCCGCGCTGTCCTCCATCGGCTTCGCCGCCGAGATCAACGCGCTGAAGATCGCCGCCAGCGAGAAGGCCGGCGAGGTGGTGCGCATCGCGCTCTTGGTCAACGGCATCCTCGGCTACAAGAACGGTACGCCGTTCAGCGTCGGCCGCCATCTGCGCGACACCGCTTCGGCGCCGGTGATGATCTCCAACGACCGTATCCTTTCCAACACCGCGACGCTGCTTTTGATGAGCCGCTTCGACACCAGCCTGGGGGGCTGAACCATGGACGCCAAGACCTTCGACGCGAAAACCCTGCTGGACAGCCTGTTCGACAACGGCATCCTGTTCGAGACGGGCGTGGACGGGCTCTACGGCCGCTCCGGCGCTTTCGAGGAGGTGATCGAGCGCTTCGAGCGCCTCGTCACCCGCCTCGGCGCGCCGGACAAGGCGACCCGCATCCACTTCCCGCCGGGCATGAGCCGCGCCACGTTGGAAAAGAGCGGCTACATGAAGTCCTTCCCGCAGCTTGCCGGCTGCGTGCATTCCTTCATGGGCGGCGAGCGCGAGCACGCCTCGCTGCTCAACATGATGGCGACCGGCGAGGACTGGACCGAGTTGCAGCAGGCGACCGACGTCGCGCTGACGCCGGCGGCCTGCTATCCGCTCTATCCGACGGTCGCGGCGCGCGGCCCGGTGCCGGCCGAGGGCGTGCTGTTCGAACTGTCGTCCTACTGCTTCCGCCACGAGCCGTCGCAGGATCCGGCCCGCATGCAGCTTTTCCGCATGCGCGAGTTCGTCAAGATCGGCACGGCCGAACAGGTCCGCGCCTTCCGCGAAAGCTGGCTGACGCGCGGCAAGGCGATGATCGAGCAACTCGAACTGCCCTGCGATGTCGACCTTGCCAACGATCCGTTCTTCGGCCGCGGCGGCAAGATGATGGCCAACAACCAGCGCGACCAGGGCCTGAAGTTCGAGCTGCTGATCCCGGTGACCAGCATAGAAAAGCCGACCGCCTGCCTGTCCTTCAACTACCACCAGGACCATTTCGGCCAGACCTGGGGCCTGAAATTCGCCGACGGCGAGCTTTGCCATTCGGCCTGCGTCGGCTTCGGGCTGGAGCGTGTGGCGCTGGCGCTGTTCCGCCATCATGGCCCGGATATCGAAGCCTGGCCGGCGGGCGTGCGCGCCGTCCTGTGGGGCGAGTGACGATGAAGGCCGCCATCGCCGGGCTCGACCCGGCAGGCTACCGTCCGCACCCGCTGCACGATGCGGAGCGCCGCTGGCCGCAGACCAACTGCTATGTCGACCTGCTGGTCGAGGTGATGCACGCGACCGGGCACGACCCTGTCGCCGCCCTCGGCTTCACCGTGGCACAGGATTTCGAGGGCGATCAGTTCACCTTCTTCAAGTTCCCAGGCGCCGACCTTCAGCGGCTTGCCGGCCTCGACATCCAGGAACTGGCGATCTTCGACCGGCTGGAGGACCATATCCTCCTGCAGATCGAGCGCGGCCGCCTGCCGCTGGTCGAACTCGACGCCCATTTCCTGCCCGATACGGCGGGCATCACCTACCGCAGCGGCCATTCCAAGACGACGGTGGGCATCAACAGGATCGACCCCGAAGCGCGCCGCATGCACTACTTCCACAACGACGGCTATTTCGCGCTGGAAGGCGAGGACTATGACGGCCTTTTCGGTCCGTACCGGAACGCGCTTGCGGGCGGCCTGCCGCTGTTTCCCTATGCCGAGTTCGTCAAGTTCGGCGCGCCGGACGGGCAAGAGCCGGCGACGGCCGCGCTCGAGCTTCTGCGTGGCCATCTGGAACGACGGCCGAGGCGCAATCCGCTGGCATGCTATGCCGAGGCGTTCGAGGATCACGCCCGCGCGCTGGCCGGCCGTGCGCCGGAGTATTTCCACACCTATGCCTTCAACACGCTGCGGCAGGTCGGCGCCAATTTCGAGCTGCTGGCCAGCCATCTCGACTGGCTGCAGGTGAAGGCCCGCATGGATTTCGATGCCCCGGCGCGGGCTGCCGAGCGCATCGCCGACGGTGCCAAGGCCATTCAGTTCAAGCTTGCCCGCGCCATGGCGCGGCAGCGCTTCGACGGGCTGGCCGAAAGCATCGCCCCAATGGCCGAAGCCTACGATACCGTGATGGCGACGCTTGAAGCGCGGCTGTCGGCACGGGCGGATTCGAAGGCGGCCTGAGCCGCCGGGAGACGATGATGGACGTCATGGTGCCGGTCGCCGGCGCGGATCGGGTGCTGGACGCGGGATGGTCGATGGCCGTCTCGGCTGCCGGCGCATGGCCGGCCTCGGCCGCGATCGATCCGCACGCCGAGTGGCTGGCGGCCGAATGTCCCGGCACGGCTGCGGCCACGCTGGAAAAGCACGGCCGCTGGGATCGCACCTGGCCCGCGCCGCTGCATGACAAGGACGTCTGGTATCGCTGCCGGCTCGATGCGAAAGGGCAGGTGCGCTTCGTTTTCGAAGGACTGGCGACCGTCGCCGAAATCTGGCTGGACGACAGGCTCGTCGCCACCTCGACCTCGATGTTCGAGCCTTGCGAGGTCGAGGCCGACCTTGCTGGCGGCGAGCAGCTCGCCATCGCCTTCCGCAGCCTCGACAGGCATCTGGAGACGCTTTCCGGGCCGCGCGCGCGCTGGAAGCCGCGCATGATCGACGACCAGCGCCTCAGGCTGGTGCGCACCACGCTGATCGGCCATATGCCCGGCTGGTGTCCGCGCTTCGATGCCGTCGGGCCGTGGCGGCCGGTGCGGCTTGTTCCTGTCAATGACACCCCACGTATCATCGACAGGATG
>JBQCHN010000111.1:0-41964 GCA_051954615.1 Mesorhizobium sp. | reverse complement strand
GCGGCACCGGCCACCACCGAAACCCAGAAGCCGTTCTGCGGCCCGTAGTTGTCCACGACCCAGCCGGACGCGAACGCGCCGAACGCCATGCCGATGCCGATACCGGTCATCACCCAGGTCACGCCTTCCGTCAGCATGGATTCGGGCACGCTGCGCTCGATCACCCCGAAGGCAGTGATGAAGGTCGGCGAGATCGCAACGCCGCTGAAGAACACCGCCGCCGCCAACAGCGGCACCGACGTACCGGCGACGAGCAGCGGCAAGGTGGTGACGGCCAGGATACCGGTGGCTATCAACATCTGGCGATGCAGCGGCATCTTTGGATTGAGCGCGCCCAGCACAAGGCCGAGCACGAACGAGCCGACGGCGTACACACCGATCACCATGCTGGCCGCGCCTGGCTGGCCAAGCTGCTCGGTGATCGCGACGGACGACACTTCCGCCGTGGCGAAGGTCGCGCCGACGAACACCAGCGCGAGCGTCACGATCTGCACCGCCCGCAACCGGATGGCCGAACCGGCCGGCGCATCGGCGGCGGCAACCCGCACCTTCGGCTCCGTTGCCCTTTGCATCAGGAAAGCCAGCGTGCCCAGCGCGAAGAAGACGGTGCTTATGACTATGCCGGCCTCGGGAAAGAATGACACGGCAAGGCCGACCGAGAGCGAGGCGCCGGCGATGTAGATCAATTCGTCGGCGGCGGATTCGAAAGCGAAGGCCGTGTTCAATTCGGGGCGATCGCGGAACAGTTCGCTCCAGCGCGCCCGGACCATGGCCGAAATGCTCGGCATGACCGCCGCGCCGAGCGCGGCGGCAAACAACGTCCATACCGGCCAATGCCGGTTGACGGCGATGAGCAGGACCAGAAACGCCATCACCGACACGATCGCCGTCGGCGCGACGATACGCGACTGGCCGAACCGGTCCACCAGCCGGGAGATCTGCGGCGAGACGAAGGCATTGGCGAGCGCGAATGTGGCGGAGACGGCGCCGGCCAGCCAGTACTCGCCATGCGTCTGCGATATCATGGCGACAATGCCGATCGGCGCCATGGCGACCGGCAGGCGGGCCACGAAGGCTGCCGCCGAAAAGCCCTTGGCACCGGGTACTCTGAAGATTTCCGCATAGGGATTGGTCATCGGGGAACGTCCTTGATCCAGAGGCCACACAGAATATATACGTGGCGTATGTGAACGAGATAATCACATACGCAACGTATGTCAATTCAAATACGCGGCGTATGCGAAATGGAGCCGCTATGTCGCCGACACGCAAGGAAAAGATGGCCGAGACGCGGGCAAGGCTGCTTGCCACCGCGCGCAAGGCTTTCGGCACGATCGGTTACGCGGACGCCTCCATGGACGATTTCACGGCCGAGGTCGGCCTCACCCGTGGCGCGCTCTATCATCACTTCGGCGACAAGCAGGGCTTGCTGCGGGCGGTTGTCGAGGAGATCGATACCGAGATGACTACACGCCTGGACGCAATTTCGCGGCGCGCGCCCACCCGCTGGCAGGGGCTGGTGGACGAGTGGACCGCCTATATCGAGATGGCGCTGGAGCCGGAAATCCAGCGTATCATGTTCCGCGACGGCCCGGCGGTGCTGGGCGACATCTCGCAATGGCCGAACACCAACGGTTGCGTCGTCGCCCTCAAAACGAGCCTCGATGCCTTGAAGGCGGAGGGGTTGATCGGCGATCTCGATACCGAAGCGGCAGCACGCCTGATCAACGGCGCCGCCAGCCACGCCGCGACCTGGATCGCCGGTTCCGACGACCCGCAGGCAACGTCGCGGCGGGCCGTTTCAAGCTTCCGGCAACTTCTGGAGCGACTGCGAACCGGAGACGGCGCACAGCCGGGAGACCAGTAGGAACTCAGGTCCCCGCGCCGACGGATTTTCGCGCCGGCGCGGGCATGCCCAGCCGTTCACCGACATCTGCGCCCCTAGCTGATGACGGCCGAGATGAACGCCCGGGTCCGCGCCTCTTTGGGATTGACCAGAACGTCCGTCGCCCTGCCATGTTCGACGATCGTGCCCCGGTCCATGAACACGACCCGGTTGGCGACCTCCCTGGCGAAACCCAGTTCATGGGTCACGACGACCATCGTCATGCCCGAACGCGCCAGTTCCCGCATGACGGCCAAAACCTCGCCGACCAGTTCCGGGTCCAGCGCCGATGTCGGTTCGTCGAACAGCATCACCTGCGGGTTCATCGCCAATGCCCGCGCAATCGCAACCCGCTGCTGCTGCCCTCCCGAAAGCTCGGCCGGATAGTGCCCGGCCTTGTCGGCGAGGCCCACCCGTGCCAGCAATCGCTGTGCGGAGGCCTCGGCCTCGCGGCGCGGGACGCGCTGAACCTGGATCGGACCCTCGGTGATGTTCTGCAGCGCCGTCATATGCGGAAAGAGGTTGAAGCGCTGGAAGACCATGCCGCTTTTCAGGCGTTGCCGGATGGTCTGCTTCTCGCTCAGCTTGTAGAGCCGGTCGCCCTGCTGCTGATAGCCTACGAGTTCGTCGTCCAGCCAGATGGCGCCGTCGTCGATGTCGTGCAACTGGTTGATGCAGCGCAGCAGCGTCGTCTTGCCGGAGCCGGAACCGCCGATCAGGCAAACGACCTCGCCCGGATAAACCTCGAACGAGACATGGTCGAGCGCGACGAAGTCGTTGAATCTCTTGGTAACGTCGCAGATCCGGATAAGAGGTTTCGTGGCGCCCTTCCCCGGTTCGCCGCGTTCGCCTGAAGTGAGCTCAGCCGTCATCGGGGCGCACTCCCCTTCGAAAAGTGTCGTTCGAGCGGTATCTGCAGCAAAGTCAGAACCGATACGGCCACCAGATACCAGGCGCCAGCCACCAGAAGCAGCTCAACCACACGCGCATTGGCGTAATATATCGAGCTGGCGCTGTAGAGCAGTTCCGAGAACTGAATCACGCTGGCCAGCGACGTTGTCTTCACCATCAGGATGAATTCGTTGCCGAGCGGTGGAATGACCACACGCATCGCCTGCGGCAGTACGATGCGGCGCAGCGCCTTCAGGCGGGTCATGCCGATCGTCTTCGCGGCTTCATACTGGCCGGAGTCGACTGACAGCATTCCCGCGCGGATGATTTCGGCCGTGTAGGAACCCTGGTTCAGGCCCAGCCCGATCAATGCGGCCCAGAACGGCGTCATGATGTCGATCATGCGCACCGACCAGACGCCGGGAATCCCGAAATTCGGGAACACCAGGGCGAGGTTGTACCAGAGCATCAATTGCAGCAGCACCGGCGTTCCGCGAAACAGCCAGATGTAGCCCGAGGCGGTCCATTCCATCACCGGATTGCCGGAACCGCGCATGACCGCCACGACCGTGCCCAGGACCACACCGATCGCCATGGCCAGAACAGCCAGCAGAACCGTGTTCGCAACACCGGCGAGAATGGCCGGCGCTGTCATGAAGCTCCGGAAATACTCCCACTCGATCTGGCCGGTTGCAAAGGAATAGCCGATCAAGCCGAGGGCAGTCAGCACCAAAGCCCCGGAAATCCAGCGCCCATATTTCGGGCGCTGGATGATCTGGAATTGCGAGATCTTAATCGACTTCTCCGGCGAGGCGCCAAGCGCCGCGCCGAGGGTTTGTGGTTGACCGGTCACTTACGCGGCTCGCTGTTGATCATGACCTTCGGGATCGCATGCGACGTCAGCTTCCACTTCTCGAAGATGGCGCCATAGGTGCCGTCGTCGATCAGTTCCTGCAAGGTATCGGCGAACTTGTCGCGGAACGCGGAATCTTCCTTGCGGAAGGCCGCGCCGTAGTAGGCGGTGATCAGGGGCTCGCCGATCAGCCGGTAAATCCCGCCTTCCTGCGCGCTGGTATAGGGAATGCTTTCGCCACCCTGCACGCCGGCCTCGATCCGGCCCTGCTTCAATTGCAGGCGCACGTCCGGAGAGCTTTCGGCGCCGATGATATCCATCGCCTTCAGCCCGGCGTCCACGCAATGCTTCTGGTTCCATGCCTGAAGCAGGTCCATATAAGCGGCGGACCTGATGGTTCCGACAGCCTTTCCGCAAAGCTCGACCGGGTCCTTGACCTCGCTCTTCGTGAGAACGAAGAACTGGGCGCCCGCCCTCATGTAGTTGACGAAATCGAACGACTTGCGCCGCTCTTCATTGTCGATCATGCCCGACAGGATGAAGTCCGTGCGGCCGGTGGTGAGCGCCGGGATAAGCTGGTTGAACAGCCCGTCCGTGCGCGTGACTCCCAGGCCAAGGCGCTTGGCGATCGCGTCGACCAGTTCGATATCCAGACCGACGAAAGTATTGGTCTTCGGATCGACGAATTCCATCGGCGTGAAGGTCGCATTGATGGTCAGCGTGAACTTACCCGCATCGACGATCCGCTGCGGAAGTTCGCCCGCGCCGGCCGCCCCGAACAGGAACAGGCTTCCGAATGCGGCAATCCCGAATGATTTCAAGTTCATTGCTTACTACCTCCCGTTATGTTGACCTGCTGCTCCCTGAAGTCTTTCCGAACCAGGGCGTTCGCCTTGCCTTGAATGCAGCCATCGATCACGAGCGACGATAAAGTCGACGCCGTGAAGATCGGCCAGAACCGATGCAACTATTGCCTCTGCACCGCTTGACGACCTGATCTGTCCTTTCCATCAGCCATCGAGGACACGCGCTGGTCGTAGATCGCCTTGGCCGATGTCGGCGAGACGATCCGCCCGTTGTTGGACTGCACGTAATCCAGGATCGAGGTCAGGCGTTCCTCGTACTCAGCCATGCCCATCGTGTAGGTGTGGCAGACCATCGACACGATCTGCTGTTCGCCGCGCTCGTGCGCACGCTTTGCCACGGCATCCCAGACACGCTTCATCGCTTCGAGATTGGAGAACTCGTTGATCATGTAGTTCTCGCCGACCACGAAGCGGCGGGACGTGCCCGGCGCCACGCCATCCCAGGCCCAGGGAATCTCGAAGAGAGGGGCGGCCTCTTCGTCCGCGGCGACGTCGGCCTGCCGGCGACCGGACATGTAATAGGCAGACAGCGGTGCATCGCCCCAGTCCGCCGCCTTTTGCGGCCAGACGATGCCCGGCGCACAGGACAGTTCGATCCCGATGCCGGCCTCTTTGACGATCCTGCCGATATCGGGGGTGAAGCCATGATAACCGCCCCGATAGGCCGCGAGCGGCAGGTCCGCCTCCCGCATCCTGAGCGCACGCGAGAGGACAACTTCGCGCATGTGGTCGGTGTGATAGTAGCTGCACGATTCCGGGCCCGTGCCGGGACCGGGGCCGTAAAGATCCTCCTCCGGATGCAGCACCAGATCGGCGCCGTCCTGGACCAGATCGCGCCAGAACCCGACATAGGGCGGCTCGTAGAAACGATCCCGGTAGAGCGGCCCGGTCAGGATCGTCCATGCCGCGGCACCGCCGGCATGCCGGCCGAGGATCTCGCGCATGCGGGCATATTTGGTCAGGACGCTGGCGTCTTCCTGATAGGTCGAGACCGGATCAGGATCGCTGTCCACATTTACAACCAGCAGGACATCCGTCGACACATCAGACTCCGATCACTTCGGCCGTTCGGCACATGGAACACACTAGCATGGTCTCGGCTTTGGTCAAGTTACATTACTCTTTATCAAGTACCTTGACCAAAGCGCTTCCTGTTTCTCATCGGGACTGCTGTTCCCGACGGCGCCTTGCCGTCCGCAAGGCGGATATCTGGAAGCGTTCCCGCCTCCTCACTTGGCGGCCAAAGCGATCTTCCGCTTTGCCAGACCGGCCATGAAATACATCATCACGTAGACGATCACCCGATAGGTGACGGCCGAGCCGGGAGGAATGCAGATGAAGGAAAGCCCGTTGCATCCGCGCAGGCCGACTTCGTGGCCGAGCCGGATGGCTTCATAGTCGGTCATGCCGATGGGCTCGGCCAGTTCGCCGAGAATGTCGCCCTCGCTCGGACCGGCTCCGCCGAGCACGTCCATGTCGAAATGCGCGTAGACGGCATCGGTGCCGTCGAAGGCCCGGTCGAGCGCCTTGACGGTTCCCTCGATGCCCAGTTCGGTGCGCAGCCGCCACATCGGGATGAAGTCTGTCCCGGCCGCGACGAAACGCCGGATGGTCGCCGGGTCTTCAAGCATTCCCCGCTCGCCGATCTCGACCAGATTGGCCATCGAGAAATTCGGGCAATCGCGATAGAGCTTGTCTTTCCAGTTCGTCGAGCCCGCGACGTGCTCACTCATGGTTGCCCAGTCATACGGCCAGGCGTCCCAGTGCGTGTCCAGGCTGACCATGCCGACCTTGCCCTCGACCGTCTCCGCGATGGGACGGCCAACGGCATAAGACCCGCAGGGCGAATTCTGGCCGATGACGATCGGCACCGCGCCGGCCTTGAGCGCGGCCCTGACCTTGACCATCGTGGCTTCCTGCGCCTCGAGGATCTTCTGCGCGCGCCCGTCGTAGCTTGTCTCGACAGGGATGTCGGCATCGCCGAAATCGACGACGTTGAGATGCTCGAAGACATCGAGATCGAAATCCTGGATGTAGCCGGAACGGTAGCGGATCGACTGCTGCCGCACCCGGCGCGTCGCCGAAATCCACTCGGTCTTGTCGACCCCGCTGTACTTCTGGCCCCAGCCGGCGACAAAAGGCGCCCCGATGATCACGACGTCGGCGCCTTGTATGTCGTCCTCGGTCAAGGCATGCCGCACGCCCAGAAAGGTCGGCATGTCTTCCTCGATGCGGGGAAAATGCGTCGTGCGCCAGACCTTGCCCCGAAATGTTTCGTCCCAAGTTGGGTAATGTGGCATTGAGGATTCCCTCCTTTTGTGAGCCGGGCGCCTTACGCGAGCCCGCCTCGCCCTGAAAAGATTTCGACGATTCCCGCCGCGTCGGAGAGCCCCTCCCCGGCCAGCCGTTCGACATGCCGCCTTGTATGCAGCGCGGCCGCTTCACGCAGGCCGGACAGGACGGCATCGGGAAGGGCCTCCAGAACATGCCCCTCGCCCGTCGCCAGCGACCGTCCCGGCGCGGCCCAGGATTTCCAGTAGTCCCCGAACCGTCTGGTCAGGTCAGCGCCAGAGTGTTCATCCACCGCCCGCCGTTCCTCGTCCGTCAGCTTTGCGCGGCTTTCCGCATTCATCACCAGATAGAGCGGCGAAACGTAGAAGACGTCCGTATAGTGATGGCGGAAAATGTCTTTCGTCTGCGTGTAGGCAAGCACGTCCCAGGCCATGATGGCGCCGTCGATCTCGCCTGCCCGCGCCGCTTTTCCTATGGCCGGCGGTAACAGGTGTACCGGTTCGGCACCGATCTCCGCCATGGCCTGCGCGATCGCGCCGGAGGGGGTGCGGATGCGCTTGCCGGCAAGATCCTCCAGCGACCGCACCGACGTATCGCGCATATGCAGGACACCGCCGCTGTCGGCGTGGAGTGCAAGGACGTGAAGCGGGCTGAACTCCCGTTCCAGGTAGGGCGCATGGGCGGCCCACAGGCGATCGCTCGCCTGCTGCGAATCCTGCACCAGAAACGGCAGGTTCATCAGGTTCGTCATCGGAAAGCGGCCGGCGGGCAAGGAGGCCGGGGAATGCGCGATGTCGACGGCGCCGGACAGGACCTGGCTGTACTGGTTCTCCAGCAGCCCGTAATCCGAACCCTCGCAGTGGATTTCGAACTCCAGCGACGGGCACGCCTTCTCTATCCTGCGCGTCCATGGAAGCAGGAAGTCCACATGCGTGCCATGGTCCGCCGGCATGTAGTGGCTTACGACGAGCCTCGTCATTGAGCCGGTCTCCTGGCCAACGCCATGATCGTTTCGGCAAGTATCTGCGCGCCCTGGACGACATCGTCGGGCTCGCAATATTCGTTCTCGTTGTGGCTGATTCCGCCACGACACGGCACGAAGATCATCCCGGTCGGGCAGATCGCCGCGACATGGGCGGCGTCGTGGGTCGCTCCCGAGACGATGCGACGAGAACTCACCTCGTATCGCTCCGTCACCTGTTCGATCGTCCGGACGATCCCCGCATCGAACGGGATCGGCGCCTGATAGATGAGCCGTGTCAGCTGTGCGTGCGCGCAAAGGGTTTCGACCCGCTGGCTGGCTTGCGACAGCACCTGCGGGTCGGGGTGCCGCACGTCGAGCGTGAATTCCGCCTTCGCCGGGATGGTGTTGATCGATCCCGGCGCCACATTGATGCGGCCGACCGTAAAACGCAGGCCGCCGAAAGCGCCCAGTTCCGCATCGAGTTCCGCCATCAGTGCACGGGCGCTGGTCAAAGCGTCCTCGCGCCCCTCCATCGGGACCGCTCCCGCATGGCCGGCCACGCCTGAAACCTCGACCCGGTACTGGACCAGCCCCTGGACGTCGGTGACGACCCCAATGCCGACGCTTTCATTCTCAAGGATCGGCCCCTGCTCGATGTGGAGTTCCACATAAGCCTTGTATCCGGCGCTAAGGTCGCGATGCGACAGGTCGATGCCTGCCGTGCGAAGGCTAGCCGTGGACTGCTGGAGCGACGCTTTCACAGACTGCCCCGACGTGTCGGTGACGGCCAATGCCTTGTCCAGCGGAAAATGCCCGACATGGACCGCGGACCCCATCGTCGTCGGGTTGAACCGCGCCCCCTCCTCGTTGCACCAGACGGCGACCTCGACGGGCGTGAACGCATGCTCATCCTGCCGCACCATGATTTCCAGGCATTCGAGTGCGGCGATGACGCCCAATACGCCGTCGAAATTGCCACCGACGGGCTGAGTGTCGAGATGGGACCCGACCAGCACCGGCGCGTCAGTGGAATCGGCCCCGCCCAGGCGCAGGAACAGGTTGCCGATATCGTCGACGTAGGCAACGCACCCCAGGGACTGCGCCCAGCCGATCAGCCGCGCCTTCGCCTCGGTCTCTTCCGGCGAAAGCGCCAAACGGCAGACTCCGCCGTTTTCCAGAGCCCCGATCCGGGACATCTCCTCGAGACGTCCCAACAGCCTGACGCGGTCGACCGTGCGTCCTTGATCCAACATTTCGCGAATGAAACCCTTTGAGAAAAACGATGAACGAGACGGCATCAGCCGGGCGTACCGGGAGGCAACCGGCCCTCGCTGAAAGGAAGCCGGTCCGTCCTCGGGCTCCAGGCCCCGGAGTCGATCAATCCACGGCAATGCCGTGCGATCTCGGCCGTCGTCGCGAACCAGACGTCGCCCTTTTCCTGCATGTGACGCAGCAACTGGTCGATCATCTCGGCTCGCGCCAGCCTGCCGGACAGGAAAGGATGCCAGACCGTGACCATCATGCCGCCGTGGCGCCACGCGGCGTCGAACTCGGCCTTGTACATCTCAAGCGCCTTTTGCGGCGACGAGATCGGCATCATGTAGCCAAAGTCGGGCAGGCACGCGAACTGGGTCCAGTCGTCCAGCGTGATGTCCGTCGGCAGCTCGAGCAGCGCTCGGGACCCATCGCCGATGAGGTACGGCACGTCGTCACCGAACAGCGAAGAATCGTATTCGAAGCCTTCGTCGAGCAGGTAAGAGACCGTGTGTCGCGAATGCTGGAATGCCGGCGCGCGATATCCCGAGGGCCTGGAGCCGGTTACGCGCCTGATCGCCTCGATACCGGCCTGGAGGCTTTCACGCTCCGCTTCCGGCGTCTGCATGTTCGGCCGGGCATGCGCATAGCCATGATGGGCGATCTCGTGTCCGCCGGCGAGGATCTGCTCGACCGTTGCCGGATAGCTGTCGATGCACCAGCCGGGAACGAAGAAGGTCTGCCGGATTCCATGTGCGGCAAACAGGCGGAGCAGCCTTGGCACCGCAATCGTCGGCCCGTATCGTAGCTGCGCGGCAAGCGCCACCTGGTCCGGCGAAGCGTCGGGAAACCGGCGATGGACCAGCGTTTCGCCGTCCATGTCGAACGAGATGCAGACCGCGCAGCGGGCGCCGCCGGGCCATTGCGGTGCCGACTCGATAAGTTTCAACGTCATACGCGGCCCTCCTGCCTACGTGGCGACAAACAATCCCGGACATGCCGTGCGTCCGGCGCTTCCCTCGCCGTGGAAGCGGTCGCGGCGGTCAACACAGGTCGAGCCTCCTGCCCCTGCACGAGACTTGCTCGACGCCCCTTTTCGGACAGTTGAAAACCGGTACTCTCCGATGATATTGACAAAGAGAACCGGGAATTTCCTACTTGTCAAGTTACTTTACTAAATGTCCAGCCATGTGCATAAAACGCATGGTGATGCGCGCCATGTCCAATGAGGATTGCTGAAAGTGGTCGAAAACGTTGATCAGATACACATTGGCGGGCGGCTGCGTCACGCGCGCAAGATCAAGGGGCTGAGCATGAAGCAGCTTTCCGAGATCACCAACTGCTCGGAGAGCTTCATTTCCAAGCTTGAGCGCGACAAGGTCCAGCCGTCGCTCTCCCTGCTGCATCGCCTGGTCGCCGCTCTCGGCATCAATGTCTCGAATCTCTTCGATGCCGATCAGGCGGGCGAGGAGCCGGCTTTCATCGTCAGAAGCGGAAGCCGCCCGCGCATCCAGATGAATGCAAGGCCCAACTCCAGCGGCGTCCTGCTCGAACAGGTGGTTCCGCTAGGGCCGAAATCCCTGCTGCAGGTGAATATCCACATCGTCGCCCCGCAGGGCGGCGGCCACGAGGCCATCAGCCATGTGGGCGAGGAAATGGGCTTCGTCCTCGAAGGCATGATCGACCTGCAAGTCGCCGACCGCACGTATCGGCTGACGGCGGGAGATTCCTTCCTCTTCCATTCCGAATTGCCGCACGCCTACAACAATCCCGGCGATACGCCGGCCCGCGTACTTTGGGCCAACACCCCACCCACGTTTTAGCACTGAGGGACATCAGCGTCGCGCATGGTCACCCAGCGCAAGCGGGAGGTGCCTGCGTCCCGTTCCGGCCGAAGCAGTTAGCAGCTAGCCGTCATTTTGCCTTTTTCGAGAACGCATCCAGCGCGCGCGAAAGCGCGGTTTTCGTTTCCTGTATGTGCGCCTCGGTATGTGCCGCCGAAAGATACAGCAATCCCCGCGGAAGCGGGTTGAGCCCGTGCAGCACGCAGGCCTCCGTCAGCTTCAGTACCTTCACCCTGTCCGCTTTGGCGAGGTCGCCGATCCGATTCATCTCGCCAGCGGCGACGAACATCTGCACGGCCGAGCCGACGCGATTGGCACGGACGCCGACGCCCAACGCGGACGCCTCGTCATTGATGTGCCGCTGTATTTCCGCCGCATAGGCGTCCATGCGTGGATAGATCTCCGCCTGTTCTTCGCGCAGCAACTCGACGCAGGCGATGGCCCCGCCGACGGAAACGGGATTGCCGTTGAAGGTGCCGCGATGAAGCACACGACCGTCGACCAGCGATTCCATGACGTCGCGGCGGCCGGTCACCGCGCTGATCGGCAGGCCGGCCCCCAGCGCCTTGCCCAGCACCGCGATATCCGGCACCACGCCGAAGACCTGCTGCGCGCCGCCGAGCGCCAGGCGAAAGCCGGAGATCACCTCGTCGAAAATCAGCACCACGCCGTGCCGGCGCGTCAGCTCGCGCACCGCCTGGAGGAAGCCTTCCGGCGGCGAGAAACAGCCGGCGTTGATGGCCGCGGCCTCCAGTATGACGGCGGCGAAATCGCTCGATATCGCCTTTTCCAGCGCGGCCGCATCGCCCCAGTCGAGGACGGTGACGCTATCGGAGGCCTGCGGATCCTGTCCGCCGGAGCTGGGGCCGTCGTTGCCGGCACTGTTGGCGATGTGGATGTTGTCGAACCAGCCGTGGTAGTTGGCACGGAACTTTATGATGCGCTGTCGTCCCGTCGCCGCGCGCGCGACGCGTAGCGCAAGCTGGACGGCTTCGGTGCCGCTGTTGACGAATGAGGATATCTCGGCGCAGGGAACGGTTTCGGTGATAAGCTCGGCAAGCCGTCCCTCGCCGCTGTGGATGCTTGCCGTGCGCAGCCCCCTGTCCAGCTCCGCCTTCACGCGGGCAATCACGCCCTGCGGGCTGTGGCCGAGGATCAGCGGACCGTAACCCATCATGTAGTCGATGTAGCGGTTGCCAT
The DNA here is from genome assembly GCA_051954615.1 of Mesorhizobium sp. GTDB lineage: Bacteria > Pseudomonadota > Alphaproteobacteria > Rhizobiales > Rhizobiaceae > Mesorhizobium. The sequence goes on along the minus strand of JBQCHN010000111.1, from coordinate 29,915 downwards.
CCACGTCGGTGACGACGGCTCCCTCGGCGTGGTCGATCACCAGCGGAACGGGCAGTTGGGATGCCCGCGGGGTCGAGGAAACGCCGTTGGCAAGATGCCTGGACGCGGCCTCGCGATACCGCGCCGATCCGGAAAATCCGCCGATTTGAGCTCGACCCGCCGTTTCTCCGTCCATGATTGCACGCTCTTTCGTTTGTTATGTTTCCATGCCGCGGGCCTTGCGGCTCGCAGCCCCGGTTCCCGTCTGCGGCGGGAAACCGAACTTCAATGCTCGCCGGCCCAGAAGACGACGCGGCGCTTGGCGATGCCAACGATCGAATGCATCGTCATGCCGATGACGGCCAACACGACCAGCACGGCAAACATGCCGGCGATGTTGAACTGCTCGTTGAACTGCAGGATCATCTTGCCGAGGCCCATCTGCGCCCCGACGAATTCGGCCACGATGGCGCCCACCAGCGCAAAGACCACGCCAAGGCCAAGGCCGGCGAAGACATAGGGCATGGCGTTCGGCACGCGCACCTTCATCAGCACCTGGAAGCGGTTGGCGCCGAACGCCTTCAGCATCTGGACCTCGTCGCGCCCCGACGCCTGCAATCCCGCGATCACGTTGACCAGCATGGGGAAGAAGGAAATCAACGCGGCCATGACGATCTTGGAGGCCAGGCCGTAGCCGAACCATTGCAGGAAGATCGGCGCGAGCGCGACGCTCGGTATGGTCTGGAAGGCGACGATGTAGGGCATGAGGCTGAGATCGAGCAGCCGGACCTGCGAGATCACCACGCCGAGGACGACGGCGATGACGATGCCAAGCACATAGCCCATCAGCACCTCGTACATCGTCACCCAGAAATTCTGCCAGAAGATCCCGCTCCCGAGCAGGGACCAGAGCTGCTGGCCCACCACGCTCGGCCCGGGCAACACATAGGCAGGCGTGCCGCTGACCCGGACATAGAATTCCCAGCCGCCTGTCACGAGGATGAAGACGACTATCACCAGGAAAGCCTGAAACGATCTCGAAGTGTCGCGGTACATGGAGGGCCTCTGAAATGACCGGCAAAAGAGAGTGCGTAAGCGTGCGTTCGTCTTGACCTGGCGTCAGTCGATCATCGAGCTGTCGTTGAAATGCGCGCGGATGCGGTCCAGGACGTCCCCGGCATTGCCCAGGTCGCTCAGCTTGCGTTCACGTGGAAGCGTCACCGGAACGATCTCGCTGATGCGGCCGGGCCTCGGGCTCATCACGACAACCCGGTCGGCCAGGAAGACGGCCTCCGGAATCGAATGGGTGACGAAGATGATCGTCTTGCCGCTCTTCAGCCAGATGCGCTGCAATTCCGCGTTGAGGAATTCGCGCGTCATCGCGTCGAGCGCCCCGAAAGGTTCGTCCATCAGCAGGACTTTCGGATCGCGCACCAGCGCCCGGCAGATGCCGGCGCGCTGGCGCATACCCCCGGAAAGTTCCCGGGGATATTTGTTCTCGAAGCCCTTGAGGCCGATCATCTCCATCAGTTCAAGGGCGCGCTGCGTATAGATCTTCCTGTCCAGATGCTTCAGTTCGACCGGCAGCAGCACGTTATCCAGTATGGTGCGCCATGGCAGCAGCGTCGGCTCCTGGAAAACGACCCCGACCTCGGAAGAAGGCCTTGTAATGGCGACATCGCCGAGACGCGCCTCGCCCTCGAACCGGTCCTCGAGGCCGGCCAGTATCTTGAGCAAGGTCGTCTTGCCACATCCGGACGGTCCGACCAGGGCGATGAACTCGCCCTCGACCACATCCAGATGGACATGGTCGAGCGCGACGGTGATATCGCCCGTGCGCGTATAATATTGCTTGGTCAGACCGCTGATCTGGATGAGCGGAGTGGTGATGCTGTCCATCGTCATGGCTTCCGGTCGGGGCAAGAGACAAGCGTCCTACTTCTTCTCTACGATCGACTTGACGTCGAAGTCGTAGATCTTGGGCATTAGGGAAGCGTCCCAGACCTGCTCGACAGTCAGCTTCTTATCGGTCTGGCCGGTTTCATGCGCGAAGTTGAGCAAGGCCTCCCAGCGGTCGGCGGGCAGGTTCAGCCACTGGCCCCAGGCCGCCGGATCGGGCTGGTTGGACGGAATGGAATCGCCGAGCGCGATCTTCATGGCCTCCGCCGTTTTCTTCGCATCCTCTCCATTCGGGTCGGTCGCGCCGGCAAGCTGCGGAAATTCCGTGAAGGAGAGCTTCAGCGCGCTTTCGGGATAGAGCTGCGTATAGACGATGCCCTTGTAGGCCGCGCGCGCGAAGGCGGCGAGCTCCTCGGGCTTGGCCTTGAGTGTCTGCTCGCTCGTAACCATCGTCACGCTGAACAGCTTGGACATCTCCGCCGGCCGCTCGAGAAGGTCGAGAGCGATGCCGTTCTGGCCCATGACGGTGAAGCTGTCGGAATAGCTGTCGACGGCATCGATCTGATCGGCCTTGAGAGCTGCCGCAGCGCGGGCGCCGGCGCCGACGGGCACGATGGTCACGTCGGTTTCCTGAAGGCCCGCGAGCTTGAGATTGGCGCGCAGGTCGGCATAGGAGGCCGATGCGAGGCTGATGACGCCGACGCGCTTGCCCTTGAGATCGGCGATGGACTTGATGGGCGAATCCTTCGGCACGCCAATGAAATAGGGCCATTGCACGGTGATGCCGGCGAAGGCCTTGATCGGAACCCCCTTGTCGATCGCCGCCGCTATGTTCACCGAGGAGGCGTAGCCGACATCGGCCGAACCGGAAGCGACCGCCTGGAGCGCGGCGGTGGAACCGTCAGCCTGCAGGATGGTGGGGTTGAGCTTCTCTTCCTCGAAATAGCCGAGCTGCTTCGGCACGGCATAGGTGAAGGTCTCCTCGCCTGCAGTAATGGTGTTGCGGGCCAGCGCCAGCGTGAAGTTGGTGTCGGCGGCCATGGCCCCGGCGGTCATGCCGAGGCAGAGAGCCAAGGCTGCGAGAACTTTGTATTTCATGGTCAGTGATCCCCTTTATCTGTTTGGGTTGAAGGAAACTCAGGTCAGCAGGGCCGCAGGCGCCACGGCGCTCATCCAGGGCGAAGGCTCGCCCCAGGACGCCGTGAGGCTCCAGATGCTGCAGATGTTGGAGGCGAGCACCGGAACCGCGATCTCGCGCGCCGTTGCCGCCAGCATGTCGATGGTGCGCATGCCCGTACCGCTCAGGATGATCGCGCCGTCCGGCGCGGTATCCATGCGCTTCAGCGCGTCGCCGATCTGGGCGGGCGTGACCTGGTAGGCCACCAATCTGTCCTCGAACTGGCTGACGCTGTGCACCCGGTAGCCGGCATCGGTCCAGTAGCGGACGGCGAGTTGGGTCTGCTGGTTCGGATAGGGTGACATCAGGCTGACGGTGTCGATGCCGAGCTTTTTCAGCACCTTGTCGATGGCGATCGTTGCGGTCTCGACCGGCACCCCTGCCTGGTCGGAGAGCCGCTTGCACAGGTCCCGGTCGCCCTGTGGCGCGAGACGGTATTGCGAGCCGGTCAGCGCGATCGCAATGGCGTCGAGCTTGAGCGATCCGAAGCCCTTGATCATCTCCGGAAAGCTTTCGACATAGCCGCGATTGCGCGCGTCGAGATCGCCCGGCAGCACCGGCAGGCGCATGGTGTGCAGCGCCACGTCGGCAGGCAACAAGACCGGATACTCGATCTCGACGGTCGGGTTGGCCGGCGGCACCAGACCGCCGCAGCGGTATTTCGGCATCGGAAGCGTGGGAAGACGGGCAGTCATGGCGGCTGGTTCCTCGAATGTCATGGGCGCGCCGGAAGCTCGACCATGTCGAGCATGGCGGTCTGCCCCAGATAGGCGCGAGCCTTGTCGGTGTCGGAAAGAAGGCCGTTGACCTTCTCGATCCATGCCTTTTCCTGCGACACCATCGTATCGGTGCGCGGCAACAGCATCTCGCCGGCAACGCGACGGCGTTCGTCGGCAGCCGCGTCGAGTGCGCCCCGCCCGCCCCCGGCAGCCGTTGCCGCCATGGCCGTGGCGATGACAAAGCCGTCATGGATGCCGCAGTTCATGTTCATGCCGCCGCGCGTGTTGGTCAGGTGGAGCGCGTCGCCCGCCAGATAGACGTTGCCGCGCCGCCCGGCCGTCGCCAGGCACTTGCGGGCGGGATAGCAGTCCTTGTCGATCACCTTCGGCAGAGTGAAATCCGGGATGAGCGCGCGCAGCCGCATGAGCGCCCATTCGTCTGTCAGCGCGGTCTCTTCCGAAACGCCTTCCGGCACGCGCAGGATCACGCGCCAGTTGTCGGGCATGTGCAGGAAGCTGACCGAGTGGGTCTTGCCGACCAGATAGGTCACCGGGCCGATGCCCTCGACCACGTCGCGGATGCCGTCGTCCGTGCGGATGCGGAGCTGGAAGCCGGGATAGGCCGAGCCCTCGAAGCCGATGCCCGCCGCATGGCGCACGGCGCTGTGCGCGCCGTCCGCGCCGAGCAGGAAGCGTGCCGTGACGGTCTCGCGCGCCCCCTCGCCTCCCACATCCACGGCGACACCCTCGTCCCGGTCCTCGACGCCGAGAAATTCGGCGTTGAAGCGGAAATCGACATTGGCGAAGCCTTGCAGCCTTTCGAGCAGGATCGGCGTCAGCAGCGACTGTTCCAGATGCTTGCGGAACGGAAACCGTGTCGCGCCTTGCAGGAGTTCGAAGCCGAGTTCACCCAGGATGCCGCCCTCGACGGTACGGTATTGCAGGCGGTCGATGTGCAGTGCCTGCCGGCTGAACGCCTCGTAGACGCCGACGCGGTCGAGAATGTCGAGGGTCGGCGCATGGAAGGTCGAGGCCTTCGACACACGGTTCAGTTCGCCGCGTTTCTCGAACACGGCCACCCGCAACCCCGCCTCGGCAAGCACGAGCGCCGCCACCAGACCGACCGGCCCGGCGCCCGCCACGATGACATCGCGATCGAACATGGCTCGGCCTTTCAACGGCGCACGAAGGGGTTGGGAATGTTGGTTTCGGTGGAAATCCAGACGCTCTTCAGCTCCATGTATTCGCGCATGCCGGCGATGCCGCATTCGCGCCCGACGCCGCTCATCTTGAAGCCGCCGAAGGGCGAGGTGACGCTGGTGGAGCGGTAGTTGTTGATCCAGATCGTTCCGGCCCGCACGCGGTTCGACATGTTGATGGCGCGGCCGATGGACTGGGTCCAGATGCCGGCGGCAAGGCCGAACTCGATGTCGTTGGCGATACGAACCGCGTCGTCCTCGTCCTTGAAGGGGATGATGGACAGGATCGGCCCGAACACCTCCTCCTGCGCGATGCGCATCCTGTTGTCGACGCCGGTGAAGACCGTCGGCTCGAAGAACAGGCCGTTCGGGCAGCCGGGAACGCTCGCCGGCTTGCCGCCCAGAGCGAGCTTGGCCCCGTCGGCCAGCGCGACGTCCACGTAGGACTTCACTTTCTCGAACTGCGGCCGGGTCGAGATCGGCGCAATCTGCGAATCCGGATCGCCCGGATGGCCGAACTTGGCCTGCTTCACCGTCTCGATCAGTCGGGCGACGAAAGCGTCGTGAATGTTCTCCTGCACCAGAAGGCGCGAGCCTGCCACGCAGGTCTGGCCGGACGCCGCGAAGATGCCGGCGATCGCGCCCTTGAGCGCATTGTCCATGTCGGCATCGTCGAAGATGATGTTGGGCGACTTGCCGCCGAGTTCCAACGTCACCCGCTTCATATGCCTGGCGGCTTTTTCGTTGATCATCTGTCCGGCGATCGGGCCGCCGGTGAAGGCGATGCGCTCCACGTGAGGATGGGTGACGAGTGCGTCGCCCACTTCCGCGCCGAGGCCGGTCACCACATTGATGATGCCCTTCGGCACGCCGGCCTTGTCGAAGATCTTCATCAGTTCGATCAGCGAGGCGGAGGTGAACTCCGATGGCTTCAGCACCACCGTATTGCCGGCGGCGAGCGCCGGCGCGATCTTCATGCTGGCGAGCGGCAGCGGCGAGTTCCACGGCGTGATGCAGGCCACGACGCCCAGCGGCTCGTATTTGGTGTAGTTGAGCACGCCCGGCTTGTCGGTCGGAATGACCGAGCCCTCGATCTTGTCGGCGAGGCCGCCGTAGTAATAGTAGTAGTTGGCCATGTAGCGCATCTGCATGGACAATTCGGCGATCAGCTTGCCGTTGTCGCGCTGCTCGACATAGGCGAGCCAGTCGGCGTTCTCGGTGACGAGGTCGCCGATGCGCCTGAGCATCGCGCCGCGCTGGCTCGGATTCATCTTCGGCCATTCGCCTTCGGTGAAGGCGCGGTGCGCCGCCCGGGCCGCGCGGTCCACGTCCTCGGCCGTACCACGCGTGATGCGCGCCCAGACCTCGCCCGTGACCGGGTCGACGGAATCGAGCATGGCGCGGCCGGCGGTCGAGACGAATTCACCGTCGATGTAAAGGCCGTAGAGCCGCACGCCGTCGGCGTCTGTCTCGGTCTGCGGCAAGGTGGTCGCGGGAACGGCGGGCGTGAAAGTCGTGGTCATTGCTTTGTTCGTCCGGTAACGGATTGGGATCAGGTGCGCTTCGGCAGCGCGCGCAGGTAGTCGGCGACCTCATCTGTCGGAATGACGTCGGCATATTTGCAGTTGAGGTCGAAGAGATTGACGGCGTGGCTGGCCTCGAACCGGTCGAAGGCGGTTTCTTCCGGTATGACCACCTTGAAGTTGAACGAGTAGGCATCGACCGCGGTGGCGCGCAGGCAGCCGGACGTGGTGCAGCCGACCAGTATGAGCGTATCGATGTCGAGGAAGTTCAACTGGCTCATGAACGTTGTGCCGAAGAAGCAGGAGGGCTTCTGCTTGGAGATCAGCATGTCCTGCGGACGGGGAGCCAGCGGCTCGACCACGCGGGTCGCGTGCGTTCCGGCGATGACGGTCTTTTCGCCGCCGCGATGGTTCTTGCCCACCTGCACGCCACTGTCGAGAAGATCGGGACGGCGCCCGCTCTCGGTGTAGAAAACCGGCAGGTTCTTCTCGCGCGCCAGTTCCAGAAGCGGGACGGTCCGTTCCACGGCCGCCCAGGCCTCGCGGCCGCAATGGGTGCGATATTGCTTCAGGCCTTCCAGGATATCTTCCGGCGTGTCGCCGCAGAAATTGTACTGCACGTCGATGATGAACAGCGCCGGCCGGGTGCCGAAGCCGCCGTGCTTGCCGTAGCCGGCCGCCTTCAGCACGGCCTGATCGCGCTCGGTCAGAAAACGGTCCCAGATTCTCTTGGTAGCGGTCATCGTCGATCTCTTGAGGTTGGTGGAATTGCGGCCGTCACCGCGACAGGCGGCTGAGATAGCGCCCCCAGGGCTGGCGGCGCGCTTCGTCGGTGATCTTGCCGTCCAGCATCACGGTGCGCCCGCGTACCAGCGTGCGCACCGGCCAGCCTTTCAACGTCAGGCCCTGATACGGCGAATAATCGGAAAAGGACTCGCTGACGGCATGATCGACCGTCCGCTCGAGATCGGGATCGACGATCAGAAGGTCGGCGTCCCTGCCGACGGCGATCGCCCCCTTCGAAGGCATGTTGTAGATTCGGGCGGCATTGGCCGAAGTCAGCGCGACGATGCGGTCGAGCGGCAGGCCGCGGCGATGGAAGCCCTCATGCAGCATCAGCGGCAGAAGCAGGCCCGAACCGGGGAAGCCGGCGCTGGCGCCCCAGATATCCTTGTCCTTGGTTTCGCGCTTGCGCGCCACATGGTCGGAGCCGATAGTAGTAACGGAGCCATCGAACACGCCTTCCCACAGGGCCTCGATATCGGCCAGCGCGCGCACCGGAGGGTTGACCTTGGCCAGCACGCCCGCCGGCCATTGGTCGTCGACGATGAGATAATGCGGGCAGGTTTCCACGTAGATCGGCGGTCCGGCCCGGCGCGACGGCTTCTGACGCAGGTAGCGCACGATTTCGAGCGACTCGCCGCTGCTCATATGCACGATGTTGACCGGCGCGCCGGTCTGCTCCGCGAAATAGCAGACGCGGAACACATTTTCCGCTTCCAGGAAACCGGGGCTCTGCTCGTTCCACGCCTTCAGGTCGTCGCGTCCGGCTGCCTTGAGCGCAGGACGCAGCGCCGGGATAACCTCGACGTTCTCGCAATGGACACCCATCACCGCGCCCGGAATGGCGGCGGTGGCCTTGAGCGCCGTATAGAGCAGCGCGTCGTCGATTTCGGTGAAGCCTTTGGCGGCGCCGGCCGCCCCCTTGTACATCATGTAGAGCTTGAAGGAGGAGACGCCGAAGCGGCGAGCAATCTCGTCCAGCGTCTCGACATGCAACTGGCTGGTCAGGCCGAAATGCAGGCCGAAATCGATGCAGCTCTGCGTCTCGGCGCGTTCCTTCACGACGGGAAAGGAATCGCGGATATCCTTCGACCGATGGAACGAGAGCACACTCGTCGTGCCGCCAAGCGCTGCCGCCCGCGACTCCGTCTGGAAATCGGTCTCCGGATTGCCGAAATCGAAATGCACATGTGGGTCGACCACGCCGGGCAATACCCAGAGCCCCTCGCAGTCTATGGTCTGGTCGGCTCTCAGATCGTCGGCATTCTCGGCGATGACGGCGATGCGGCCGTCCTTCACGCCGACCGCGCCAGACGTTAGCCCGCCGCCGGGAAGAGCCAGTCGAGCATTGGCCAATATGAGATCGAGAGCCATCGTTCCTACCCGTTCAAGCCGTCCGGCGACGGCGAAAAATCTTTCAGCACCTGCATCAGGATTCCGCCGGCGGCCAGCAGCCCGCGCTCGGCCTCGGTCAGCAGTTGCGGCAACGCCTCGAACGTCGTCACGCCGTCCGGTCCATGGGCGCTCACCTTCACCGGCCCGCCGTTGCAGACCGCCTCCTCGATGCCGTCGAAGGCAAACAGTTCCGCGCCCGTCAGGCCCAGTTGCCGCCAGCCTTGGCCCGCCCGGAAGGCAAGCGGCAGCACGCCCATGCCGACGAGGTTGGCGCGGTGGATGCGCTCGAAGGATTCGGCCAGCACCGCACCAACGCCGAGCAGCGCCGTGCCCTTGGCCGCCCAGTCGCGGCTGGAACCGGTTCCGTATTCCTTGCCGCCGAGGACGATGATGCCGCTGCCGTCCTTGCGGTAGCGTTGCGCCGCCTCGAAGATGGTCATCGGCGCGCCGTCGGGGAAATGCCGAGTGATGCCGCCCTCGACCTCCGGCATCAGCGCGTTCTTGATGCGGATGTTGGCGAAGGTCGCCCGCGTCATCACCTCGAAATTGCCGCGCCGGCCGACATAGGTGTTGAAGTCGCGTGACGCGATACCTGCCTCGGTGAGATAGCGTCCGGCCGGCGTGTCGGCAGGAATCTCGCCGCTCGGCGAGATATGATCCGTGGTGAGCGAATCCCCGAACGCGGCCAGCACGCGCGCGCCGCGCAGTGCCTGTGCAAGTATCTCCAGCGGACCCTTGCCGGCATCGCCATCAAAGAACGGCGGCTCCACCAGATAGTGGGACTGCCGATCCCACGGAAAGGTCTGTCCCGGCGGCGCGTCCAGTTCTTCCCAAGCGCCGGCGCCGGCGGCCTGGCGACCGTAGACATCCGAGAACAGCGCAGGGTCGCGCGCCAGCGGCAGAAGCGCGTCGATCTCGGCCCGCGTCGGCCACAGGTCGCGCAGATAGACCGGATGACCGTCCGCACCCAGGCCGACAGGCTCGCTGTCGAAGTCGATATCGATTCGCCCGGCGAGCGCGAACAGCACGACAAGCGGCGGAGCGCCGATGAAATTGGCGCGGATGAGCTTGTGGATGCGCCCTTCGAAATTGCGGTTGCCTGACAGCACGGCAGCGGCGATCAGCTTGCGCCGTTCGATCTCGTCGGCGACCTCGGCCGGCAACGGCCCGGATTTCCCCCCGCACGTCGTGCAGCCATAGCCGACGACGTTGAAGCCGAGCGTCTCCAGGAAAGGCAGCAGCCCTGCCTTTTCGAGGTAGCGCGTCACCACGCGCGAGCCCGGCGCCATCGAGGTCTTGACCCAGGCCGGCACCGCCAGCCCCAGTTCAACGGCGCGCCGCGCCACCAGTCCGGCAGCCAGCATGACGGAGGGGTTGGAGGTATTGGTGCAGGAGGTGATCGCCGCCAGCGCGATGGCCCCATGCCCGGGAATGACGTCCGCTGCCGCATCGACAGCTCCGGCCGGCTGCATCTCGGCGCCGAAGCCGCCTTCTGACAATGGTTTATGCAGCTTGTCGCGAAAATCGGCGGCGACCGAGGCGAGCGGCAGGCGATCCTGCGGACGACGCGGCCCGGCAACGCTCGGCCGCGCGGTCGACAGGTCGATCTCGACGATACGGTCGTAGGCAGGCCGCTCGTCGGCATCGGCACGCCACAGGCCTGTCGCCCGGCAATAGGCCTCGACGAGGCCGATCTGCTCAGGCGAGCGCCCGGTATCGCGCAAATAGGACAGACTCTGGTCGTCCACCGGAAAGAAGCCGCAGGTCGCGCCGTACTCCGGCGCCATGTTGGCGATCGTCGCCCTCTCCGTGACCGTCAGGCGGGGCACGGCCGAACCGAAGAATTCGACCATTGAGCCCGCCACCCCTTCAGCGCGCAACGCCTGCGTCACCAGCAGCGCCGCGTCCGTCGTCATAGCCGGCGGCACGATGTCTCCACTCAGCCGTACGCCGACCACCTGCGGGCGGGGAAAGATGTAAGGCTGGCCGAGCATGGCGGCCTCCGCATCGATGCCGCCGACACCCCAGCCGAGAACGCCGAGGCCGTTGACCATCGGCGTATGGGAATCGCCCCCGATGACGAAATCCGGGTAGGCCCACACCGCCCCATCCCTCATTTCGCGGGTGACGACCGTGGCGATGCTTTCGATATTGACCTGATGGATAATGCCAGTGCCGGGCGGATAGATGCGCAGGCGGCGAAATGCGTCCTGCGCCCATTTCAGGAAGCGGTAGCGCTCGGCATTGCGTTCCAGTTCGCGAGCGAGATTCAACCGTTCGGCCTGCCCGTCGCCCCAGAAATCCACCTGCAGCGAATGATCGACGACGAGATCGACGGGAACCAGCGCATCGACGCGGGAAGCATCGCCTCCGGCCCGCTCGACAGCGTCACGCAGCGCCGCAAGATCCTGCAGGGCCGGCAGGCCGCTGGAATCCGGAAGGATGACGCGGCTGACGTAAAGCGGAAGTTCCGCTTCCTGTCTCCCCGACAGCAAGGCCGCGATATCCTCGGCTCCGACAGGGCGCCCCCACATCTGGCTGCGGCAGAGATTTTCCAGCAGTATCCGATGGACATAAGGCATCGTCGCGAGATCGCGGCCACCGGCACGTGCCGCCGCCGCGATGTCGGCGACGCAGATGCCCTGTCCTGACCAGTCGAATACCCGCTGCATGGCGCCTTCCGGCTCCCTGGGATGCCCATGGGCGGGCATTAAATCACGCTCGCCATAAATGTAAACACTTTTCAGGAAAATTTTGGGTATATCGCTTATATGCCGCTTAAAGAGTTGACTTTACCGCCGCAAAAGGCAAAAAAGTTGACACTTTGGACGAGACAAGAGTACCCGGCACACAGGGCGCATTTCAAAGCGAGGATGCAATCGTGGGCGCTTTCAGGGATGACACGCAGGCATCGGTTGCCGAGACGGGGACACCGCGCGCCGACACCATCTACCAGTCGATACTGGACGCCATCTATCAGGGCCGGCTGATCCCGGGCAGCGTCGTCAACGAAGCCGCGCTCGCCCACGAATTCGGCGTCAGCCGCGGTCCTGTGCGCGAAGCCGTACGCCGCTTGCAGGGCATCCAGCTCGTCACCCGCGAACCTTATCTGAAGGCGCGGGTGGTGGCGCTCGACGCCGCCACTGCGGTCGAACTATTCGAATTGCGGATGGCGCTCGAAGGCATGGCCTGCAATCTGGACACCAAGCGCATGTCCGATGCGGACATCGACGGGCTCATCTCCGAACTAGAGCGCAGCCGCCACACCTACGGCGCCGCTTCGGAGACCCCCGAGCACGGCGTCTTCGACTTCCATGAACGCATCGTGCGCGCCTGCGGCAACGCCCGCATCATCAATCTGCTCTGCGGCGACCTCTACCATCTCCTGCGCATGTACCGCCGCCATTCAGGCGCGATCATGGAGCGCAAGGAGGAAGCCTTCGACGAACACTGGCAGATATTGCGGGCGATGAAGTCGCGCGATCCGCAACTGGCCGAATCTCTCATGCGCTCGCACATCCGCCGCGCTGCGCGACACCTCTTCGATCGGCTCGACGGCACCTCCCTGCCAGACGCCTGATCATTCGAACCCGTTCCATTTATCCGGAGACCGATTTTTATGACCACAGGCGCCAAGAGATTCCGGGCCATCCTCAATTCGGGCGACTTCATCGTCTCTCCGGGCGTCTATGACGGCTACAGCATCCGTCTTGTCGAGGCTGCCGGCTTCAAGACGGCCTGCACCAGCGGCGCCGCGATCTCGAACGCCCTGCTGGGGATCGCCGACATCGGCGTGATGGGCCTGACCGAGAACGTCAACCATTGCCGCAACCTCGCCCGGTCCGTTTCCATCCCCCTCACCGCCGACGCCGACAACGGCTACGGCAACCCCGTGAACGTTTTCCACACGGTCAAGATGTTTGAGGAAGCCGGCGTCGCGGGCGTCAACCTGGAAGATCAGGTCAGCCCGAAGCGGTGCGGCCACATGCCCGGCAAGGACGTCATCGAAACCGCGGAAATGATCAAGAAGATCGAAGCCGCCTGCATGGCCCGCCGGGACGACAGCTTCGTCATCATCGCGCGCACGGATTCGCTGGCCCTCGAAGGAATAGAAGGCGCCGTCAAGCGCGCGCGTGCCTACGCGGCGGCGGGAGCGGACATGCTGTTTCCGGATGCGGTGCGGACCGAAGACGACATAAAGCGCATCGTCGATGCCGCCGGTATCCCGGTTTCCATCAACATGGGATTCGGCATCCGCCAGCGGCCGACGACGCCGCTCATCCCGCTCGGGCGCCTGCGCGAACTCGGCGTGCGCCGCATCAGCCTGCCTCGCATGCTGCCCGCCGCAGCCATCCACGCCATGCAGCAGGCGCTCGTGGCCATGCGTGAGGTCATGGAAAGCGGCGTCCCCGTCAACCGCGAAGACCTGCTCGTCGGCATCGAGGACATCATGAAGTTGATGGGGTACGAAGAGATGCGCAAACTGGAAAAGCAGCTTACGACCTACTGAAGTGGGGCGCTGATCGGCCGCGAAGCAAGGAGCCATGGAACGGCCGGTTCGAAGCGCACCGCGGCCTCGCAAACGCGTCGGCTATCTCAAGACTATTCCGAATCCTGCAGCCGGCCGTTTCAGGACCGGCGTCAGACCGTCTTGCCCCCGACGGCATGCGACGCGAGACCACGGCCAGCCTCGGCGTCGTGATCGATAGTGGTGCGCATCAGCATGATGTTGCCCATGAACTCGACGCCGCTGGCCATCGAATCCATGATGACGCGGGCGGTTTCGTTGACGCCCACCGTATTGCCCACCAGGGAAAGTTCCGACGGCAGTTCGATGACGCCGAGCGTCGTCATGGTCTTGTAGATCTGGCTCAGATGGAGGCAGGACCACTTCATCGACATGGTGAGCGGGCATTTCATGTAGAGCGTCGGCTGCGTGTGCCAGATCTTCAGCCCGTTCCGGTTCTCCAGCGTGAAGTGAAGGTCGACCTGGTCGTTGAGTCGGAATTCCCGATGGAAGATCGCCTGGGCGACGGCCTCGCACCCCGCCAGCAGCCCGTCGAGGTCGAGCGAGGTCAGCGGCTGGCTGATCTCGTCCGGCGCGCGGCGCCCCTGGTAGCTCACTACGAGCCGCGGCTCGCCCGGTCCGTCCAGAACCTCGGTATCGAGCACTTTCAAGCTGTACGAGACGTTGCTTGCGGGCATTGATCTTTCCAGAATCGCCTAGACGAAATCGCCATTCAGTCTTTCAGGATCATACAACATCCTGTCTTGGCGGCAATGCGGCAGCGAAGCGCGCCGGTTACGGAGAACGCGGAATCCGGGTCAAAGCCAAATGTTTTGCAGCGGCCTCAAGCGCTTCGTCTTTGATACGACAGGCCGCCGCCCATGGGGCGACAAAATGCAGATCCTGGCGCCATTGCGCGTGACCGGCGGGGGCAGTATTCCGAAGGGATGCAGACACCAGCCCCCGGCAATCCTCTCAAGATTGGAACGCGAGGCTCGCCGCTGGCGGTTGCCCAGGCGGTCGAGACCCGGTCTCTGCTGATGGCTGCCCATGGGTTGCCGGAGGCGGCTTTCGAGATCACCGTCATCAAGACGACGGCCGACCGGGTTCAGGATCGGGCGCTGAGCGAGATCGGCGGCAAGGGCCTTTTTACCAAGGAACTGGAAGAGGCCTTGTTGAGCCGGACGATCGACATCGCCGTCCACTGCGTCAAGGACACGCCCACCCTGCAGCCGGCCGGGCTGGTGCAGGACTGCTACATGAAGCGGGAGGATCCGCGCGACGCGTTCATTTCCCACCACTGGCGCAACCTGCGCGATCTGCCTCAGGCGGCGGTCGTGGGAACGTCGAGCGTTCGGCGCGCGGCGCAGCTGTTGCACCGCCGCCCGGACCTCCAGGTAACGAACTTTCGCGGCAACGTGCAGTCGCGGCTGGCCAAGCTCGCCGACGGCGTGGCCGCCGCCACCTTCCTGGCGATGGCCGGCTTGAACCGGTTGGGCATGCACGAGATCGCCGGCAACCCGATCGACGCCGACGACATGCTCCCCGCCATCGGCCAGGGCGCCCTCGTCATCGAACGCCGGATCGACGATGAGCGCTCCGGCGAACTCGTCGCCCCGCTTCGCCACCTCCCCACCGAGCAACAGATGCAGGCGGAACGCGCCTTTCTGGCGACGCTGGACGGCTCCTGCCGCACGCCCATTGCGGGACTGGCTGAACTCGACGGCAGCCGTATCCGGCTGCGCGGCGAGATCCTGCGCCTCGACGGCTCCGAAGTGATTGCCGCAGAGGCGAGCGCCGATGTCGCCGACGCGACGGAACTCGGCCACGACCTTGCCCGGCAACTGCTGCAAAAGGCCCCGGCTGACCTCCTTTCATGGCGCTAGAGCATTTCGCTGCCGGGCGGAATCGTCTGACGTCGCACAAATGCGGCTAAAACAAAGAGAGGGATCGTTTCGCCGTTTCCGTGAAACAGTGAAACGATCCATGCTTGCAGGGCGATACGCAATTCGCTTGACACTGCCGCCGTTCCGGATACCCCGATAAGAAATCGTTTTCTCGGAGGTTGGCATGTCTCCCTGGCTGCTGGCGATGGATGTGGACGGAACGATCCTGACCAAGGACTACACCGTTCCGCACGATGTGCGCGAAGAGATCCAGCGTGCCCGCGCCAGCGGCGTGGTGGCGGTGCTGGTGACGGCGCGTGCGCCGCGTTCGGTCTTCCACATTCTCGACGCCGTGGGCGGGATTGACGCCGCGATCTGCTACGGCGGAGCGCTGACGCTGACGCATGAGGACGGCGCCTGGCGCCCCGACGAGACGGCAAAGGGAATGGAGGTATCGGCCGCCGCGATGCGCGAGGTGGTCTTGCGATGCCGAAAGGCCGGCGTCTCGTTGGCCGCCTACGGAGCACGCAACGTCCATGTCGATCGGCTCGACCCCATATTGCGCGAGGAATTCGCCAATACCGGACTGACGGCGATCGAGGGCGATCTGTTGGCGATGCCGGAGCCCGCGCTGAAACTGCTGGCCATCGGCGACGAAAGGACGATGCCGGTGCTGGAGGAATTGCGGCGTGCTTTCGGCCGGCAGCTTGCCTGCCTTTACTCTCACACGAACTATCTCGAGATCATGCACAAGGATGTCTCCAAGGGCAGTGCGGTGGATCGCTACCGCGCCGCGCTCGGCATTGCGCGCGAGAAGGTCGTGGCGATCGGCGATTCCGAAAACGACCTTTCGATGTTCGCTGTCGCCGCCATGCCGATCGCCATGGGCAACGCCATCGATACCGTCAAGCAAGCGGCCAGATGGGTAACGGAAACGAACGCCAACAGCGGCGTCGCGGTCGCGTTGAGGCGGTGCGCCGACACGCTCTGGAGCGCGTGAACAGCCGACAGAGACGCCGGCACCGCCCTGAGGCGATGCCGGCCGCATGCGTCAGGCGTTTATTTCACCCACGGCTTGCGCTTGCCGATGGCGATATGGACCGACTTCACCTCAGTATATTCCTCGACACCCATGCGTCCGCCCTCGCGGCCGATGCCCGACTGCTTGAAGCCGCCCAGCGGCTGGCCGGGACCGCCGGCGATGGTGGTATTGACCCAGGTGCGACCCGCCTGGACGCCGCGCATGGCGCGCAGCGCCTTGTCGATGTCCTTGGTCCAGATGCTGGCGGCGAGGCCGTAAGGCGAGTCGTTGGCGATCTCCAGCGCCTCCTCCACGGTGCGGAAGATCATCAGGCACAGCACCGGCCCGAAAATCTCCTCGCGCGCCACGCGCATGTCGTTGCGCACGCCGGTGAGCAGCGTCGGCGCGACGAAGCGGCCGCCGCTGACGGCGAGCGTTTTGCCACCGCAGGCGACCTGTGCGCCCTCTTTCTGGCCGAGGTCCACGTAGCTCATGATCTTGTCGCAATGCTGCTCGGAGACGATGGCGCCAAGCTGGGTCTCGGGATCGAGACAGTCGCCGATCTTCACCTTCGAAAGCTTTTCGACGACCATCGCCTTGAACTTCTCCGCAACGGATTCCTCCACGATGAGCCGGCTGCCGCTGACGCAGCACTGGCCCGCGTTGAAGCACAGGCCGAAGGCGACGCCGTCGGCGGCGTCTTCGAGGTCGGCATCGGCGAACACGATCTGCGGGTTCTTGCCGCCGAGTTCGAGGCTGGCCTTCTTGAAGTTGGCAGCGCTCGCCTTCAGCACGGCCTCGCCTGTACGGGTCGAGCCGGTGAAGGAAACCATGTCGACGTCGCGATGCTCCGAGATCGCCTGCCCGACCTCTGGGCCGGTGCCGGTCACGACGTTGTAGACGCCATCCGGCAGGCCAGCCTCCTTCAGGAGGTCGGCCAGCATCAGCGTCGTCGCCGAGGTCATCTCGGACGGCTTGACGACGACCGAATTGCCGGACGCCAGGATGTAGGGCAGCCGCTCGGCCAGCACGATGAAGGGAAAGTTCCAGGGATTGACCAGTCCGACGACGCCGACCGGCTCGCGCGTGACGACGCCGAACATATCGTCGCCGTGATTGTTGAATGTCTCGCCGGCAAGCGCCTGCGCCTGGCCCGCGCAATATTCGTAGTGGCCGGCCGCGTCATTGATCTCGGCCAGCGACTGGGAGATCGGCTTGCCGGTTTCCAGCGTTTCCCAGAACGCCAGTTCCTGCGCCTGGGCGCGGATCGCTTGCGCCACCCGCAACAGCACTGCCGCCCGTTCCGTGCCGCTGATGCCGGACCACGCACGGCTCTTGAAGGCGGCGCGCGCGGCGGCCACTGCCTCGTCGACGTCGGCGCGGGTGCACAGCGTCACGCTGGAGACAGCCCGGCCGTAGCCGGGGCTGGAGCGCACCAGCGTTTCGCGGCCGCCGGTCTCGCGCCAACGCCCGCCGATGAAGAAGCCGAACTGCCGGACGGTGTCGGGAACCCGGGTGAAGGCGTTTGTGTGATCCATGATGTTCTCCTTGACTGAAGCGAAGGTCAGGCCGCGCGGGCCGGCGCGGCCACGGCCGGCAACGCGGCGCGGCCGAGGATCATGTCCGCGCCCTTCTCGCCGATCATGATGGTCGGCGCGTTGGTGTTGCCGCTGGTCAGCACCGGCATGATGGAGGAATCCACGACCCTGAGTGCGGAGAGCCCGTGCACCTTGAGCTCGTTGTCCACGACCGACCGGTCGTCGCTGCCCATCTTGCAGGTGCCGACCGGATGGTAGTCGCAGCAGGCATACTGGCGCACATAGGCCATGATCTGCTCATCGCTCAGTGCTTCGTCGCCCGGCAGCCGCTCATGCGCGATGAAGGGCGCGATCGCCTCCTGCTTGAGCACCTCGCGGATGATCCGCACCGAGCGGATCGCCATCTCGCGGTCGTAGGGATCGTCCAGATAATTGGGATCGACCAGCGGCTGGTCGGCGGGATCGGCCGAACGCAGGCGGATGGAGCCGCGGCTGCGTGGTCGCAGGAAGGTCGAGTTGACGGTGAAACCATGGCCCGGAATGGTCGACTGGCCGCCCCGCACCACGGTCGCGGGCGCGACATGGATCTGCAGGTTCGGCGTCGTCTCGCCCTCGGTCTGGAAGAAGCCGCCGCCCTCCACGATCACCGACGAGACCGGGCCGGTGCGATAGAGCAGCCATTGCAGCCCGTGCAGGATCGAGCGCGGGAACTTGTCCTGCCCGTCATACGTGATGCGCTCCCTGGTCTGCACATGGACGTTGGTGCACAGATGGTCCTGCAGGTTCTTGCCGACGCCAGGCAGATGGTGGACGGCATCGATGCCGACAGCCTTCAGCTCATCCGCGTCGCCGATGCCCGACAGCATCAGCAGGCGCGGCGAGTTGAGCGCGCCCGCAGACACGACGACTTCGCGCTCGGCCCGCACCACGCGGCGGTTGCGCCCTTCGGCAAGTTCGACGCCGACCGCACGGCCGTTCTCGATGACGATCCGCGTCACCCGCGCATGCGTCTCGACGGCAAGGTTCCCGCGTCCCTTGATCGGCCGCAGATAGGAAACGGCCGCCGAGCGCCGGTGCCCATAGCGGCAAGTGACCTGATAGAGGCCGGCGCCGTACATGGTTTTGCCGTTGAAGTCGGGATTGTAGGGCAGGCCGTATTGCTGGACCGCCTTGACGAAGGCGCGGCTGATACGGTGCGGCCCGACCTGGTCGGAAACCCATAGCGGCCCGCCGTCGCCATGATAGCGGTCGGCGAGGCGGTCATTGTCCTCGGCGCGGCGGAAATAGGGCAGCACCTCCTCATAGGACCAGCCCTCGTTGCCCAGCGCCGCCCAGTTGTCGTAGTCCTCCTTCTGGCAGCGTATGTAGATCATCGCGTTGATGGAGCTGGAGCCGCCGAGCGTCTTGCCCTGGGGATACCATATCTCACGATTGTCGAGATGCTTCTGCGGAACGGTGAAGAAGCGCCAGTTGACGCCGGGGCCGAAGAGCTTTCCCAGCCCGCCCGGCATGTGGATCATCGGGTTCCAGTCGCGGCTGCCGGCCTCCAGGAGCAGGACGCGCGTGCTGCCGTCCGCCGACAGCCGGTTGGCGAGGGCGCATCCGGCAGAGCCGGCTCCCACGACGATATAGTCCCATGCCGATTGCGCGCTCATCTCATCTTCCCCGAAATCATCGTCCCTTGAATGCCGGCGCGCGCTTCTCCTTGAAGGCGCGCAGCCCCTCGACGCGGTCCTCGGTCGCGAATGCCTCGACCGTCAACCTGCGCTCCTCCTCGATTCCCCTGGCCAGCGGCATTTCGAAGGCCGCGTTCACGGCCCGCTTGGCATAGGGGGTGATGGCGATGGACATGGCGGCGATCTCGCCGCCGATCTCGATCGCGCGGGTCAGAAGAGCGTCCGCTTCCACGACTTCGGAAACGATGCCCTTGCGCTCGGCCAGCGCGGCATCGACCATCATGCCCGTCAGCACCATCTGCATGGCGAAGGACTTGCCGACGATGCGCGGCAGGCGCTGGGTGCCGCCGTCGCCGGGAAACGAACCGATCTTGATTTCGGGCGTGGCGAAACGGGCCGCCGCGGAGGCGATCACGATATCGCACAGCAGCGCCAGTTCGAGGCCGCCGCCGAGCGCATAGCCGTTGACCGCGGCGATCATCGGCTTCGGGAAGGATTCGATCGCCGCCCAGACGGCCAACCGCTGCGGGTCGATATAGGACGCGACGCCGCGCTCCAGCATGTCGGTGATGTCGGCGCCGGCGGCGAAAGCACGCCCGGCGCCGGTGAGCACCACGCAGCCGACGCCGGGATCGCCTGCGGCATCGTCGAGATGCCCCCGCAGTTCGGCGAGAAGCTCCTTCGACAGCGCGTTGAGCTTCTGCGGCCGATTGAGCGTCAGAACACGCACGCCCGCCGCCGGGGTACTCGCCAGGACGAGCCCTGCCTGCACCTGCGATCCGCCGCTCTCCATCACGCTCTCCATCGCCAAGGCCGCCTGGGTCAGGCGGCATACCTGTAGACATTTTCCGGTGTCAGGCCCGCCAGATGCATCATGCGCCCGATCTTGTCGATCTCGGCGGCGGTCGGCTTCATCAACGGTGGCCGCACATGGGCCTCCTTCATCCGGCCGAGCAGAACGAGCGCTTCCTTCATGCGGTTGTGCATGTCGAGCAGCGGCGCGTCGTAGAAGGCGCGGACCGTGGGATAGATGCGATCGTTGACCGCCTGCGCCGCCTTCAGGTCGCCGGCCTGAACCGCATTGAACAGGGCGACCTGGAGATCGGCGATGACGCTGCCGGCGCCCGAAAGCAGGCCGTCGCAGCCCATGGCGAGCGAGCCGAGCAGCCAGGCGCTGTGCGTGGTCAACGTATTGACCGGCCTGTCGAGCGCATGAAGCTCGCGGATTTGCTGTTCGTGCCGGTTGCCGTCGCCGATCTGGTCCTTGACCGCCCGGATTGTCGGAAAGCGGCGGCACAGGTCGAGAAGCGTCTCGAGCGGATAGGAAAGCTGCGACGCGACCGGAAACTGGAACAGGATGACGGGAAGATCGGAAGCCTCGGTGATGTGGCGCAGATGCTCCACGATCATTTCCGGACGCCGGTCGCCGCCGAGCGCCATGAAGTTCGGCGGGAAAACCAGCAGGCCGTCCGCGCCTTCCTTATGGGCGTAGGCGGCGAGCCGCCCGGCCTCGAGGCTGGATTCGGTGCAGATGCCGACGATGGTGGCGACATCGGACTGGAGCACGTCCTTGGTGACGACGACGGCGCGCTTCTGTTCCTCGATCGTCAGGGCATGAACCTCCGCCGCATGGCCGTTGATGGTGATGCCGCTGAGGCCGGCCACCGAAGCGATGTCCTTCAGGTGCGCACGGTAGCCCGGCTCATCGATGCTCATGTCTGCGTTGAATGGCATCAGGCAGGCGGGGATCACCCCTCTCGGCTCGAATTTGCGGCTACCCATCGTCTTCTCCTGTCATTGCATCAAAAAGGGAACCGCCCCGGCATCCAGCCGGGGCGGCTCCCATGGAAATCAGAAGCCCTTGCCGAGCATCTCGTCGACATTGGAAGCGTCCACCTGCTTGCCGGGCAGCACGATGACGGGATCGACCTCCTCGCCCTTGGCGACCTTGTAGGCAATCTCCATGCCTTCGGGCGCGACGAACGGATAGACGAAGGTCGCCGCCAGCTTGCCGGCCTTGACCGCTTCGAAGGCGTTGTTCTGGCCATCGATGCCGACGACCACCACCTCGTTCAGGCGACCGACTGCCTCGAGCGCCTGGATCGCGCCCAACGCCATCTCGTCATTGTGGGCGTAAACTGCCTGGATCTGGCCCGGCCCGAAGCGCTGGAGCTGGTCTTCCATGAACTTGACCGCGTTTTCGCGCAGGAAGTCGCAGTTCTGCGCGGCGACGATCTCCAGTTCGGTACCCTTGATGCCGTCGACGAAGCCGTCATGACGGTCCACCACGGCGGAAGCGCCGCCGGTACCCTGCAGCTCGATGATCTTGCCCTTACCGCCGAGCTTGCCGGCGATGAACTTCGCCGCGGCCTCGCCGATCGGCTTGTTCTCCGCGCCGATATGGACGGTGACGTCCGTGTTGACCTTACGGTCGAGCGTCACGACCTTGATGCCGGCAGCCATCGCATCGGCCACGACCGGCGTCAGCGCGTCGGAAGTAAGCGGGCTGATCATCAGCACCTTGATGCCCTGCGCCATCAGCGATTCCACGTCGGTGACCTGCTTCGACGAGTCGTTCTGGCCGTCCGTGACGATGAGTTCCACGTCGGGAAGGTTCTTTTCGGCGTAGGCCTTGTTGCCTTCCACCATCGCGACGCGCCACGGGTGGTTCATCGTGCCCTGGCTGAAGCCGATCTTGATCTTCTCCTGCGCCATCGCCTGGCTTGCGAGCAGCAGCGCGCTGCCGGCCATGAGCGTCATCTTCAGGAATTCTCTCTTGTTCATTGCAGTTTCCTCCGTTGTCGTATTTCTCGATAAGCCGGGATCAGTGCCGTTCGCGGCGCTTTCCAAGCATTTCGTAAAGCAGCGCCCCGATGATGATCGCGCCCTTGACGATCTGCTGGGTAAATGGCGAAATACCCAGCAAATTCATGATATTAGCGAGAACGGCCAGGATTCCCGCACCGATGATCGTGCCGACGATGCCGCCTTCCCCGCCGAACAGGCTGGTGCCGCCGATCACCGTGATGGCGATCGCCTCCAATTCGATGCCGGTGCCGGCGGTCGGTTCGCCCACCGTCAGCCGCGACACGAAAATGAGGGCGGTGAGGCTCGCCAGGAAGCCGCTGACCACATAGACCGAGAAGGTGGTGAGACCGACGTCGATGCCCGACAGGTGGGCTGCCTCGGCGTTCGAGCCGACCGCATAGATCTGTCGCCCATAGGCCGTATAGCGCAGCACGTAGATCGCCGCCGCCGCGACGATGGCGAAAATCCAGACCGGCACCGGCACGCCCAGCATTGCGCCGCGGCCGAGCCACATGAAATCGGCGGCGCGGGAACCGAGGCCCACCGGCTGGCCGTTGGCCAGCGTCAGGGCGAGGCCTCGTCCCATAACCATTGTGCCGAGCGTCATGATGAAGGGCGGGATGCCGCCGAACGTGATGCCGAGGCCGTTCAGCGCCCCCATGGCGATCCCGGCCAGAAGCACCACTCCCACCACGGCGGAAACCGGCCAGCCGTCCGCGAGCAACAGCGCCGTCGCCACCGCGCAGACGCCGAGAATCGATCCCACCGACAGGTCTATGCCCTTGGTGAGGATGACGAAGGTCATGCCGACGCTGACGATGCCGAACAGCGCGACCTGACGCATCACATTGGTGACGTTGACGGCGTTGAGGAAGGAGGGAGACAGGAAGGTCGCGACGACGCACAGTCCCACGAGCACCCAAACCAGCCCGGTGCCCTTCGGCAACGCCAGCTTGAAACGTCCCCTTCCCTCTTGTGTCGTCATCATGGTGTCCCGAATTGCCATCCTCAGTCCTCCCGCTTGCCCGCCCGCCGGCTTTCGCCGAGGCGCGGACGCCTCTTCAGTGCAGCGTCGCGTGCTTCATGATTTCTTCCTCGGACGCGCCGCGCGGCAGTTCGGCCGCGATCTCGCCCTCGCGCATCACCAGGATGCGGTCGCACATGCCGATGATCTCAGGCAGCTCGGACGACACCATCAGCACGGCGAGGCCCTCGCGCTCGACCAGATCGACGAGCAGCTCGTATATTTCGCGCCTGGCCCCGACATCGACGCCCCGCGTCGGCTCATCGATCAGCAGCACGTCGCATTTCGCGTTGAGCTGCTTGGCGATCACGCATTTCTGCTGGTTGCCGCCTGAAAGCGTCCCGATGGCGGTCTCGACCTGCGGCGTCTTCACGCGCAGGCGCTTCACATAGTCACAGACCGCGCTGCGCTCCTTGCCCAGGCTGAGCTTCGCGCTCGGGCCGAAATTGCCGAGCCTGGAGATGGTGACGTTGAACTTCACCGACTGCGACAGGAAAAGCCCCTCGGTCTTGCGGTCCTCGGGCGCGAAGCCGATGCCGAGCGAGATCGCCTTGCGCGGCGACGCGATCCGCTGCTTCTTCCCGTGCAGCCTCACCTCGCCGGAGTCGATCGGGTCCCGTCCGACGATGGCGCGCAGCAGTTCCGAGCGCCCTGCCCCCGCCAGACCGCAGATGCCGACGATCTCACCGCGCGCGAGCGAAAGGTCGATATTCCTGAGCACCTTGCCGCGCGTCAGGCCGGAGACGCCCAGCACCTCCGTCCCAGGCTGCGCGTTGCGCTGCGGGAAATAGTCGGCGATCGGCCGGCCGACCATGGACTGGATCAGGCTGTCGGTGGTCCACTCGGCGATCGGCCGGCTCGACACCATCCTGCCGTCGCGAAGCACCGTCGCGCGCTGGCACAGCTCGAACACTTCCTTCAGACGATGCGAGATGTAGATGAAGGCGACCCCTTCAGCCTGGAGCGAACGAATGGTGGTGAACAGTTTCTCCAGTTCCACATCGCCCAGCACCGCGGACGGCTCGTCGAGCACGATAAGCCGGGCGTCGCGGGAAACCGCGCGTGCGATCTCCACCATCTGCCGCTGTGCGACGCTGAGGCTGCCGACCCGCCGGCGCGGATCGATGCGGAAGCCCAGCCGGTCCATGGCGCGCTCGGCCTCGCGGGAGGCCGTCGCCCAGTCGATGCGGCCGAAGCGATTGCGCGGCAGCCGGTTCATGAAGATGTTCTCGGCAACGGACAGGTGCTCGGCCTGCGCGAACTCCTGGTAGATGACGGCAACGCCGCGCTCGATCATCAGGGCCGGCGTCGGCTGGCTCACCGCTTCGCCGTCGAGGCAGAGCGTTCCCGCATCGGCCCTGTAGGCGCCGGACAGGATCTTCATCAGCGTCGACTTGCCGGCACCATTCTCGCCGACCAGTCCGTGCACCTCGCCGTGGCCGACGCTGAAGGAGACGCCCTGCAACGCCTTCACGCCCGGAAAGGATTTCTCGATGTCCTGCATCTCGAGGAAAACGGCGGGCGCCGCCACGGTCTCCTTACCGGACGAAACGGGTGCGATCGCATTCATTGCTGCCCTCCCGATGAGAAATCGTTTTCTTCACCACCTGAAAAAATGCGCTCAAAGGCGCGGTATCTGCATGCCGCCGCCGACGTTGTAGATGTCGCCGGTACTGTAGGGTATGGCGCCGGTGGCCAGCGCGGCGATGGTTCCGGCAATGTCCGCGGGCTTGCCCCAGCGCTGAAGGGCGCACAGGCTGCCGTCGAGGATGCCGGGGGAATAGCGCTCGTAGACGTCGGCCGTCATGTCGGTCTCGATCAGGCCGGGGCGGATCTCGTGGACGCGGATGCCGGCCTCGGCGAGGCGCACCGCATAGGCCTGCATGGCCATGGAAAGGCCGGCCTTGGAGATGCAGTAGGCGGCCTTCTCGGGCGACACCAGATGGGCATTGGCGGACGTTATGGTGACGATCGATCTCTCGACGCCTTCGGCCGGTCGCGGCTGATCGAGCATGCGGCGCGCCACGGCCTTGGTGAGGAAGAAGGTGCCGCGCAGGTTGACGGAAACCAGCCGGTCGAACTCCGCCTCGTCCAGGTCGAGCATGTCGCCTCGGACCGCCACCTGCACGCCCGCGTTGTTGACCAGGCAGTTGATCGGCCCCAGTTCCTTCCAGACCTGCTCGACAACGGCCTCGTGCCGGTCGATGCGGGAAATGTCGAGCGGGAAGAACGCCGAGCGGCGTCCCTCGCCGGCCAGCAGCGTCAGCGTTTCATCGACGCTGGCGTCCTCCACCCAGTCCACGAAGGCGATGTCGAAGCCGCGCCTTGCAAGTTCGAGGCAGATGGCGCGGCCGATGCCGCGCCGGCCGCCGGTGACCAAGGCGACGCCGCGCGTCTGGTCCTGTGGCCGCTCGTGCTCGGTGCTCATGTCGACCGTGGCGTGCATCATGCGACCTCTTCAACCTTGTCGGATTGCCGCGCCGAAACGACGGCGCCCGCCGCGATCATCGCATCGACCTCCGCCGCCGAGTAGCCGAGCTCGCCCATGATCTCGTCGGTCTGCTCGCCGATCTCCAGCGCCAGCACGCGCAATTCCGGCACTTTGCCATCGTAGCGGTTGGGATGATTGACGAGATGGACGGGCTTGCCGCGAACGTCGATCTTGCGGAAGACGTTCATATGCGTGAGCTGCGGGTGCTCCAGCAGGTCGTCATAGGTGTTGACGGGCGAATACCAGACGCCGTGCTTGTCGAAGCGCTCTGCCAGCTCCTGCAGCGTGAAGCGCGCCGTAGCCTCGCGCACGGTGCGGGCGACAAGGTCGCGCTCCTTGTAGCGGTCGAGGCCGATGATCTTGCGCAATTCGTCGCTGTCCAGCGCTTCAGCCAGCGTTTCGTCGCTGCACAGGGAGATGACGACCTGGCCGTCCTTCGCCGGATAGACGCCATAGGGCGCGGCATGGAACCAGGTGGCGAGGTTGTGCTCGCGCTGCATCTGCGACAGCGGAACGTTGCCGGCGAAATAGTTGACCAGCGGCTCCGTCTGCAGGTCGATGGCCGAATTGATCAGGCTCGCCTCGACACGGGTGCCCTTGCCTTCCCGTTCGCGCCGGAGCAGTGCACCGAGGATGCCCATGGCCAGCAGCGCGCCGCCATGTTGGTCGACCACGGCCGCGCCTGCCGGCGTGTTGCCACGCTCCGGCGAGCCCGTCACGCTGACCAGGCCGGAAGCCGCCTGCATCAGGATGTCCTGCCCCGGTCGCGCCGCCATCGGGCCACTGGAACCGTAGCCACTTGCGGATGCGAAGATCAGGCGGGGATTGAGACGCTGCAACTCTTCTTCGGTAAAACCGAGCCGGGCAAACACGCCGGGACGGAAATTCTCCATGACGACGTCGGCCTGCGCGATCAGGCGTGACGCCACCTCTCGCCCTTCCTCGGACTTCAGGTTGATGCCGATCGAGCGCTTGTTGCGATTGGCGCAGAGATAAAAGCCGCTGACGCCTTCGACGAACACGTCGGCGCCCGACCAGTGCCGCTCATGCGCGCCCAGGACAGGCTCGACCTTGATGACGTCCGCACCCATGTCGGCCAGATACTGCGCACCCGCCGGCCCCTGCAGGAAATGGCAGAAGCTGACGACCTTGATTCCGTCTAGAAGCATGATCCTCCTCCAGGCAACGCAGTGCTTTCTGGTCAACCCATGTTAGAAATCGTTTTCTCATTCACTCAACCCGGAGTCAATACCTTTCTCAAGCGTCGGCAAAAATAGCACGCCCGAGTGTGGAAAAACGGCTTTTGCAACAAGCTATGTCAGCACACATCATTTCAATAATATGTTATTTTTCAAATATATAGATATTTCTGTTCGATTTTAAAAAGGCCAGGCGGGTGAAGAAGCGGTCTCTTCCCATCGATTGACACAACTGTCACCGTATGAGAAAACGATTTCCAGAACGCCGCTTTCTCCATATCGATGCGGCGACCAAGGGAGGGATTGTTGAGCGAATTCTATGTCTCCGTGGGAGATCGCGTTTCCTTTTCCAAAACGGTAAGCGAGTCGGACGTCTATCTTTTCGCCGGCGTCACCGGCGACCTCGCGCCCGTCCACGTCAATCAGGCGCTGATGGAGAAATCCGGCTACGGGCAAAGGATCGCCCATGGCGCGCTGGTCGTCGGCTTCATGTCCACGACCTCCAGCATGATGGTGGAGCAGTCGCGCGACGGGCATGGCAAGGGCGAGACGCCGGTTTCGCTCGGTTACGACCGCGTGCGCTTCCTGGCTCCGGTCTTCTTCGGCGACACGATTACCGTCAACTACGAGATCACCGCGGTCGATGAAGTCCGGCGTCGCTCGACGGCCGACATCAAGGCCGTCAACCAGAACGGCGAGACCGTCGCGATCGCCACGCATGTCCTCAAATGGGTGGCGAAGACGGAGGCCCGGTGAGCATGGAGCACGACCTGGAAGCGGACTTCGTCATCGTCGGCGGCGGCAGTTCCGGCTGCACGCTCGCGGCGCGGCTCAGCGCCGATCCCACCTGTCGGGTGATCCTGCTGGAGGCAGGCGATCGCGACAGGAGTCCCTACATCCACCTGCCGGTGGCCTACTACAAGACCACCGGGCTGAAGTTCTCCTGGGGTTATGAAACCGCCCCGCAAACGCAGCAGGGCGACATTCGCCTCCCCTATACCCAGGCGCGCGTGATCGGCGGAGGCAGTTCCATCAATGCGCAGATCTACATTCGCGGCAATCCCGAAGATTTCGACGGCTGGCGCGACGAGCACGGCTGCACCGGCTGGGGCTATGACGACGTCCTCCCCTATTTCCTCCGGGCCGAGGGCAACCAGAGCCTTGCAGGGGAAAGCCACGGAGTGGACGGCCCCCTGCTCGTGTCCGATCCGTCTTACGTCAATCCGCTGTCATATGCCTGGCTCCAGGCCTGCCAGCAGGCGGGCATCGTGTCGAACCGGGATTTCAACTCCGGCATGCAGGCCGGATGCGGCCTCTATCAGGTCACCAACCGGGCCGGCCGCAGGTCGAGCGCGGCCAACTGCTATCTGCGGCCGGCGCTGAAGCGCAGCAATCTGCGGGTGCTCACCAAAGCCCAGGCCCGGCGCATCGTCATCGAGAACGGCCGCGCGGCGGGCGTGGAGGTCGACATGGGTGGCCGTCGGCGCACGATCCGCGCAAGCCGCGAAGTGATCCTGACCTCGGGAGCGATCGGAACGCCCAAGCTGCTCAAGCTGTCCGGCATCGGTCCGGCTGCCGAATTGAAGGCGCACGGTATCGACGTCGTTCGCGACAGTCCCGAAGTAGGCGGGAATCTGCAGGACCACCTCGACATTTTTCTCGTCTACCAGGTCGCGAACGCCAACAGCTACGACAAGTACAAGAAGCTGCGTTGGCAGGTCTGGGCCGGCATGCAGTTCGCCCTGTTCCGCTCCGGCCCGGTCACGTCCAATATCGTCGAGGCCGGCGGCTTCTGGTGGAGCGGCAAGCAGGAAGGCCTGCCCGACGTGCAGTTCCATTTCCTGGCCGGCGCAGGCGTCGATGCCGGGGTCCCGGACATTCCCGGCGGCGCCGGCTGCACGCTTAACGCCTATCTGGTGCGACCGAAGTCGCGCGGATCGGTTACGCTGAAATCGGCCGATCCGGCCGACCATCCGGTGATCGATCCGAACTTCCTCTCCCACCCCGACGATCTCGCAGGCACCGTGGCCAGCGTGCGGCTCGGCCGCAGGATCATGGAACAGAGCGCGATCAGCAAGCACCTTGTGCGCGAGCACTATCCCGGCGCGAAAACCGATAGCGACGCCGACCTGGAAGCCTTCGTGCGCGCAGCCTCCCGCACCGGCTACCATCCGTCCGGCACCTGCCGCATGGGCGAGGACGAGACCGCGGTCGTGGACACAAGGTTGAGGGTCCGGGGCATCGACGGCCTGCGGATTTCGGATGCCTCGATCATGCCCCGGCTGGTTTCCGGCAACACCAACGCCACCACGATCATGATCGCGGAGCGGGCGGCCGAACTGATCCTCGCCAACCGTGCGCCGATAGCTGGCGCGGCGTAACGAAGGTCCCACCGGCAGGAAAGACAGATGCAGTTTCTTGTGCTCACCCGACGCAAAGCGGAAGATTTCACCGAGGCGGAGTTCGCCGGCAAGTTCGAGGCCGAGGTGGCCCGCGCGCGCGAGCTCTACAAGGAGCAGTTCACGCTGCAGATCTGGCATCGGGCGGACGGCAAGGGTGCCTGCCAGATCGTGCAGGCGCCCGACGAACAGGCGGTCATGGACAAGATCAATTCGCTGCCCTTCGCCGAGGCCGGAATGCTCGACGTGACGATCGTCCCGCTGAAGCCCTATGCCGGCTTCTCGGGATAGGAGGAGCGTGCAGATGTCTTCCTCGCACCTTTGCCCAAGCATGCCTGCCCTTGTTGCGGACGATCGCATTCCCGCGCCATTATGCGCTGGTCAGCGGGGGGACACCGACTTATGAGCAGGGTGCGGACGAATGGGACGGTCGAACCCCGCGTCGTCAAGCTGAAGGATGTGGCACTGCGTGCTGGTTGCTCGGTGGCGACTGCGTCCCGCGTGCTCAACGGGCATCCCACCGTCGGGGCAATGGAAAAGGAACGGGTGCTCGCTGCCGCCGACCAGCTCGGCTACGTCCCCAACAATTCGGCGCGGGCGCTGCGATCGCAGAGCACCAGCCTTGTCGGCGTCGTCATTCCCACGCTCGACCACGCCATCTACGCCAAGATGGTCGGCGGCCTGCAGGAACG